>CAWGZP010000020.1:0-24662 GCA_963826655.1 uncultured delta proteobacterium
ATCATTTCCAGCAGCCGATCGAACTGAGCCGCGCTCCCGCCCGATCGTCACCCGAATGTTGCACTGCCGCAAAAAATCTTCGTTGCCGCCGCCGCTGAACTCCTGTTGGTCGGTCACTTTTTGTTCCAACTGGCGATATTGTCGCCAGCGGGAAAGGGCCGCGTCATCCTTGCCCTGCGTCTGCGGCCAGGCCAGCAATTGGTCCAAGACGTCGGCGTGGCGACTTGCAGGCCCGGATCGAAGAACCGGGCTTCTTCCAGGTTCTGCGGATTGTCGTCGATCAACAGCACGTTCACCGGCCGCAGATTCATCTCCCCAATCGTCTGGGCGATCATTTCTCCCTGGGCGCCAAGCGATCTGGCAAACACGAACTGATCCCAGAGTTGCTCCCGCTGGAGAACCGCGCGGACCTGTTCCCGATCGTTTTTCGAACAGATCGAGCTCATGATCCGCGCCGCCAAAGCTCGCGCACGCGGTCATGGTTTTCGGGGCGCAGCGTGATCCCCATGAGGCAGCAGAAAGCGTTTTTCCACGCAATACATAAGCACTCAATCCGGATTTGGGGTCTAAACGGGTAAAGCAGTCGAAGATCTCATGCAGGGCAGAAGGAAAGGAGGTGGCCGGCAATAAAGTCTCGAAGGTTATAGCAGGCGATTTAACTTACGATGCTCAATTAACTCGAGGAGGAACAAAATGGTTAGAGGAAAAACATTATGTATGTGGCTCGCGGGTGTGGTCACACTCGCTTTCTCGGCCGGCGGTGCATTCGCTCAAACATGCGTACCCCTTACCGGGCAGAAACTTATCATATGGCATGCTGGAAGCCTGAGCACTTCTTTTACAGCGCTTGAGACCGCCTTCACCTGCCAGACGGGCATCGCCGTGTCCGACAATTCCGCCGGCAGTATGGATATGCTCAGACAAGTGACCGCAGGGAACGTGCCGTGCGACATTGTCGCCCCTGCAGATTATTTGGACATCGATCTATTTCTCGAACCTGAAGGGTACGCGAATTGGGACATCCGGTTCGCCCAGGACCAGATGGTATTGGCTTACTGCCTCGGCTCAGGGGCGACCTGCGGTGGCGCCAGCAAACTGAACACCTCGCTCATCGGCAGCGGCGCCTTCGCTCCGACGGGACCGGCCGACAGCACCAACATACCCACGGTGGCCGCGAACTGGTACCAGCAGATCGTCGGCGCCGGCACCCCCCCTGCTGCCCCCGCCGTTAAGGGCGTGACGTTCGGAGGTTCCCATCTGTTTCTCGATCCGAGCGGTTACAAGGCCCCCCAGATATTTAATCTGGCCCAGCAGTACTATAATGTGCCCAACCTGTATGACCTTCTGCTTGAACACTATCTTGCCACTCCCGCGGCCTCCGGTTCGCCATCCTTTAAAATAGGCCTGAATTACGACCTCGCGCTCACCTACATGCACAACGCCTACGCCAGCGCGAAGGCCGATTCGAACTACCAGTACGTAAGTTTGCCCGCTAACATCAACTTGGGGAGTCCCGCATTTAACTCCTTCTATTCACAAGCGGTTATCGTTGAACCCGATCTTGACGGAACCGATTTCGTGAAGCTTCCGGCAAGCAGTACGACCTGGGGAATCACCGTGTTGAACAATGCTCCAAACCCGACCGCAGCCGTTCAGTTTATTCAACTCCTGCTGGGTTCGACCGGACAAGCCGAATTTAATTCAGTCGGCCCCGTTCCCATCACCCCGGCTGTGGTGAGCTGCGGCGATGCCCCATACCTTCCCTCTGCGCTGCAGTCGCTCGTCGGGCCTTGCACGAACGATTGATGCGCGAATTTGCAACATTGGCCACTCCGGCCTGAAGAGTAATTCCATAGCCAAACCTATCGTGAGGTAGGGACGGAAAGCCACGGGTCTTCTCCCGAGACAGCCGGGTTGCCTGAAGTAAAGCAATTAGACAGCACCAAACGGGAGGAATAATATGAAACCTAAGTATTTGCTCTTTGCAGCCATGCTTGTTTTAGCGATGGTTAGTCCATCTTTGGCGACAACAGTGCTCACTCCGCCTCCAGGCGCCATCTTGGACCTGAACGGTCTCTCGAGCGGCAAGGGTACAGTCGAACCATACACCGTCGACTTTACTGCGACCGCCGCCAGTACTTCCATGACGTTCTTGTTCCGTGATGACAATGGTCAGCTCTTGTTCACAAATCCATCCGTGGTTGATACGACGGCTTCGAACGGCAACCTGCTGCTAAACTCGTCTTTCACGGGGGGTACCTATACAAGCGGCGGGACTGCACCAGGGCGCCGGTCGACTGGGTCTATGCCAGTTCGGCGCTCCAGACACTCCTGGATATGTCAACGGGCTTGCCACGAAGGCCTACGAATGGTTGGACGGTGCGGCAAATCAAGGTTACGACACCCTAAGCCAGACTATTGCAACAACGGTTGGGGACACCTACCAGGTAACGTTCTCGCTGGCGGAGAACAGTTCGTATGCCACCTTTAACGAAGGTGGTACAAGCTACCAGCGAGACGCGCTCGTCTATGCCGCCTCCGCCACCCCTATCCCCGGCACAGTCTGGCTTTTTGGACCGGGCGTGGTTGGTTTGATCGGGCTTAAGAGGAAGTATCTGGGATAGCCCCTGTCCATAGAATTTTCGGGCGGAGTCAGTTTAACTGGCTCCGCTCTTTTTTTGTGCGCCCGGCAGGGCGCATTCACTTGGAGGTGTAAGTCCTCTATAGGTCCGACAGGGGAAACTGTCAGCCGGACGGCAAGGGTGTCCATCGCGAGGTGGAATCTGAAGGAAGCCGCAGGCAAAACGTTGCGTCGCTTCGCATTGGGGGACCTTGCTAACTGCGGAGGTCGGGCTAAGCGAAATTGGACATTTCACAGGGTGCAAGTATACTTCGCGCCGCAATGGTTCGATCTAATTCAGTATGATCAAAGGGGGAATTCGCCTGTTCCGGAAAAAACTATGCGTTAATAATTCGTGGTGGAACATAGCGAATTGTGACTCAGCCCCCCCGTCCAGGCGACAGATGATAATGATAATGCAATCCGTGTTTGCCCAACGGTCCTATCTCGTCGTTCAGAGAAGGACCCTCATACCTGGGGTCCTCGGACTTTGCCAGTTCATCGACAAGCTGGTTCCAAACGTCTATATCGTCCAGGCTTATTTCCTGCAATTGGCGAAGAGTTGTTTCTTCGCGAATGGAAAAAACAACTGGCCATTCTCTTCGGGTCAAGGCTCTCGCCCATTCAGCAATTTTTAAAGATGTGCTCCATAGCAGCCCCCTATGAGTCGATGAAGATGGTGGCAGTATCTTTCAATGTAAATCCGGTAGCTTACGCAAAATAGCCAGTCCTTCTAAGGTGATAAGGCCAAACCAGACCGGATGCACGACAATGTGGCCCTTTAGCTCCGGGACCTTGGCGAGAAGGATGGCCAATGTTCTATCTAACTTTGACGGCGTGGGGTTTTCAGTTGCTCGCTTTCGTACCCGGCCCGATGTGAAATCTTTAATGGTCATTTCGAATCTCTCCAATGGAGTAAATTTGGAGGGGTGATTATGGACCACAAAGAGGGAATCGGCTCCAAGCGCAACAATGCGCTCCTTTATATGCATTATCGTTTTCAGCGGAGATCCGTCCAGGAAGGTGGCGCTCCCTCCCCGGCGCTTCACTCCTTCATATTCGACTATGACGCCATCCTTGATATAAAGATATCGCAGGTTTTTGTATGTGGGTTTTCTCCAGGCGCGGGTAAGGACTCCAAGATCGGCAAAGTTCCTGAGTGGATGTCCAATCGTCCTGATCCGTTTACTCTTTGGTTTCCAGGGGGGGTCACAAATGAGCATGAGTTCCGGGAATTCAGGCCCCGGGTTGTCCTCATCAACTTTTGCTTTGTACCAGACAAGGTCGGTATCCGGGTCGTATTCCACTTCATCCGAAGGGAGGTTATGCACTGCTGCGACCCACTCCCCGTACTCTTCCGGAGTAAGAGTTTGCCTGCCCTTCAAGATCTCTACCGGCTTTCTGAGAATGTCTACCATAGAAGCCTCTCCCGTTGAGCACCAACTTTATGTCAGTGACCTTTGGGCTGAACTTACCTCAATCGAGAGAAGATTAAGGATGATTAGGTAAAAAATATGTATTATTTCTCTTAATTGATAAAAATAAACTGTCATCTCTTTTTACTTGAGAGGTTCGGGGAGAAAATCGCTGAGAGGGCGGCCGCCAAATCGATCTTTTGGGACAGCTACGCCCGTCTCCACGACCGCATGCGCTCCGTCCTCGTCAACTGAGTATACATCATGAAAAACCCCTTCCCCGGCCAGCCATCGTCCTATTTCAAGCACATAACCGCGCGACCTTTCCGGCAGAATGAGGACGGCATAGGAAGAGCCAAAGTCAACAAGTTTCTTCGGCATGCTATCTGCCAGTTGCCTCCAATCCCGGGAGCCGCCCGGGTTGATTTCCTGCAAACCACGAACTTGGGATCGAGAAGTGAAATAGATTATGAGGGGTTTATTCCTATCGACAGTCAAAGCCTTTGCCCATCCTGCGATCTTCCCCCGCGAGCCTAAATCTCCACTGAGTATCACGTGAGGGACGGAGTCGGTAAGGATTGGATCGATCCATTCATTAGGAATAGCCGGTAAAGGATGAGGTAAACACCTTCCATTCAGATCAATAAAGCCATACCTCTTTGAATTTATAATGATGTGCCCCTTCATTTCGGGGAATTTCTTAGCTGTGATTAAGGTTAGTTTCCGGTCTTCGTCCGAGGCGTCGACTATGCCGGAAGGATGATTATGGACAAGGTAAAGGGAGTCGGCGTTGAGAGCAGCGATGCGCTCCTTTATGTGCTTTTCTCTTTCAGATTGGTTCCCAATATATGTTCGCGACATCATCGGCAGTCGACAAGTCACACCTTCATGGTCGATAATTATTCCGTCTTTGATAAAGACGTATCGCATCTCCTCGTAATTTGGATTTCTCCACCCCTGGGCAAGTACTGCAAGATCGTCAGGGCCGGTAACGGGGAGCCCGATTATTTCGACAGGCCTCTTTTCGATCTGCTTAAAGGCTTTTGCGAGGGTGGTATCTACAGCTCCAGAGCAACTTTGTCCTTTTGATAAATCAACACCGCCTTGATTGAATATACGACGTTTAATCGGGGATTTTACCTGTTCTGGTGAAAAGACTACATAAAAGTACCCATAAAAATCTACTATGATTCCATCGTTTCCTTGTGCTCTTGCCTTTTCTATCAAGGCGGCGTCGATAACGTATGCGCCGTTTGAACTCCTTATTTCAAGCGGGTTTTCTATTTTCAGATATACGGGAACGCTCATAGCACGTTCGCTTTTTTCCAGACCCATATCCGGGCTGGATGAGAAAAGCATTACTCCGCGCTTGTCGGGCTGGCAAAGGTCAACGCTGTCCCTATCTACATTGTGATAGACCAGTCTTGGAACACCGGGGATTCCCCCTGGATTATAACACGGGTCGAACTCTCCCTTTTTAAAGACTACCTTGCTCTCGCCAAACCAGTTTTTGAATTCAGGCGTATCAGTCAGCTTGTCATAATCGCCCTGCTCGTTGAGGCTCTCGTAGATATCCAGCATCCAGGTTTGCATTTTCTGAAAAATGCGCCGAATCTTTGCCGATGATGCGATACCCTCCGTGCAATACTTCGCAAATCCCCGCGCGAACTTTTTCTCGCTTCGCATGTCCCACTGAGAGCTATTGACGCCTGCCCATTTCTCAGAGACTGCGAGGTCCTCAGGCCGGAGCTGGCGGCGAAGTATGTGGGCCAACTCGCGGACCCGGGTGGAGGAGCCGGCCGTCTCGAATAGATGCAGGATGGCTTTGCCGTCTTCGAGAAACCGGGTTGCGCCCTTTCCGACCCAGGCGGCCAGCGCCCCTCCTTGTTGCTCCAATACGTCCGAGGGCTTGCCTGATTCAATCTGGCTTGCTATATTGTCTACATCTTGGCCGGGGACCGTTTCGGACGTTGCAGACCTGGACTCCAGCGATGGAGGTGCATTGGTCGCCCCGGCCTTGAGTTTTCTCATCGACACAGCCGATAACAGCTTTTTGCCCGTTCTTATCTCTTCGACGTAAAAAATGTCTCCATCGAACCTTTTTGTATAGCCGACACCATCCCTATTCTGGCGCGTTTTGAGCGCTGTCACTTTGTCCGGGTTCGCAACAATCTCAGGTATTTTCGCAATATCGTCGCGCGTTATAGCCAACTGTCCACGCGATTCTTCGCTTGCCGGGACCCCATGCTGATTATTAATGTGGCGGATAGCGAAGTTGTCTACAGAGTGATTGCAGCCGGAGAGATCAAACCCGGTTACCTCCTTTAGCCGAGCCGCCTCTTCCGGACCGACCGTTGCATATTTGATTTCGACTTTCTGGTTGCTCGGAGTCCCTACGGCGTAGTCGTAAAGGTTGGGAATATCCTTGACGGTGAGCTTTTCAGTATCCCGGAATAATGCCGGCAGCGGTTGGTCCGCGTCGCCACGCACCCCGGCAATATATGTCGGATACCACTCTTCAGTCGGCCGCCCCTCCGTATTCGCCCAGGACGCAGCCAGGGCATCGGCAAGCGAGATCGCCCTGTCGCGCTGCTCTCAAGAAATGTCCCGGTTCAGGTCTATGGCCGCCACGAAATTGTCCCGAGATATGCCGGGCGTGGGAATGCCATCTGCCGCCGGACCCGATTTGTGAGCCGGGACACCGTTTATTGAATCAAGGGCGTCCTTTTTTGCCCGCCGGTCTTCTTCGGTTGCAAGCAGCCGGTCGAATACCGCCCGAATATCGTCGTTAAGAGTTACCCGCAGGTTTTTTAAACTCTTGTAAATATCGAGCATCCAGGATTTCATCTTCTGGAAAATACCCCACAGGCTGGACGAAGGCGCTACGCCCTCCGCACAGTATTTCTCAAAGCCGCGCGCAAACTTTTCCTCGCTCTTCGTGTCCCACTCCGCGCTTTTAGGACCTGCCCACTTTGCTGCAATCGCCATGTCTTCGGGCGAAAGCTGCCGGCGGAAAATGTGTGCGAGTTCATGGATGAGGGTTGAGAAGTCAGCCGTCTCGAACAGATGCAGGATCGCTCTCCCGTCCTCGAGGAACTGCGTGGCGCCTTTTTGGGTTTGCTCAAGATTTTTGTTGTCGACAGGTGATTCGGGACTTATACTGAAATCCGTCTTGCCCGGACGGTGCCTCGCCCACCCCAAGACTTGGCAGGACAGAAGAAGAACCTGACGAGGGGGTTCTCTTTATTTTTTTACTAACATCCTCCCAGTCGTAAACCGTTCGAAATATTTTCCCTTCTTGGTTCGTTTCCCTGATGACCGCTCGAACAACAGTCCCATCCTTGAATCGCCCAAGCAATCCATAATCAGTTGTCCCGTTTCCCTTGTCCCTCACCTCATCGGCATAAGGCGCGTTCTCGATCACGGCCTTGGCCTTGGGCAAAAGGGCCAACCTTCTATTGACATTCTTTTCGGAAAGAGACCTTTCATCTTCTCCCGAAATATGCGCCAATCCCGCATCCGTAAAGGAAACCTTCTCGCCGTGGAAGGCGGGCGCGCTTACACCGCCCGGCCGAAGCGTTTCATCATAGTATTTTTTCGCTGTTTCTTTTGCCGAGTCCAGGGCGGTTTCTTTTGGGAAAAGGTCCGGCGCATCCAGTTCGGGATACCTCGAAACGAGCTTAAATCCCTTGTCTATATTCCCGTCCGCCTTTACATCGATGCGTTTCACACCTCCGGCATCAGAGATGGAAAAATCCGATTGCGGGAAAACGTTTATTTGCTCACCGGGAAGGCCCTTACCCCCACGCACCCCGGCGAGATACGTCGGATACCAATCCTCCGGACTTTTCCCCTCCGTCCTGGCCCAACTTGCGGCCCTGGCGTCTGCTATCGCAATGGCGGCCTCACGCTGCTCCTGAGGGATATTCTGATTTTCGTTTATGGCTTGGATAAAATCGGCCCTGGACATGCCGGGCGTGGGAATGCCATCTGCCGCTGGACCCAATTTGCGAGCCGGGACACCGTTTATTGAGTCAAGGGCGTCGTTTTTTGCCCGCTGGTCTTCCTCGGTTGAAAGCAGCCGGTCGAATACAGCTCGGATGTCGTCGTTAAGAGTTACCTTTAGGTTTTTCAAACTCTTGTAAATATCGAGCATCCAGGCCTTGAGCTTTTGAAAAATGCCTCGAAGCTGCGGAGAGGGCGCAACGCCCTCGGCACAGTATTTCTCGAACCCGCGCGCGAATTTTTCCTCGCTCTTCGTGTCCCACTCCGCGGGTTTAAGACCTGCCCACGCTGCGGCAATTGCCATATCTTCGGGCGAAAGCTGTCGGCGGAAAATGTGGGCAAATTCGTGCATGAGGGTGGATACGTCGGACGATTCGAAGAGATGTAAAATAGCTTTGCCGTCTTCGAGGAATTCCGTTGCACCTTTCTTTTGTTGTTCCAGCTTGTCCAGCTTGCGCTCAAGCTCTGATTTGCTTATAATATCTTCGTTGCTCTGGACCTCAGCGCTCCTTTCCTTCCCTCCGGCGTCTTGGGAAGTGAAAGTTCTAGAGGGACCCGCGCCGGTTTCGGGTTGTGAGGGTGCGCTCCTCTGCCAGAGCGATTCATATTTTTCGAGATAGTTTTCTCTGCTCGGGAAAGCCGATTTGACCGAATAATAATCCCCGCTTTCACTCGGCCTTAATTCTACAAAAGCAACCTTCGACTTGCCGTTATGCTTAACCAATATAAGGGATGAACCTTGTCCCTTTCTTATCTGGTCATACCCGGTGACAACATCATTTATGAAGGCGTCGATGCTGGAATAGCCGGAAGAAAGGATCTCCTTTTCGTGGTCGGATTTTATATGAAGCCAACCTCGCCTATCCGTTCCTTCCTTGCTCCCGAATTCAAGCCTAATCGGGGCGGCCTGCCGTCCAATCTCCCTGGCGACCTGCTGATCGATTTGCCCCCAATCTTTCGATCCGCCCGGAGAAGGAAGAATTTCCTCCGGCTTAGCGGGGGCTCCCCCCGATTGATAAACCACCCTTGGGTCATTGGCCGGAAGCTCCAGGGCCGGCGGAGTTTCGCCCCTACGCACCCCGGCGAGATACTTCGGATACCATTCCTCCGGACTTTTGCCTTCCGTCCTGGCCCAAGACGCGGCCCTGGCGTCTGCTATCGCGATAGCTGCCTCGCGTTGTTCCTGAGGGATGTCCTGATTTCTATTTATGGCCTCAATGAAATCGTTCCGGGAAATGCCCGACGCAACGGTCTCGGGCTCTTGGCCCGGGACCGTGGCGCCTTGTTCCATGCCGTTTGGCGGCTGAATAACCGAAGCCTCCGGAACGACAGGAGTTTCCAGAGAGTTTATTATATTATCCGTTATATCCTCTGCCGGTTTTGCAGAAGTCCCTACCCCTGCCTCCTCCGGCGCCTCCAGTAACCCCGCCGCATGGGGCCGGACTGTAACGTCGCCCTGCTGTAAATGCGTTAGATCTTCGTAGGGCGATACGTGCAGGATGTTTTTGACTTTTACGAACCAGGGAGCGTCGATTGAACCCACAATAGATGAGAGTGGAAGCTCTATGTCTACGCCCTGCCTTGTTGCCCAATCGACTTCATCTCTGCCGATCCCCATGTTTCGCAGAAACTGTCCGTATTGCTCATCATGCGGCCCGAACATATCCTCGTCGGGCATCTGGTATTTTGACGCAAAGGCCGCATGCAGGTCCTCCGGAGACACATAGAGCGTTTTCCCGGGAACAGCCCGGCTCACAGTGTCGTATGCGAGCGCTTTCCATCCGGAGTTTAAGCCGTTATACCCTGCGTGGAGCGCTGCCCCCTTACCGAAAAGATCCATCAGGTTAAGGACGGTCTTGGTGAGGTCGCTCGAGTCATTTGGTGAAAGATCGGCAAGGGAATAGGGCTTTGTCTGCCAAAACGATTTACCCTCGAGGCTCGATCTCAGGTAGGCATTCGCGTTTTCCTCGGCTTCAAAACCTGCATACCCAAGCGCCATTTTCCACATGGGGACATAGGGAACAAGCCTTGCCGCGTTTATGGACGCCGCCTCGGCGGCCGAAATCCCGCCGGCCCCGGCTATTGGCAGAAGCGGAAGACCCGCGCCCAAAATAGTTGCCGCGGCCATCGCCGCCCCCGGCACGAACCGAGACCCCGGTATGTCGGGATTAAAGCCCGCCTGCTTATTGAACGCTTCGTAATTTTCCGCCACGAGCACAGGCGAAACTTTGAACTGATCCGATAAGGCCATGATATTCTCGGCCTTGGCAGCTCCGTCTTCGCCCGGCCCGATCCCCCAGCTTTTGACCCGTTGCAGGGCCTCGCCAAAGCCAAATCCGAAAAGCTTTTCCAGGTAATCCCATCCCCCCGTAGAGTTTTGCACGGCGTCTTTGTACCGCTCCTGGAAGTCAGGGGCGTACAGGAACGATGGGGGAGTGGGAGGTCCGGCCTGCGGAGAAGGTGGAGTAAATGAATGTGGCGCCAGATCCGGACCAATCTGTGAATCCATTCCCTCGGATAAAGATGGAGGGGTTTGGATCTCGGCCGCCTTTTGACCTGGAGGCGCCGAGACCGGCGCTGTTTGTGGCGCGCCCGGCAAATTCAAACTGCTTTGGTCCATGGAAGGGGCAAAACCGGGAGCGGAGAGGGCGTCTCTTACGCCTTGCTCGATTGCGCCGTAATTGGCCCCTTGCTGCGGACGGAATGACCTTTCGAATTGATCCCTGGGTATGTCGGAATAATGCGACTGATATAGCTTGTCCGCAAGCGTATCGTCGCTCATGTCATTGTACTGAGGGTACTGTTCTCGAAACTGGGCTATGTCCATAATTTATCTGATCCCCAAAGGATCGTCAGGGGTACCCGGCTTCGGGATATCCGGCTTGGCGGCTGAAGGCTTGCCGCCCTGCGACACAGCCGGTAACGGCCAGCCCTTATGTGCGGTCACAGAGTTCATCTCCTCGTCGGCAGCAGGAGCGCGCGTTCCGGACCACCAATGCGAGATTATCGCCTTATCAAGCGTCTCATACATCCTGTTCTCATAGTCCGTCACCTGCGGTCCCTCGAGGTTTCCCCGGGTAACTGCATCGGTCAGTTTCTTTGCGAAAGCCGCTTTAGCCTTCTGAGCGTCGGGGGCGAGCGCGCCAACCACCGGATCCATATACCTCTGGTCGAAATGCTGCAGGGCCTGGTTGTATGTGTCTCGTTTTCGCAGGGCCGCCTCATCCGCGGTCTTGTCCTGCATGTTCTGTTGTATCTTTTTAAGCTCGTCGAATTGGGATAGCGGCATTGCGCCGTAATACTGCATCAACTCGATCTTTGAGAAATCATCCCTGTCGGTTATCGACTGCCCGTAAAGAGTGTTATAGAGATGCTCGGTGTCATCGGTTGGCTTAGGGTCCCATTTCGCAGCCGCGTTGGTAGTGACGGCCTTATCGACCCGGTCATAGATAGAGCTGTCGGTTTTATAAACCTCGTTATAGGCGTTAACTCTTTGTGGATCGGACATGAATTCCTGCCAGGACTTAACTGGGGTGGGCCCGGAAAGCGAGCCGTCGACAATGCGCCGGTTAGCCTCAAAGTTTTTCTCGTGAGCGTTAAGCGTCTCACCCAGTTGCTGCATGTAATTGCTTCGATACCGTTCCTCGGCCGCCGCGTCCCCGGGATGTTCCCGGCGCGCAAGATCCGTCACGGCCTGGAGGCCTGCTTCATAATTTTGAGCCAGGTTCCGGGCGGTGGGGACTCCGTTTGGCGCATACATTTGCGAATGCTTGTCCACATAGCCCTTGATAAATTGTAGCGCTTGGCCGGCCGTAGCGTCTGCCGGCATCCCGTTTAATGTGAGCTTGCCGGCATTTCCGCCCAGGGCCGCGGCCGCGCTCGAATCCGGGATCCGCGTGGAGCAATGCGGCTTCCGCCCCGCCTGGCCCCTGCTGATGAGCCAGGTAGACCTCCCAGGGCTGAGGCTGCCGGCCCAGGTCTTTGGCGAGGGCAACCGAGTTTTGTCTTGTTAGCGCTACTCCGAGCTGAACCTGCCTTCCGGCGTCAAGCCGGTCGGAATCGGTGCCGCCCATTCCCTCCCACGTGTCGGGCATGAATTGAAAGATGCCCGTCGCAGAGGATTTCGGGTTCCGTGCAGCCGGATTTGTCACGCCGCCCTCTGCGCTCCAGATGGTCAGGGCAGTCGCCGGATCCACGCCCTGTCGTTGCGCCTCACCGGCTATCTGCTGTGCGGTTGCGCCGCCGGTCACCCGCCCATAGGCCGACTGTGCCGCCTGAAGATCCTGGATAGGTTTAAAAAACTTCTCGAGTTCCCCCTGGGCCTGGCCGGAAATCCTGCCGGCGGATACCTGCTCCTGGTACCTTTGCATGGCTCCGCCGGGGTCGCCCTGTATTGCCTGGCGCTGTAACACCGCGCTCCAGAGCGCATCCTGGTTCTGGCCTCTTGCGTACTGGAAATACTCCGTGCTCCATCCGTGCCTGGAGCCGTAATCGATGGTTTCGTTATCGAGCCGATCCATTACATTTTGAAGGCGCTGCGGATTATTCCAGTTCGCCGCGCCTTCACTCACTAAATCCGACTTTACGGCATTGTGGGTATTTAGCTCCCAGGCTTTGGTCTGCGCGGCCCCGTAGCGCGCCATCCCCGCCAGGTCCATTTCTGTCCGGCTTGTGCTGATCTTATCGAAAGCCTCTTGTTGCATGGGGTTGGGAAGGCCGGATTTAAACTGGGTTTTCAGGTCGTTTATTTGCTGCATGAATTCGGGGTAACGTTGTTCGGCCTCTTTGCCTTCCAGCTTCATGTAGTTCTGGTAAATCGTGTTCATCGCCGGCGAGAACTGGTTTGCGTACACGTCGTTTACATTCGTCTCGTTTACGAGTTGCTGCCGCTGGATCGCGTGCTGCGCGAGCATATCCCCAGCCTGGGAGAGCGCCTGCCCCGTCTGTGCGCCGAAATCGGCCGGGTCCGCCTGAATTTGCTGTGGCTTGAGATCGCCTTGAGGCATTACGGTTTGGAAAAATTCATTTGGAACTACAGGCATCAGACTGTCCCTCCCTGCATGTAGGGGCTGTTGTAATAATCCGAAGGATTGCCGCCGCCGCCCATAACACCCATCTGGTTAAACTGCAGCCACTTGTTCGAGACGTTCGATGCCCCGCCAAGAATCGAACCCGCTACTCCCCATGCGGCCTGGGACTGGTCAAGGCTTGCCTGAGCGCCGTACGAGTCGGCGGCGTTTCTGTAATTCCAGTTTTGCATGTTTGCGTTATATTTCACTGTGAGTGCGTCGAGTTCCCCGGTCTCAGCCAGGGAAGCTCTCATATTGAGTGCGCTCCCCTCGTTCGGATTGATACCCGAGGCTGATTGCTGGGATTCCATCGCCCCCATCGCCGCACCGGTTTTAAGCCTTTGGTTTTCTTCATTGACCGTGCCTTGCTGCAGCGCAATCGACGCATTTTGATTCATGATCGCCTGATTATTCCTGGCCACCTGGGCGTTGTATTGTGCGCTCTGATATTGCGAGTACGCAGACATCCCCGCGCCGGCGGCCGAGGCGACAATTGACCCTATTGCTAAAGGCAGTACGGCTGCGCCCATTTATTTCCTCTCCATCTCGAATCTATAAAATGGCATTCCCCACGGGCCGTAAGCTACGGGCTCGACATCAAACTGGAACCCCAGCCTGTTCAGCCACCGGATCGCCGCCACATGCCGCGCGTCGACCCAGTTCACAAGCACCGGAAAAACCTCCAGCATCTTTGGGATATACTCCCGGTTGAACTTCAAGAACGTCTTGGCATGCCTTGGCAGATCCCCCGTCCCCAAAAGCCACGGCGACCCCACGCCGCCAAGGATATCGATCGGGCTGACCCCGTACATGCAAACGGGACGCGAATCTCCCACCATCCCCGTCCAAGCGAGAACGGAGGCTTCCAGCGACTGTACCAACGCCTCGCGCGGCGATATTCCGACAGACGCGGCCACCTCCGCACGATCCGCATCGCTCATATTCCGGGCGATGTAGTCAACGTGATCGATGTGCGCGGGAACTATAAACCTGTTCATAGCGTCCTCTCTGAACTCGCAAAAAAACAATTTCACCACAGAGGCACAGAGGATTCGAGAAGGGAAAGAGCCTATGCAAAACGAAAAAGCCAAGTCTTCATTCTTTAAAGATCAAGTTTTTTGTTGTTCTCTGTGATCTCTGTGCCTCTGTGGTGAATGCATTCCGCTTTCACTCTCACTGCCCTTAATTGTCCCCCACATTCACATCGGGGATAACTCCCAGGACCGTGCACGGCAGCGGATAGCTCTGCTGGATGCACACGTCGTCATCCTCCAGGTATTGGTTATCTATCACTATGCGTTCATCTCCCGTAAAAAGCGGAATGGAGGCCCCCATACAGACCGATGCCGCCCTTTCCTTCATTTCGTCCAGATCGCTAAAATTGGGTCCCACCATCAGCCCCCGCGTATCGGCAACCCTCACCGTGACCGTCGCAATCTTTTTCCGAAAAGACTGCACCTGCGCGGCAATGCCTTCGGGTTGCATGCAAAGGGTCTGGAGCTGGGAGACATAGGGTAGCCCCACGGTCACCCTTGCCGCGGGCGCTTGCAGGGTGATCCGCCCCGAAGTCACCACCTGCTGTGCCTGGACGCTCCCGTCTGCAAGTATCGACACCGTCGCTCCGTTCAGATGATCGAGCCCCGTGATGGTCTGGCTTTGTACGCCATCATTTAAGTATTGGAGTCCGCAGTCGACAAACCAGGCCTTAGTCACATCGGATACGCCATCGGTCAAAAAATTCCGGCCGTCCATCCTCTCGACATACTGCACCGGCTTACCCTGGTTTACTCCGGGGATGGTCCGCTGCACTACTGCGTAGACCGAATCGATATTTATACCCGGCACTTGTTGCTCCGGGATTGAAGCAACGCTCAAAAAGATATCCGTGCCGGAGTTTCCGGGTGAGTCGTGATGTGCCCATGCGTAGACGTCTTGCTCTTTGAGATATGTAAATGACAGGAGGACCCCATCATCTCTTACTATCCAGACCTGGTAGAAAGGCTGCTCGGCATAAGCCCACCTTTCCATGTTATGCCCAAAGAAAAGATGGTTTGATAGAACGCATTTGTCCTCGCCCGTATAGACGTTTACCCAGAAGTTGTAGGCCAGATCCCGGACAATCGATCCCTTGGACTGAACATATAAAATGTCGTAATTTACAACTATTGGCGGAAGATCCGCGCAACCGATATAATTTTGCGGGACAACGACCGTATTTGACGGGGTCACGGCTACCGGGCTTGCCGGTTGGCCTCCCACGAGCAGCCACGATCCTCCGGAACTCAAGATCACCAGGTTATTCATGGGGACCATCCACTTGATGGCGTTCACCTGGTTTGCCGCAATCGTTGCGACTATTGCGTCGTTTGCCTGAGCGGGGTTGCTCACATCCATATTCTTGAAATCGGCCGGCTTCGTCATCCAGATGGTCTGAGGGCTGGCGAGGCTTCCGGCAAACACCTTCCTTTGCTGAAAATATGTCGCGCAGCCCGGATACTCTCCGCCCGGAGTGATCGAACAATCAAACGTGGCGGCCGAGCCCGGGAGTTGCGTAAAAATGAGCGGCGCCCCGTCGACATATCCCGTACCAGTCCCGGTCACGGTAATCCTGGTTATGACACCGTCCGCTATCGTAGGCGTGAACGTGCATCCGGATCCCGCTGCCGGGCTGATTGTGACTTTCCCCTGATAGTTCGAGCCGCCACTTGTGACCGTCGCGGTAGTTAAGGCGCCACCACTGTGGAGCTGCATGACATTCACATTGCCGGCTGCGGCCGCGCCCTGGTTTGCCGCGTTGACGGTCGGGGCAGTGTAGTTCTGGCCCCCGTTTACGATCGTCACGCCTGTTATGACGCCCCCGGCGATGGTCGGCGTGAGCACGGCTCCGGTCCCGGTTACGTCGCTGACAACGAGCGTAGTGTTCGGATCGTAGGCGCCGCCGCCGGACAAGACATTGACCGTCGTGATAGCGCCATTGCTAAATGGATTACTCCCCTGTGGAGGCGATTGTGTGAAATCGGGGCCGATCTCGGTATCGACGAAGGAAGTCCCCGTGGCCGTCCCGATGTACCCGTACATGGCGCCGGCCGGGGTCGCCTGGTTGAATGTCGGGTTCGCCTTGTACACACGGTACATGACGGAATTTTCAACCGCGCTCCATGAGAGCGAGTTGAATACACCCGTGTTCGAATTTAGCTGCTCCCCGAGGCAACCGGCCAGGGGCGATGGAAGGGATTCGTCGGGCGGACTGTTGGTAATGGCAGTAACAACGTACGTATAGTACCACCTGCCGTTGCCTCCCGGGGTTGCCGCAACGCTTGCCGGCGGTGAAACGGTAGGAGCAAAAGCTATCTGGGTCAGGTTCCAGGCCCAGTGTTGGGTACGGGTTAAGTCCCGGGGCGGATAATTCGGATGGCAAAGGGTGAGGGTATCGGCGCTCTGAGTCCACTTGATGAGCTGCACATCATTGCCGCTGTAAGGAGTGGTGAGGGTAAAGACGCGGGCGACGGTTCCTCCGCTTCCCCCGTAAGCTCCGTAAGACGTCGTGTCGATTGCGTTACCGTCCAGATCGGTGAGGGTGAAGGTATAAGTGGCCGGGTTGCACACCAGGTATTGACGGCCGGGCGTCGAGTCGAGTGGCGTCCCTGTCCCCGAGATGTCCACCTGGTCGCCGGCATTATACCCGTGGGCCGCGGACGCTGTGACAACGCCCGGGTTGGCATTTGTAATCATCGAGATGGTAAAGGCCGGCTCCAGCACATACCCGCCATTCATTATGACCCGCATGTACTGGTGCCCGAACTCCAGGATGTAGGCCTGGACCAAATTGAACTGGAAAGGGATAAGATGAACGGGATAGCCTGAATTTCTACACCTGCCGATAAACATGGTTCCGGCCCGGTTGCTTGCGCCTCCGGACGTCCAGACGAACATATTCCTTAAGAGTTTGCACGCAGCATGGTACTTGGCGAGATCGACCCTCGCATACAGATTGGGACTGATTTCCCCGCAATTAAATGTCGGCTGGATAAAGGATTGGGCCAATTACTTCTCCTGTAAGAACAAATCCACCACGGAAAAACCCCATTCACCACGGAGACACAGAGATCACGGAGAAAAGCAAAGTGCTTTCCCGGCAGCCACGCTCTGCTATTGCACGGTGGTCGCAACTATTGCAGTGCTTCGGCTCGAGGTGACCTGCCAATACCAGCCGGGTGGAACTATGAACGAAAGGCTCCCGGTTGTGGCCCACAAAGCCCCACTGCCAATGGTGGGCGGATTTGCCGAACCAATCATGGCGGAAAGCTGTATTCCGTTCGTGTTCGGTCCGCTCCACGCACAGACATGAAGAGGGAGCGTGCTCGCATTTTGATACACCGTTCCGCTTCCAATCGTGTTCGGGCCTGATACGGTCATAAACTCGGCCGGACCCTGTGGCCCGGTTGCGCCCGTGGCGCCCTGTGGTCCGGTGGCTCCCGTGGGACCTCCCGGCCCCTGCGGCCCGGTTGCTCCGGCAGCGCCCGTATTCCCGGTCGCCCCAGTCGACCCTGCCGGACCCTGCGGCCCCGTGGCTCCCGTAAAAACCTCCCAATACGTTGTACTGGTCGGCAGATTTGCAGTCGTGGCTTGAATGGCCACGTAAAGGCCAGAGCTGTAAGAGACCCCGTCTCCCTGCGCATATGCGGTCGCGCCGCTATAAGAGCCTCTCCAGTTGACGCCGCCGGCGGGGCCTTGAGGACCTGCCGGCCCCTGGGGCCCCATTACGCTCGTTCCCGCGGGTCCCTGCGCGCCGGTAGCCCCGGTTGCCCCGGTTGAGCCCGTTGGACCTTGAGGTCCCTGTGGCCCTGCCGGACCCTGCGGTCCCATGGGTCCCGTCGGCCCCTGGAGGGACTCCAGCGGCCCGACGGCTGCCTGTATCTGCTGGTCGACCATGGTGAGGTAATCGAGGGCCGCCTCGACCACCTGGGGGTAAAAAGCGCTCTGGTTGGAAAGGGAGGTTCCCTGTACAAGGGGTACGATTCGTTGAATAGTAAGAGCCATCCCGGAAGGAAGCGGACTCGCGGTCCCGTAAGTAACAGTGCCGCCCGCCTGGCTTCCAACCCCGGTTACCGCGTACTGTGACGACTGGAGCACTGTAGTGACTGGAGGATTCTGGGTGTTGTCCGTTACAGACACCACAAGGTGTCCGGCCTGCTGAACATAGAAGTTAAACGGAAAACTCGTCGTTGTCCCGTTACCCTGAAATTGCACAAAACTCGTGGTTGTCGTCAGCATCTAAAACCCCCTTTCACCACAGAGGCACAGAGGACACAGAGAAAATGCAAAATCTTGATTCTTAAAGAATGAAGACTTGGCTGTTTCATTTTGCATAGGCTTTTTCCCTTCTCTGTGCTCTCTGTGCCTCTGTGGTGAATGCTTTTGTGCCTCTGTGGTGAATGCTTTTACACCGGCCCGGGAACTCCCCCCGGCGCGGCCAGCTCATCCCAAAATCCTTCTTCCGTCCCCATGACTCCGCGCACCCTGATCCAGTCGGGGGTATGCTCCGGCCTGGCCGGTGATTCGGTTGCGTCGACAAGTCTTGCCTGCAGAATCGCCTGTTGTGCTTCCTGCATGTAAATTTTGGTCAGGTTCTTATCGCCGGTCAAAGGTCCGCAAAGCCTTGCGGCAAGGGTGTACACGAACGCCTCGGTAAACTCGGGGTCCCACATGTTGGGGTCTTCGATGTCGGCCGTATAGACAAATATTGCCTGGTCCTGGTTTGTGAGGAGCACCTTGATAGTGTTGCCGGCCGAGTCCTGGTCTGTCGATATGACAAAGGGCGGGGTAGGGTGCGCGCCGCCGCCGCCAAACATCCCCGTGGAGCCCTGGTTTAGCGGAGGGTATCCGCCCACCCATGAAAGCGTTGCGAAATCACTTGCCGGCTGTGAGGGAGGTATCTCGACCCGCCTCATCCTCACGCAATCCTGTGGCCATGCGTATTCGTAGAGCCAGGGAAAAAGAGGGACCGGAGGTGTTCCGTTGGGGTTTTCAGGCGTACCCCGGGCGGCCGAGATCATCGCGGCAGATATTTGCTTTCGGGCGAAGCTCCAGGTATGGAGCCGCAATAACGCCCAAAGCACTGCACCGTAATGGATAGAGCACTGTACCGCTTCGGTCGAGGCCTCGGTAGGCGATGCAATCGTAGACCTCGTACCCACGATGGAAAGCGCTCGGTTGCAGATACCAACGTCAATGGACATAAAACTCACTCCGTAAACCGGTAGCGCCGTCTCCCATGGCGGCGTTTGTTAAGTCTTGTCAGTGCTTCCACCTGGCCGCGTTACGTGCAAAGTTCGCCTTTTTCTTCTCCCCCGGGTTGGCCTTGGCGCCAGGCTTTAAAACTTCCCGTGCGCGCTCCTGAACCGTTTCCCCATGTTCCCCGGCGTCCCTGGTGAACGCGCCCTTCTCGAACGGCTTAATCTGAATGCCCGACCTCGAACTCGAACTGCGCGAGCTGCCACCACTTCTACTCGACATCGTCTTCAGCCTCCTTTACCTGCCCGGGTTCTTTGGAAACAGTGCCGAGTATCTGCTTATAGAAGGGTAGAAATTGGGTGTTATTAACCGTCGCAAACTCAGCCGAGATCCTCGCCATTTCGATCCGGTCTCCAAGACCTGCATGCCTGGGCATTCCCGCTCCCAACCCCCAACTCCCAACCCCCAACTCCCAACTTCCAACTCCCAACTCCCAACTCCCAACTCCCAACTCCTAACTCCCAACTCCTAACTTCCAACTCCTAACTTCCAACTTCTAACTTCCTGCTCCCTGTTCCTCGCTTCCGCCCCCGGGTTTCATTGTCGGATACATCTTGTCTGCCAGGTTGCCCGCCCCGACTTCCTTGATGTGCCTGTGCTCTTCCTCCAGTTCGTCGGCCATTTTCTTTGCGGCGGCTATCGCGGCCTTGAGCCGCTTTTCGTCGGCCGCTATTTCCTTGGCCTTGGCGAGGCACTGCGCATCGCCCCGGGCTTCCCAATCCTTCTCGCCGATAATGTCTTTAGCGGACAATTCGTTCCTCCCTTATCGAAAGCTCATAGGCTATTTCCCAGATTGCCTTCATGCGCCCGAGTTCGTAACTAAACCTTTCGGGCATCATCATGTCTCCATGTAGAATCTGTGCTGCCCTATCTGCTTGATGAACTGTGCGTGTTGCGCCCATGCCGGCCACGGCCGCATATAGTCGGCGAAATAAAGGTTTGCCCCGTCAACCGGGCTCGGAGTGTCGCCCGAGAGCACCTCCTGGACAATCTTCCTGAAGACTGTCAGATCCGGAAGGTTATCGGCATCAATACGCTCGGGGTTACTCGTTGCAGTCCAACTGAACTGGCAGGGCGTGAGTATTACGGTGTGGACGTCACGTCCCCACCAGCACGGATGATCGATCCTGTTTTTTATGACCCAGGCTACGGCAACCTGGCCCTCCCCGGGTTCTCCGCGAGATTCGGCCCAGATGCAAAGGGCCATCAAATCGACATCGGACAGTCTTTCGAGTCCCGGTATCATCACTCCATCCTCTCGATTTCAATCTGCTCTTCAGGCGTGAGTTTCACTCTGTCCGCCAACACACGAATGAGCCTGCATAGGCGTTCTATCTGTTTCTTCAGCTCAGGCAGCCCACACTTGGAGCAATCGTTGCGGGGCGCTGTGAGCCTTGCTACAAGAGCGGTTACAATCATCAGAAACATTGTCACGGCGACCTGCCAGCCGAGATGGTCCATCCACCTGTCCATTCCAGGCCTACAGGCCGGTTGTGCCCATTGGGTCACTTGACGAATCGGGCCTGGTTGCCAAAGACGCTTTACTCGCATCGCCCGGCGCTTTCTTTACCCCGGTGTGCGGAGACAGCGCCACGCCCAGGCCGGTAAGCGCCCCCACAATTTTTAACTGCACGTCGGTATCTATGTTTACGCCCAGGTATTTGGCCGCCTCCGTAGCCAGGATGCTAACGGCTAAGCCGATGAAGGCCGGGTCTTGCCAATAGGGTTTGCCGTGCTTTGCATCTTCCTCGTAGTAGTAGATGAGATTAAAAAGCCATTTCAGATAGTCCATCCGCCCCTCCCCTTTATCGGCAGCGCCGTCTAAAGATCGAATGCAGCCCCCCGTGATTGGCTACAGGGTTTTACAGGTTGTCGATCCATGGCGGCGATCCTCCCCTATTTGGTCAGCTCGAACGCGTTGTAGGCCGGGACCATCGTTTGCAAAGCCGCGCCGCCCAAGGTCTCGACCATGCCGTTATTTGAAACGGTATCATGGGCCAAAAGCGTGCCGTCGGGTCCATACCTGTCACATACCATCGCGTGGTCGAGGAACGTGCCTCCGGACTTCACGACAATGTAGGTTATCTGTTTGTCGCCGACCTGCTCGACTCGACGCTGAGAGGTAAGCGTTGTGGCGCACCCGGCCAGGACAATAGCCGGCATACAAAGAACGCACAGGCAGCGCAGCCTTCCACGGCTGCGTATATCGGAATCGAATAATGCACTCATAGAAAATCCTCCGGAGCGCCAGGCGGAAGGGTACGCCCCGAACTCGAGCGTCCCTCCGTTCCTGGGCTGTGGTTTACAGTGCGGCGTCCTCGACAGGCGGTTCGCTCGGCTTCTCGGCCTTTTCTTCAGTCCCGGTCTTCGTTTCGGGCGCCGGTACGATTTGGCCTCCCGGGTATTCATGGCCGGGAGCCAGGCCGGGCGTCGCTACGATTTCCGCGTCGATGGCCTTCTCGAATTCGTCCAACTTCTTCCGCATCCGGCTCACGCCTCCCTTGAAATCGTCCTCGATCTTTCTTGCGTGGTTCACTAGAAATCCCACTCGCTGCTCCTTATTTTAGAAAATCGTCGTTAGTTAAAATAAACGGGCCACTGTTTTACTTTGTCGCCGGCGTTGCCACGGGAACCGTCGCCGTAGGGACCGGGATCGGAAACGCCCCGGCAGTTGGCGCGGTACTCGCCGCACTTGCCGCCTTGACGGCCCCGATAGTAGTGTTGACCGTGCCGATAGCATTGAGCACCGCGGTCTCCGCCGAAGCCGCCGTGTTGGTCGAAGCGCCGGTTGCAACGGAATCCAGCACTTTTACCGCGCCCTGGGCCGCGGCAACGGCCTTTGTCGCATCGGCCAGGACGGTTTGGCTTACGCCAGGGATTGCCGCTGCCGCCGCGATAACCGCGGGCGCGGCAGCCACCGCCCCGCCTACCCACTCGTCGGCCCAGGCGGTAAACGCCGCAATGTCCTTTTGCGCAGTGGCGCTCCACACGCCAAAACCCGCGCAGCCGCTCATGCCGAACAGCAGCAGACCGGCAGCACAAAACGCGATGACCCGCACATCACGTTACTCGATTGAGTCCTTGCCTGATTTCTTCCTCCCTGAAAAAGATTAGTCCCAGTTGATCGCGACTGTCATGCCTGTCCCCGGCACCACGACAATCCCGGTGGCAAACGGCCAGTCGATGTAATAGACGCCTACCGTATTCGGGATTGCCGCCACGGCGTTCGCCGCGGCAGCCGCACCCGTTGTTGCGCAATCGTTGATTGTTCCGGCAGTCGATCCGGCCACGGTCACACAGGCTCTGGTCACACGTCCCGAAGTGGCCTTTACTGCCGTTGCCGCCGTAATATTGAGTGTTGTATTGAGCGCCCCCGTCGTCATCGCCTGGGCGCCATCGGTCCGAATAGCCGCCTGGTTGCCATTGGCGTCGATAGACATGTGGTAACTGGCCGGGATTACATTTGACTGTGGATTTATCGCCATTTGCAAAAGCTCCTTAAAGCGGTGATTAGTCATTAGTGATTAGTGACTGGGAAAAACCGGTTAACCGTCTTTTTCTATTCACCAGCCACTGCTCACTATTCACTGGTCCTCCTTAAAGCGGCAGCTCCTCGCCCGCGAGAAGCCCTGTTTTGGCCCCCTTGGGGGAAGCGCCGATACTCGTTATCTCGTCAATAGGATCGGGCAGCGGGCCGTTGACCAGGCCGATCTCCTTTGCCACCTTCTTTGCGGCCGTATCGACCGGAACCATGTGAGGGCCCGGAACGAAATCGTCGGCCACTTCCACCCTTTCACCGGCGGTGTATAGCCGGTTGTCGATAAATGCTGTTTCGAGCAGTTTGTACTTGGCCATGCGTAAACCTCCATTCAAGACCGATTGAGGGATTCAGGGATTGAGGGTTAATTCCTAAATTCCTAAATTCCTAATCCCTAATTCCTCAATTGTGTTTTAGATGTATTGTGCGCTAAAGCCGCTCTTGTAGCCCAGGAGCGGACCCAGGGCCTGACGGTCGAGAACAATGGCCGAAAATATTTGCCCGGCCGTCATGTTCGCGCCCGACACCACGTAGGTAAGCTTTAAAAATTTCTGGACGCCAATGGGTATGGGAACTTTGAAAAGCTCGGCGCCGGCCGTCAGGCTTGCGACCGCGATTGCGGGGGTCTGCTCCAGGACCGTCCAGGACCCGGGCGCACCGCTGCCGTTGTCAGACGCGGTCTGGATCTCGACTGCCATGCTCGCGCCGGCTCCTACGAAAGAAGTCATGATGAGGCACTCGATGAGAAGCGCCGGATCGTCTCCAATGCCTACGTCCCGCCCCTGCGCGCCGGCGCTGGCGGCGATGTTGCTCGTGTCGATGATGTTGGCCGAATCCTGGTTGCCGACCACGAAAGTGGTCCCGGAATTGACCGAGGTCCCGGAAGCGGCGCCGCCGGCGCTCATGCTCCCGTCAAAGATCAAAAGGCTGTCCATTATCATTTGGAAATCTCCTTAAAAGAAATTCCACCACAAAAGAAATTCCACCACAGAGGCACAGAGGACACAGAGGACACAGAGAAAAACAAAATCTTGATTCTTAAAAAAATGAAGATTTGGCTTTTGCGTTTTGCATAGGCTTTTTCCTTCTCTGTGTCCTCTGTGCCTCCGTGGTGAAAGGGTTTGCTTTTAGCCTCTGTGGTGAATGGTTTTGCTTTACACGCAGCGGGCCTCGGTGTTGAGCAGTTGGTCGCAGGTCCTCACCGGGATGCCCCTGAAAGATGTCACCGGCCTCCCGTCGAACTGCTCCATCTGCAAGAGCACGTTTTGTTTGTTTAGCGCCTGGATATCCAGCCAGGTGGTGACGGCCCGGTTTGCGTAAAAAGCGGCCCTGCCCATGGTGAGTTGCGGAGCATCGGTTGTGCTCACATTTCCGGCCTTCGCGGGCTGGGTCGGAAGCCTGTGAATGGCGCGGATCATGAGGTTGATAAGGTTTGGAGGGGTGCCTCCGGATAAAGTCGTGACATCGATATTGGCGATGCGAACCGCGTACCTCCAGTCTTTGACAACCAGGCCGGCATCCCACATGAACTGGGTTCGCCACACGTAGAAGGGGTTCCCGTTGGCGTCGGTTTTGGGCTGCTTGCCGAGGTCGATCTGCTGAAAGCCCGCCTTCATGCCTTTGGGGAAAATCCCGTGAACCGAGGTTGGCCCCCACATAACGAGCCAGACACTCGTGTTGGTCGAAGCCGTTCCGCCCGCGTCGAGTACGTTATTGGCGGT
>CAWGZP010000021.1:0-7674 GCA_963826655.1 uncultured delta proteobacterium
GGGAAAGATAGTATGGATGATCAAATCATTCAGCAATGTGCAAGGGCTCTCGATGATAGCGATGTCCTGGCCCTTGCGGCCTCCGCTGCCAGCATACCAGGCTGGATGGCGGATACTATCTTGAAGATACAGAAAGCCAAACGTGGACAAGTTCGCAACGAAACTTGACGCCGAACGTCATGACATTCTCCAGGAAGCCGCCAACCGTCGCGGCGTCTCCACGATCATCATGGAAAAAGATTTTTGGGTTTGCTGGACGCTGAAAAGGCTTTTTGAAAATCCTGATTTAGCCCCGCACATCACATTCAAAGGCGGCACGTCCCTCTCCAAGGCGCATCACCTGATTGAATGGTTTTCAGAAGATATTGACCTGACTATTAGCCGCCATACGCCCTATGTAGTTGAGGGGAAGAGCCCCACGGAAGAAGGCATCTCAGGAAGAGAGCGCGAGAGAAGGATCGAAGCGCTCAAACAAAAGGCGCAGTTCTTTGTCGCAGAGAACATTTTGCCGGCTCTTGAAACGGATATCCGGAGCACTCTTGGAAAATCCGTAGAGTGGCAAGTCGTTTCCGATGAAAACGATCCGGACCGACAAACTATCCTGTTTTATTACCCAAGAATTTTTGACAAAGGCGAGGCCGGATATATCATGTCTCACATCAAACTCGAATTTGGCGCGCGAGGCGAAACGGAACCCAGCAATATGGAAACCATCAGCCCCTATGTCGTCGAAGCCTTTCCGTCCCTGTTTACCGAAAAAACCTGCGTCGTTCCGACCTTGTCGGCAGAGCGGAGCTTCTGGGAAAAAGCGACTATCCTCCATGCCCTTTACCATGGCGCAAAAATGCGCGACCGCATGTCGCGCCATTATTACGATACCTACAGGATGGATCAGAAAGGCATAACGGCGAAGGCGATTGGCGATATCGACTTGCTGGAACAGGTCGTGAGGAACAAGAGCCTGTTCTTCAGGGATGCCAAGGCCTCTTATGAAACGGCCAAAATCGGCAGCTTGCGCTTCGTCCCCAAAGGCGCGTTGCTTCAAACCCTGAAAAAGGATTATGCCTCCATGAGTGAAATGTTCATGGGTGAATATCCGGCTTTTGATACGATCATCGACGGTCTTGCGGCGCTGGAAACGCGCATCAATAGCTCCAAGTAGATATCAATACAGTGCAATCAGTCATTGCACCAATTGGCTGTGATGAATGCGAGAAGTGGGGAGCTGCGTCCAATTGTGTCGGCGCTGCCGACACAATGTTTGACAGCGGGCAGGGGGGCGTAATAATCTGAAGACGTTAGCAAACTGGATGCACCGCGAGGCCGCACGGGCACGAATTCGAGTGCTGGTGAAGAGGATCCTTCGGAATATGGCTATCCGCCGGACTTGCAAGACGACGCGGTGCAGACAGTCTTACAACAAGCGGAAGCCCTCTCAGCAGAGTGGACTGCGACGGCTCAATAGATTGCGGCACCTTTAACGGCTGATCGCGGTAGTGTCGTCCTAAACAGGGACTTACATATGCTAGACGACCGGTGCAAAGAAAACATTCAACGTTTCTTTTCGACCATCTCTCCATGGGAAGCCGCGTACACCGATGCGGGCTTGAGCTTCCTTGCTATACGAAAAAATGGTGTTTTGAACCTGCTTCGGGGGCGCTTATTTCTTCATACAGCCCCCCCAACAATTCCACGCACGCAGTTCCAGAGTAGCAGTGTGCTGGTAGGCTATTTTCCACTTTCTGAACTAGGCCAAAGCTATCGCGACATCATTTCACAACTGGCCGAAACTGGTCGGATCACAACGCCGGTCGGAGAACTGGTGCTTCCCGTCGATGAGCAGCACCCCCTGGCAGCGCTTTTTGTTTCGTTTCATCAAGAAGGCATCCGTGCCGGTAACAGGCTGCCAGTCCTCACGTTTTTTGGGACGGATTTGCACTCTTACATTCCACAACCACATATCGACTGGGAACTTAAGGCTGCACGACAACCTTTCGACACACTAAACGAACTATTGTCTGAATATGTTTTGGGAGATTCCCGCGATCAACGCGCAAGCATGGAGGTTATTGCAGTACATGTTGCAGAAGTTGTTTTCAGTTCGAGAGTTGATGGAGAAGAGGCCGCTCCGTCTATTTATCTGGCTAAATCGCTCGATCCGAATAAATGCAATATAGGCTACCGTGTCTTTTCCCAAGGCAGAGTAGTTTCGCGAGGCTCAATCAGTGGTGACATGCTTGGCTGGTCTGAACAGGACACGTCTCGTCTAGGTGTAGGCAAATTAAAAATTCCTCCTGGGGCCGTCTTGCATTGTATCGCCTCGTATGACGGATTTGCTCATCATCAAGGATGGATCGCTGATCCGAAGAATTTTCAAAACCCGCGTCGAGCGTCGCTCGAAGAATTTGACGATAAGTTGGAAATTTTACGCGACTACTTATTTGAAGAACAAAAAACCAGAAAAGACGCGAGAGACTTTGAATTCGGTGTGGCGTGGCTAATGTGGATGCTTGGGTTCAGTGTTGCGCAGGCGGGAGGAACTTCACGAACATCGGACGCACCCGATATCATCGCCATAAGCCCCAAAGGAAATATTGTGATCGTAGAATGCACGACGGGGCTGCTGAAAGCTGAACATAAACTGTCAAAGCTCGTGGATCGTACTGAGTTAGTGAGGAAACGGATCGCAGCTTCAGGAAACAGCCATTTGAAATTGCTGCCTGTTATTGTCACGGCCAAAACCAGGGAAGAAGTCCGTGCTGATTTGGACCAAGCATACAAGCTTGGCGTTGCTGTCGTGACGCGAGAAACATTAGAAGAGTTTCTGCCACAGACGTTCCTTGCTGTGGATGCTGATATAATTTTTGACCGGGCCTTAGAGGCAGTACAACCAAAAGAAGACCATCCTGGTTTGTTAGCAACCTAGCAGAACGACAGGTTGACAAATTCCTTTTGAATAGACCCTGCCTTTTATGTGTGATAAAGGACGTTGTCACACAAGATTGACCAACCGGTGCGAGGGACCATGTGTCACTTTCGGAATTATCTGGCGTACAGTGTCACATACTTCACAAGGACCATTTCGTTCCAACCCATTGCTTACGTTTTGAGCACCGATAGGCAACAGATTCCTTGAGAACAACTCGGAGAAGGCAGGTTAAATTTCCCTCGTCCAACCGCTCACTCCCGCTTACCCGCCCGAGAGTTCTGGTGGCATGATCTCGGGTTCGCTATAGTTCTTGTTTGGAAGTATCCTTGAAAGCAAAGATATTTCTGCACTCTTGATGAAACTTTCGCTACTTGGTCGGTCGTGATCCCATGATGAGAATATCCACTAATCTTCTTGCGCTTTGTTGCCAATCCGGGCTGGTTGCTACGTTGGCGACGCCAATGAGAGCGCGAAGCAAATCGATTGGGTCCAAATCTTCCCGTATGTCGCCACTCTCGATTGCGCGCTTGACCAGGGCTCGAATGGCTTCCCAGATTTGGGCATAAGAAGTTTCGAATATTTTCTTGGGGTCTCCGACCAATGCATTCAGAGTGGATGCGAGGATCTGTTTGGCTGCAATGTAGTCAACAAACAGTAGCATCCATGCTCGTAACGCCTCGACTGGAGGAAGGGTCTCCGCAAATGTTTGTTCCGCGGCGGCGAGTTTTTCCACTTCAGTCCGATACACGGCCTTTAATAGTTCCTCTCGCGAAGGAAAATGGCGATAAAGAGTTCCCGGCCCCACACCCGCCTGTTTGGCAATGCCGTCAAGACTGGCGTTGACCCCCGATTTCTTGAACGCCTCCTTAGCCACTTCCAGAATACGCTCGCGGTTTTCCTGCGCGTCTGCGCGGGGTTTTCGCTGGGAGGGTTGTGAACGCTTGGAGTCCATCTTAAAAAGGCCTTGAAGTGGAGACACCCTCCGGTTAATATTATAACCGGAGGATGTCTCCACTTTAAAGAATTCGTCAAATCTTCCTGACCTCAGGCCACGGAAGCAGCATCCCAAAACAGTGTGGAATACGGAGGAAGAATATCATGAAAATCGCAATCATCACAGGGGGGAGTCGCGGTGTCGGCAAAAGCACGGCGCTGAATCTGGCCCGGCGCGGCGTTGGGGTCATTCTAACTTATAACAGCCATCCCGAAGAGGCTGGGGCTGTTGTGTCGGAAATTGAGAAAGAAGGAGGAGAAGCCGCAGCGCTCAAGCTCGACGTTACAAAGGTCAAATCATTTGAAGATTGCGCGGCGCAGGTTTCCCAAATCCTCGAAAGAGAATGGGGGCGCAAGACATTTGACTATCTCGTCAACAATGCCGGAATCGCGCAGCGTGCCTTGATTAAAGATGTGACCGAGGAACAATTCGATGAGTTAGTTCAGGTTCATTTTAAGGGTGTCTTCTTTCTCACACAGAAACTATCGCCCTTGATGGCATATGGGGGACACGTCATCTTTATTTCGTCGGGTCTAACCCGTTTCACACATGGTGCCGGCGTCGCTCTTTATGCCGCAGTGAAAGGGGCCATAGAAGTGCTCACTCGTTATGTGGCGCGAGAATTTGCCGAGCGAAAAATCCGCGCGAACTGTGTAGCCCCCGGAGCCTTGGATACCGACTTTGGCGGGGGAAGAACGGACGAACAGAGGAAGGGCATCGGCGAGCAGACGCTGCTTGGGCGAATTGGTCAGGCAGAAGATATTGGGCCTTTGATCGCTGCTCTTCTTTCGGACGATTGCAAATGGGTGAACGCTCAGAGGATTGAAGCCTCTGGCGGAATGCATGTCTAACTACTAACGAAGGAGACAAAACAATGCGCGTTTTCGTTACCGGTGCGACCGGATTTATAGGGACGCACGTCGTCAAGGAATTACTTGTTGCCGGGCATAAAGTTCTTGGCCTGACCCGTTCGGATGCAGGAGCAAAATCTTTGGCGGTTCTTGGCGCCGATGTTCATCACGGCTCGCTTGAAGACCTCGATAGCCTGCGCAGCGGCGCCGCGGCCTCGGATGCCGTCATTCACCTGGCTTTCATTCACGACTTCTCGAAATTCAAAGAAAACTGCGAAATTGATCAACGCGCTATCGAGGCTATAGGTTCTGTGCTCGCCGGTTCCGAGCGGCCCTTGATTGTCACGTCTGGTGCGGCGGGATTGGCCGCACCAGGCCAAGTTGCGACCGAAAATACTGTTGTACCCCCGGATTTTCCTTTCCCTCGTGTTTCGGAACAGACGGCTCTATCGCTGCTGCCCAAAGGCGTCCGCGCTTCGGTCATGCGCCTTCCTCAGGTTCACAATACCGTCAAGCAAGGGTTTGTCTCTTTTATAATAGCTGTAGCGCGCGAGAAAGGCCTGTCAGCTTATGTAGGGGAAGGACGCAATCGCTGGGCCGCAGGGCACGTTCTTGATGTCGCCCGTCTTTACAGAGTTGCACTGGAAAAGAACGAAGCGGGCGCAAAGTATCATGCTGTGGGCGAAGAAGGTGTGGCAATGCGAGATATTGCCGAAGTCATTGGTCGAGGTTTAAAGGTGCCGGTGGTGTCACTGTCTCCGGAAGCAGCCCCGGCCCATTTTGGATCGCCGTTGAGTATGTTCGCCGGTCTTGATCTTATGGCCTCAAGCACCCAAACGCAGGAAAAACTGGGATGGCATCCGACCGGCCCGGGGCTGATCGCCGATCTGGAACAAATGCGCTATCTTTAAGTCTAAGCAAGCTACGCATTAGCTCCTGGCTGTTACGAAAAGTTCCTCGCGAGGTGAAAAATCCCCCGGGGTGATTGCCGCGACTTTTCGTGGTTTCAGGGTGTCCCGAAGGGACGTGAGATACTGTTACGAAAAGTTCTGGTGGGCTGCGCTGCGCTTAGCCCACCCTACAGGTCTACGGGTCGCTACCCGTCCGGGTCTTTTCATGGTTTCAGGGTGTCCCGAAGGGACGTGAAGAGCTGTCTATTTTGTAAGGTTAGCCCATAAATAAGCGGAGCCATCAGATCATCCCTAATTGACAGGTAAACCTCCGGCTCTGGCGGCGGACTCATAGAGTTCGACATTTCCGGGAATGTACGGAGGTTTACCTTAAGGGCAGCTTAAAGCTCCACGAAAGGTCAGACTCCGATGTCGTCATTCCGGCATGCTTTTGGCCGGAACCCAGTGTCCTAGAATATCTTGACTTAAGGACGCTGGACCCCGGCTTAAAACCTGCCGGGGTGACGTATGTCGCGTACTATCCACGTGGATATTCATGGAGCATGCCAACGCTCCAGCCGCTTTGAGCGGCCACTGGTTTTCCAGGCCTCAATTCCCTGGAAGAAGCCGGGGAGGTTCTGGCACACCACACGCGCGAGCAGCGGTACGAAGGCATCCTGAAAGGGCCGGATATAAGGTTCAGCCATCTTGTGCCTCGTGGGCTGATTATCGTCGTCGAGGCTCCGAACGAACACGACGGATGCCGATCCGGCACGATACAGTTAATATCTCGCCGGCGCAGTGCCTGTTCGATTTGAATTTTGCATTGAAATGTATCTTATTTTATGCCTTTCGTTTATGTCGGCATTGACTTAGGTTAGTATAGTACAAGCAATACATTGCACATCTGAAGCGGTTTCTGCTCCTGGTGCTTTTCTGAAGCAGCCGCGCCATTCCGGTTTCCGATGCATGATTCGAAAGGAGACTTGGGAATGAAAAAAGTGATGGGAGAACTCGCCGCGGCGATTAACCGCGCGGACCCTGCCGCCGCCTTTTCTTTCGAACTATGGGATGGAGAAATCACAGAGTACGGAGACAGACCGAAAACGACCCTTATAATCAAGTCGGAGAAGGTTCCGGGGCAGTTGTCCAGTAAAGGGTTTCTCGGCTTTGGCGAAGCCTATGTCTCGGGAGACCTGGAGGTTGAGGGCGACCTCCAGGAATTGCTGCGGCTGGGACTGATCATTGAATTCGATGAAGAAAATTTCTCGTTTCGTCAAAGATTGCGGCTTCTTCCCTTCTACCTCAAAACCATGTCCACGTTAGAAAATGCCCGTGCAAATATTGCTCATCACTATGATCTGAATCCTGAATAAAAGGGTAATCCGCCGGCTCTGCCGGGGGACTCGCAGAGTTTGACATTTCCGGGAATATACGAAAGCCTCCCACCTGTGAACCGCTCAAAGTTTACAGGGAGGAAAGCTTTCGTATGGACGAATATCAAAGTTTAAGCCACACGGTCTGGGACTGCAAGTACCATGTGGTTTGGATTCCCAAATGCAGGCGGAAGGTATTATACGCCGAGCTTCGGAAGCATTTGGGTCAGGTGTTCAAGGCGCTTGCTCAACAAAAAGAGAGCAAAATACTGGAAGGCCACCTGATGGTGGACCATGTTCACATGCTGATCTCGATTCCGCCAAAGTATGGAGTCTCACAGGTCGTTGGTTTCATCAAAGGTAAGAGTGCTATCCACATTGCCAGGGTCTTCCAAGGGCGAAAGAAGGACTTCACAGGCCACAACTTTTGGGCCAAGGGTTATTGCGTGTCAACAGTTGGCAGAGACGAGAAGGCCATTCGGGAATACATCAAAAAACAGGAGACCGAAGACAAACGCCTTGACCAACTTCAAATGTTTTAGGGTCGCCACCTTTTAGGTGGCCAGTGGTTTACAACCGCTTTGAGCGGTCCACGGTTTTCCAGGCCTCCGGTTTGACCGGAGGTATCTGACTT
>CAWGZP010000022.1:0-16546 GCA_963826655.1 uncultured delta proteobacterium
CTATTGGATCGAAACCGAGCCCCAACCATCTCGTCATCAGCAGTACCTGGACGGCGCCGCACACGAACGCGAAGGAATGTGCTCCCACGGCGCGAACCAAGTCGAGAGTCCTTGCCCGGTAGAAGTCATTCAGGTAAGCATCGATGTCACACGACGAAGACTCGACAAAAGCCAGCCAACGATCCGGAATTCGAATGCGTCTCAGAACCCTGACCGTACCGGCGCCGATGCCGCGCAACTGCAAGATCGCAAATGTCGTGATCCCGCTTAACATCAGGATGAAACCCAAGAGCAGCGCCAACGAAACGTCACGTGGCAGACTCAGCCTCGGCCATGCAGCCGCCATCCCGATAATGATGAATATTGCCATGCTCAGGCAGTATGAAACCTTCGTGGCAAGCAGGCTTGCGGTAGCGGCGGAAGTGGAAACCCGCCCTCTCAGCAGGATAATTTTCGCCGGTTCTCCTCCGAGCGAGGCTGCCGGAGTCGATTCGTTTAGCGCGTTCCCTGCCCACCGTACCCAAAACAACCGGCCGTAGTTCCCCGCGCGCTGAGCAACCGGGAGCGTGAACCACCACCCGAGGCTGTTTAACGCGTCGATCACGAATTCCAGCGCCAGGATTACAAGCAGGCCCGGTCCCACACGCGACAGATCGGCAAAGATCGAACCAATGCCGCTCGAAACGGCGAGCCACGCAAGCAGCCCGGCGCCGAGCAGCCACATGGCCGCTTTTTTTAAGTGGGAGTTGATGCGGAAGGTACTCAAATGACTGTCACTGTCTTTGGCTCGTCGCCCAAACGCTGCGCCAGAGTTCACCCAATTCGAAAATAAACCCGCGGTGCTCGACCCTCTTCGAACTTCCAATCGCATTTTCAGAACAGGCGCTGCCGGCCGAGCCGGGTCCCCACCGCATGGTCGTTGCCCACCACATGCCAAGCGCAAAGAGGTAACTGCCGAAGGCCGCACCCCAGGCGAAGTAATAAATTCTGTCAAACAACGCCAATACGAAAACCAGGTAGGCGAAGTCGCAGCCCGTGAGCTGTTCAATTCTCCCGATCCACTTCGGGTCGGCTCCCGTCCCCCTGGCCCGCCAGCAGGCGGCCAGGCTCAAACTGAAGCCCCCCACCAATATAGCTGCCAAATACAAGTAGGAACGGCTCCCACTCGCACGGTAACAACCCGTGAGGATGCAGCCGAAGATGGCGACGGTCACAAAGGTGTCCGCCAGGGTATCGAGCCGGGCGCCCAAGCGGGACTGGGCCAGTTTGAGCCGTGCCAATTCGCCGTCGACACCATCCAACGTAATCCAAACCAGAAAGAGGGCCGCTGCCAGCAGGCGAGACCAATAGCCGGGGAAAGCGAACAACCATGCGCTCAGCAGCCCCAGCACAGCACCTGCAAGCGTCACCTGGTTAGGCGTCACCGGGGTGTGCGCCAGCCGGTAACTGATTCGCCAGGAGAGCTTCCGGTCGATCCATCGCGCAAGCGGCGGGTCCTTCCACTCGGTTTCGAACCGTAACTCGCGCGCCAGCCGGAGTTCGGCTTCACGCGCGTCATTATGGCCTTCACTCAGGGCAAAGGGCAATCTTCCGTCGGGTGCAACGGGGGCCGCGCCCGTATAGCCTCCGGCAACGAGCAGACCGAGCGCGCCGGCAGCGACGATGCCGCGGTGCGCATCGTCGCTGCTGCGTATTGCGGCGACCTTGCCGGGGCGGTCAGCCTGGCGCTCGATCACAACGCTCAATACGTAAGGCGACAGTACGAGGTTGCCCCGCATTGCGACACAGGGCGCCTCGGCAGGCAAGTGATCGAGGACCTCGGCCCCGGAACGGACAAAGCTGACGTCGGGACTGAACTGAAATGAGCCCAATGACGCTCTCAAGCCGGCAGGTTCGTCGCCGGCGGCTTCGATAAAAAACCGCTTCACGCCTGAACGCCGGCAAACATGTAACAGGCGTTCCAAAAGAGGCCTTCCGAAGATCACTTCCGAGGCAAGGGACGGGGCCTCGATCAGGGCCGCCTCAACCCCGGAAACCACATTCGATAAAGGATCACCGGCAGGTTGCTCCGGGGGCGGCCCACTGACAAATCGGTTCTGCACAGCCCGCAACGTTCACCCATCTTTCTAAACTTCAAGCAGTCGTTATGAGTCCTGATACTGGCCGCAAACGTCTATGACACCGATTGCGTCCCGACCGGCGCGGTACGCCAGGTTTATCAGGTAAGAGCACCGCATGGCTTCCATGAGATTGGCGCCTCTGCTGCCGGCGTCCTGGATTTCACGTCTAAAATTCCCCACAACCGGTCCCATCCATTCCGGGTGATGAGAGACGGCCGACAGGGCTTCTGGAAATTGGAAACGAGCCGGCGGAGAATCCTTAGACTGCAAAATAAGATGATCGTCATTTATGAACAGGATTCCCTTGCCGCCCTCAATAGTCCCGTAATTGCGGCGGCAAGGCGCTTGCCACGTGAGATGCATTCGGGCTTCCGCCCCCGAGAAGCGCATCTCGAGATCTACCGTATCTTCGAGACCTGACCCGTTCCCCGATGAACACCCCATTTTTACAGCCATCGTAGTGGGAAGCCTCCCAAGAAGAGACAGAATCAGGTAGAGATTGTGCCAGCCATGATCGATCAGAATTCCGCCCTGCGCTATGTCTATGCACTTTCTCCAGTCCGAACAACCCCCACCGGAATTGGGAGGTCGAAGAACGTTAAGAGAAATGGATTGAATCGTGCCGATCCGGTTTTCCTGAATCAATTCTGCAACCTTTAGCCAAAGAGGTGCATATTTCCAGTTGTTGACAGTGAAAACCACACATTGTCTCTGTTCGGCAAGTTGCTGAATTTCCTTCAACTGTTGCGGAGGTATCGAAAGAGGTTTCTCGCACATCACATGCAATCCCGAGTTGCATGCAGCATGAACGAGTCCGCCATGAAAGCAGGGGGGAGTGCAGATGTCGATAAAATCCACCGCATTGTCGGAAAGCAAAGCTTCCACATTTGAATATACCGGCGCTTGCGGCAGGAGCCTTCTTCCGATCTCGGCACGCTCAGGCACGGGCTCCACAATTGCTTCGATACTGAAATCGGCACTCATGCTCCATGCGGGCAGATGAGCGTGAACAGCCACGTTACCTAGGCCGATTATAGCGCCTCTAAGTGGTGTGCGAAGGTTACCGATGTTTTCAGTCATCCACCACCCTACTTGTAGGGAATGCAGCGAGCCACATGGGTAAATACCTCGTCTAGAATCGCCAGCCCCTCATCTGCCTCGTCACGGCTGAGAACCAGGGGAGGGTTTATACGAAAGTGGGGTTTATAATTCATGCATAGCAAGCCCCTTTTGACGGTCTCGAGAAAAATTCGCCTTGTTACCGCCTTGTCGAGAGGCTCCCTCGTCTTCCGGTCCTTGACCAGTTCGACGCCAATCAAGAGGCCACAACCCCGAACGTCCCCGATGAATTCATACTTCTCCTGAAGTCCCCGAAGCCCTTTACAGAGGTAATCGCCAACTTCACGGGCATTTTCGACCAGCGATTCATCCAGTATGGTTCGGATTGTTGCCAGGGCCGCAGTGCTGGCCAGCGGATTCCCCCCGTAGCTGCTGGAGGAAGAGCTTGGCTTTGAAAAAGGCTGACCGGCGGTGATCTCGTCTGTGGAAACTAACCCCGAGACCGGGAATCCACCGCCCATGCCTTTTCCAATTGTCATGATGTCGGGAATGACACCCGTATGGTTCGAGCCAAACATCATCCCGGTGCGGCCAAACCCTGTGATCATTTCGTCGGCTATAAGAAGGGCCTCGTTTTCACGTGCGATCTCGACCAGACCCGGCAGGAATTCCGGGGGGGGAATGACATTTCCGGCGGTACCCTGCATGGTTTCGACAATAATCGCAGAAAGGCTGCCCGCCGTGTTGTTCTCTATAATCTTGCGAACGAAGTCCAGGCAAAACATCCCACATCCCGGATACACCATATCGAACGGACAGCGGTAACAGTCGGCGTAAGGGGCCAGATGCAATCCCGGGTGAAGTGTACCCCAGTGTTTCTTGAACGAATCGCCTATAAGCCCCAGCACGCCCCCTGTTTTCCCATGGAAGCCGCCCCAAAAGCTAAGGATTTCAAATTTCTTGTTGTAGGACTTTGCCAGCCTGATGGCAGCCTCTACCGCCTCGGCCCCGCCACTATAAAGTTGCGTTCTATTCAGAGATCCAGGTGTTAATGAAGCGATCAGGCGCAGCAACGCCACCCGATTTTCCGTCGTAAAGCTCCCGACCGTAACTTTACCCAACTGCTCTCCAATGGCTGCGATATAATTGGGGTGCGCGTGGCCAATGCTGCAAACTGCCACACCTGCCATAAAGTCCAGATAGGATTTACCTTCCATATCCGTCAGGCGGCATCCCCGGGCCTTCTTAATCACCAACCGGGAAAGTTGGCTTACCTCCTGGAGCCCTGGGGCCATGTATAGTCGTTCTTCTTCATATAGCTTTGCGGAAAGCGTCTGGTCTGCACTGTCCGATACGTTTTGATAGTACATAGCCGGTCTCTTTTCTTTCGCGGGCGTCTCTATATCGACGGCGCCGAGATGTCCGGTGGACAAATGTCCTCAAAATATGCGGCTATCCCCCTGGCTGCCGAGTGACGGCAGCGGGAAAAACTCGGCCAATCGTTAAGATCGATCAAGACCGGTCCGCTTCCTTCAGTCAAAACCGCATCTCCGCCGTACACTTCCAGTCCAACGGCCCCGGCGGCCTCTCTTGCGATGGTCCGAAGCTCTTCGGTCTTCGACGTGAACTCTTCACTGTCACCGGCCGGATATGCCCTGAAGTATTCGCACCTGCCAATCCCATAAAACTTGACCACAGGCCCACACACGTGTCTTTGCACCAGGATGTCCCGAATGCCTTTGCCCAAAAAATGGCTCACGGCCCTGGCCAGTTCTTCTTTACATGTCACCGAGGCCACATCACCCGGTCCAATGGCATGGACATCCCCTCGCTTCAACCAAAACCTGTCCGCGGTCTGGAAAGAAATGTTTTCTTCAGCTTCCTCCACGGTGACCACACGGCTGGGCGGAATAGAGATCCCGGCATTTGTGAGAAGATAGATCATCCGCTTGCGGTAGCAGTTGAGAACTGAAAAAACGCTGTTTATTACCCTGGTTCCCTGCCTGTTCCAATCTTCAAGAACGTGGAGGACCCGGTCCGATTGCGCCATGCTCAAGACAATTTCAGGTCTCGGCAGTGAACTGGAGACCGACTCCGCGTGGCGCGTGCGGACTTCCCACCCTCTGACTGACAGCTCTTCCACTGTCGCATCCAGAATTGCCGCGTCGTCCTCTATCCTGCCCGGCGAAAAAATCTGCTCGCGGTAGATGCCAAGCAATGCCGCTGGTTTCATTCCTCGTTGATCCCCTCCAGGTAAGCTTCAGCCTTTTCAATATCCTCGGGATAATCGACATCGATAGTCTTTGGCACCGGAAGACCATGTATCAGGTAACCCTCATCGATCAGGAGGCCCAGGAACTGCCGCAGCGCACTCAGTTTTCTCCTGCGTGCAGGAGCAATCTCGGCGAAGATATCAGGAGTAAAATAATAAAAACCCGCAGTGACAAATTGGCTGCCCCGGGCCGCATCTCCCAACGCGACGACCCTGTTGCGGCTGTTTACAGCCGCCCAAAGAGGCTTCTCGTCATCCACAAACTCGGTGAGCGCGAGAACGCCTTTTGAGTCAGGCAGGGTCCGAACTTTTCGAAAAAAATCCTTCACAATTTGTTGCGGGCACACTACGTCCACAGTGAAAAGGATAAAAGGTTCGTCCGAGAGCAGAGGCGCCAGGCAAAAGAGGCTCTCCATGGAACTCGGAGTCGTCCTGACGACGATTTCCACGGGGACCGTCCAGTGTCCCGAACGCAGGAATGCGGCCACGGAAGGGTCCCTGTCATTTACTATGCAGGCTATGGAACTGACATTCAATTGTGCGCCCGCTTCGATAACCCTGGCAATCAGCGGCCTTCCCCTTACGGGTACGAGCGGCTTGGGAGTCATAACTCCCCCCCGGGCAAGACGCTCACCCACTCCGGCGGCAATGATTCCCATCTTCATAGAAGAATCGATCCCAGTTCCATGAGATTCGTGATTTCAAAATCCGCCTTTCCGGCATCTTCGGGAATGCGCGGCTTGGGTCCTTTGACCCATATGGTTTTCATACCGAGCTGCCGTGCCGGCGCGATATCCCGTTCGTAGGAATCGCCGACAAAGATGACTTGAGCCGGAACCAAATTGAGTTTTGTCACGCCGATCCGGAAGATTTCAGGGTCAGGTTTACTAATTCCGATTGCGGCGGAATCCAGGATCACATCCAGCGCATCTGCCAGGGAGGCTTCCCTGCACAGTGCAGCAACATTCCCGTAAAAGTTGGAAATTACGCCCAGCCTGTAGACGGGCTTCAAACGCCTGAGCAGTTGCGCATTGCGCTGAAGCGTGCGCTCGGTTTTCGCACAGAAACTTTCGATTATTTCTTCCTCTTTAGAGGGGTCTTTCAAATTCAAGATTGCAAACTGAGAATGGACATGACACTTCATCAATGATCTAAGACCCATTGACACGACTTTTGGTTCGCTACTGCACAGTTGATCCGCGGCGTAGAAAGCCCTTTTGATTTGGGCACTCGGAAGGTCGAACCCCATTTGCTCATAAAGTTCATAGAACCGATCCAGCCAATGTTCACCGTCGGAATCCAATGTGCCTCCGAAGTCGAATAAAATCGCCTCGCAATGGGAAAAGTTCTCAATTTTCATAAGACGTCCGAACCTGAACAAAAAAAACAGCAGAAATCCCAAGCTCCTCAGAGCCTTCTACATACCAGTTCTCCGTGCCCAACCGGAACGATCGAAGCATCCACTCTCTCGTCCGATAGCGCCCTTTCTATAAAAGACTCGAGGGGTTCCCTATGACTAATCACGTTATCGGCTATTAAAAGCCCCCCTTTCACCATTCGAGGTACGACGATTTCGTAACAGTCGAGATATATTTCTTTTTCAGCATCCAGGAAACAAAAAGAGATCTGCTCATAATTCTTCAGCAACTCACGAGCGTCACCTTCTACGCAGTGCACCAGGTTTTCCAGGCCGGTCACCCTGAATGTTTCCCGCGCCAGCCTGGCCTTTTCCTCCAACAATTCGAAGGTCGTGAGGTTCCTCGCAGTCTCGATGCATGCCAGGGCCAGCCAGAGGGCAGAATAGCCCCCGCTTGTGCCGATTTCCAGGAAGGCGCCCTCCGGAGCACCCGCGGCCAGGACAGCCAGGAACTTACCCGTTTCCCTCGGGACCTGGCGCAGCCTTTGTGAATGTGGCGTTCCATCCCTTCTATCTTCGGCATCGGCTTGCTCCAGGAACAGCATCCGATCCTGCAATGCCTTGGGAATATTATGGAACATTTGTTATCTCCAGAAAAATCGCCCGCTGCTTTTCTCCGGGCATGCATTATGGCGCAAGGGGCCTCCGGGAGATAGCAGATCAAGACTCGGGCTCGATCCCGAAAAAATTCGAGTAGAACTCGAAACTTCGCCTTTCGGCATGCCGATCCAAACCGAATTCCTCAGGAGAGTAACTGTGCACTCCGTGCCTGTTTTGGGGGTTTTCCGCTAAAAAGCGCTCCATCGCGGTCTCTGTTTCTTTCGTAAGCTCCATGCCAAAATGGTCGTAAATCAACCGGACCACAGCCATGGGCGCTCGGATAAGATCTGCATAAAGCACGTTAAAAGGGCGCCCCTGCGAATCTGCGCTGCTTTGGCAAAACTCGACGGCAAGGCGTGCGCCTCGTTCCCAGTGCCTCGCTATCTCGATACCGAGCTTTTCCCTGTCTAGGCAATCGGTGAAAGACCCTCTCAAGACTTCGGTAAAACTTGCACACGATGCCAACACTTTTAGCGGGTCGCGATGGGTTATGACAATCCTCGCGTCGGGATAGACCTGCATCAGCGCTTCCAGCGCAAATAAGTGGCTCGGAGCTTTGAGCACCCAATGAGTTCCGGGAGCGCGCCACTGCAAGTGTTGAAGGAACCGCCTGTGGCACTCATAAGCGGGGCGCTTATCCCGGCCGTTGTGCCAGGCCCGGTAGGAGTGAACGAAGTACATCGATTCAAAAAGGTAACTTATAAAGGAATGCCCCGTGATGGCAATGCACTCCTGGGGGAGCCTGGCATCGATCAGATGCGCCCTTTTAAAGCCGGGCATGATAACGTCGAGCCATTTCAGTTCTCTTGCAGTTATGGCGACGCGCGGGTCGTGGCTGTAGGAAAACTTCTCCGGAGGCGGAAACGGATGCATAACCTCCCAGGTCTGCGGCGCACGACATGAAACGTCCTTGGCCAGCAAGGCATGCAACAAGGTTGAGCCGGTCCTTGGGAGCCCCGTAATGAAGAGAGGACGTGTGATAATTTCATCGGCGATCTGCGGATTACGCCTGCGAGCTTCCTGCAGGCGAAGACGGTTGCAGAGCATACGAGAAATGTCTGAGTGAGCACAGAGCCGCCCGATGAAATTCAGACATGCATCTGACTCAAGTGATTTGAGCAGGACTCCAAGAGCTTCATGAAATGAATCATCGCCAGAGTCTTCGAGCCCCGTCCGTTTGCTCGCCTCGTTAAGAAGAGTCATTTCATCCAGACTGAGCTGGGAGATACAGTTTGTAGGGATAAAGCGGCAAATGGACCTGAAGACATCCAAAAGTCTCTCGTAAGGCGCCGGCCAGTTTGTTTGTTTTGTCGCTCCCTTGCCGCGGCAAAATTGATTTGAATTTGTCACCAACATCAATCCTTAGCGCAGTAGTCCTAAGCACAAAGGTACTTAGCACAAAAGTCCTTAGCACAAAAGTCCCGGTGGGGTCACCATCCAGGCGCCTGTTTGCTGCAAGCGCCCGGAGGACGATATCCGACCCGGCGAGAACCGGGAGCGCCCGTCGTTTCCTCGCGTGATTCAGAGGTCTTTTTACGGCGGGAGGCATATTAGCACAAACCGGCTCCTAATGCTAATTCTGTAACACCATCGACCTACCCGGGGGAAATACGTCTTGCACTGCCGTAACCTGCAGCTTGAGGACAACGAATGATGCGCCCGTTTGCCGTCTTGCCTTAGCTATCCCTTTTGAGATGGTTTTGGATCTCTGTCAGCTCAAATGGAAAATGTCCTTGGCCCCCTAACATGTGATACAATAATTTCTTCTGAATCTAAGTTTGGTTCGTCAGAACATGTCAACGTGCTCAGAGATGGACTTGATGAACTTGTGAAGGCTGCTTGACAAAAGGCCAACAAAAATGACGGTGAGGTGGAGCCCATGCCTAAGACAGCAAAGGAACTCAGTGAGGAGGAGCTTCGGTCCTATCGCCCCTGGCAAAGCCTGCAGCGCTACAGGAAAGACCCAGAGGTAACCAGACGCTGGGATCGAGGCTGGGACATTGCCCGAAGGGCTGCCAGGCCATTGAGGGAACAATACGGCGCCACCAAGGTAGTGGTCTTTGGCTCCCTTGCAAACAGGGCTTGGTTCACTCCATGGTCCGATATCGACATCGCCGTATGGGAGATCTCAGCCGGAAAGTTCTATCGTGCAATCGGCGCCGCACATGATATTGGAGCCGAAGCCGGGTTTAGGATCGACGTGATAGATCCTGCTGAATGCAGCCAAGAAATGGTCCAGAGCATGCTGACGGAAGGAGTGGAATTGTGACCGGAGGTACTTCTCCTCTTGCAAGAAGACTCGCCTGCGAGATCGACGAAATTCAAGCTCAGCAAACAACTGCTCAATACGAACGCATGGCGACAGGTGCGGATGCGTGGGAAGCCACCGGCAGTTTCATTATGCATGAAGACCGCGTCCTACCTGTTAACAGTTGAAATCCAATTCTCCCGGCTTATTGATTCTTGAACAATGGGTTAGATTATAACCGGTCTGAGAAGGCAAGGTCATCATAACGGACAAATTATGTCCGGAATTACGGAATGAATCTGCCATGAATAGAGAGAATCTGCTTGAAGTGCTTGTCAAGGCGAATGAGTTCAAAGAGGGCGACCTGCTTGTCGGAGGATGCCGGGACGAGACCGAGCGCAACGAGGCAAGGAAGGTACTTTCACGGTTGCGCCTTGGAGACATTTCCGGGGTGAAAGTCGTGGAGGACGCCATCAGCGAGGCCCTCGAAAGCTCTCTCGATGCGCAGCTTTCAGCCGGCATCGCCGGTTTGACGATAAATGAATTTCGACAAATTCTGCTGGGCAAGAATGCACGCGAGTGGGTGAACCATTACGGCAACGGACTTTCAAGCGAGCAGATTGCATCCATTGTAAAAGTTATGAGCAACGATGAGCTTTCCTCGGTCGCTCGCGCTATTTTCAACCCTCTCCCGGGCGATGGAATCTCCATCGGCTCACCCGGGCATTTCGGCTCCCGTATTCAGCCAAACAGTCCCGGGGACGATCCGGACGAGATACTCTTTTCCATTCTCGAAGGATTGTCATATGGCTGCGGCGACGTGATACTGGGTATCAATCCGGCAAGCGATGACCTCGATACGATCATATACCTTGAGAAACTCCTTCAGGGCGTGAAGGAGAGGCTGGCACTCCCAACCCGCTACTGCGTTCTATCCGATATGCTCAAACAAGATGCCGCGCGTGCGCACACACGGGTGGATGTCGGTTTCCAGAGCCTGGCCGGCACCTCAAAGGGACTCAAGGGAATGCTCGGAATCGATGTCGATGGATTGCTTGACCTGGCAAAAGGCTTCGACGGGCTCTACTTTGAAACCGGTCAGGGTTCGGCCCTTACCAATCATGCCGACGAAGGCGTGGACATGGTGACCCTGGAATCCCGCAACTACGGGCTGGCCAGATACCTGCGCCGGCAGACCGGTTCGTGGATGATTGTTAACGACGTTGCCGGGTTTATCGGACCGGAAGTTTTTCGCACTCCCGATCAGCTCCTTCGGGCATGCCTGGAAGACACCGTAATGGCAAAGCTGCACGGAATCACCATGGGGCTCGATGTCTGTTCCACCTTTCATATGGGCGTCGATCCGGATACGCTCCGGCAGCTCACCCTGGAGATTGCTCTTCTGGCTGCACCGGCATACATGATGGCCGTGGCAGGAAACGCCGATCCCATGCTTGGATACTTGACGACCTCTTTTCGAGAACACTCTCACATCCGCGATAAATCAAAGAAGCGCATTACCACTGCCATGCAGGCAAGGTTTATGGAACTGGGCGTGATGGACCGGCAAGGTGGATTACTTACTGAAAGACCGCATGCCGAAGATCTGTACACCACTTATTTGCGTGCAGGAGGCGACAAGCGGGGCTCTGAAGCTTTGCGGACCGAAGGGCGAAAGAAGCTGGCAAAGCTTCGCGAGAAGGGTTTCGACTTGGGCTATGGCCATGGTTGGGACTATGCAGCGCCCGAAGACATGAATTTGCGCATGCGCAGGATCTACGAACAGGCTCGGCTGGCTCTTCATGCCGGGATAGACGATTCGGTGATACGAGATTCATCGCCTCGAAGCCTGCGCGTCAGCACAAAAGCAAGGTCCCGGGATGATTATCTTTCACATCCCCCGGACGGTGAATGCCTGTGCCGGGAGGACCAGGCCCGAGTTGCTGCGGTCTATGGGATATCACGTCGGCCAGGAATTCAGATCGTAATCTCTGACGGACTCAATGCCAACGCTGTAAATGACAACCTTCGTCACTTGCTCCCTCCGCTCAAGAGCATCCTCGGTGAGGGAGGTTACCATGTCGGGGAGGTCGTTATAGTCGTCAAGAACGGCCGGGTGCGCGCCGGATACCAGATCGGAGGATTGCTCGATGTCGATCTGATCGTCCATCTCATTGGAGAGCGGCCGGGAACGGGTCTTAACACCCTTTCCGCATACCTGACCTATGGCCGCGATGCCGCCGGACAATCTCGCTGGACTCCGAATATGGATCATTCAAAAACAAGTGCAATTTGCGGAATCCACATCCTGGCAAAGCGCCCTTCTGAAGCGGCCGGAGAAATTGCCTTGTGCGCCGCCCGAATCATGCGGGAAAGACGCTCCGGTGTAGACCTGCCCGGCATGAATAGAACTCGCCCTTATGCATCCGATGCCGATCATGTGAACTATCCTGAACTGAACTCGATTTGACGCTGGGTCGGGCGCCCCTTAGAGGTTGTCAACAGGAGCGGGTGACGTCCACGACTCTTCAAATCAATTGCCCCCAGGATACAGCACTTGCCTGTATACTCATGTTGAAATCTTCCTGAATCAACTCTTGGCCTTTAGGACGGAACCGCAGGTAGACGAGCATTCGATCATTCATCGAAAAAGACAGACCCGGAAGCAGGGCAAAGATAAATTTCTTGGGGACAACCAATGAAGCAAGCAGGACTTTCAAGCTTTCCAGGGCCTCGTCGGCATGAACTGTTACAGGAAGTATTCCCGATTTGGGCGGAGGCGTGTGAGGCTCGGATTCCGGCTGAAGTGTGGTCAGGCTCTTCGAAAGGTGCAGAAAAAGGCTGGGGTGAACTTTGAATGCCGGGACCCAGAAATGAGGTTGCTTTTGTTCCCACCCGTTCCGGATGACCATGGGGAGGTTCGCCAGTCGCGCCAGGTCGGCATACGACCCAAGCTGCAAACCTTTAACGCTTGCGTCGAGCCGCCAGAAAGGCAGGTATACTGCGGCGTCTCCCGCATGCTTAGCCGCTGGAAAAGCAAATTCGACACTTTCGAAACCCGATCCGCGGGACTGCCAGGCGGTCGCGCAGTTACGGCAAAAGAGAACCAGGCTATTCTTTGCCCCTTCCAGGTCCCACCCACAAACAGGGCACATCATTGGAAGAAAGGTGAGCTGATCTTCAGCATCGCAGCTTTCTGCCGGCAGTTCCACCAGGTTCCCACCCGCATCGCCGACAGGACTCTGGAGGATCGCGTCAATGAGCACATTCCCGCGGACTGAAACGGGGGAATAGATAAGGCTCTCCGTTTCGCCAACGAAGGAGGCTTCGATTTTTGTGGAAACCCCTTTAATCGGAGAGCTTTCATTTTCCGGGCCACAGTTGACGCGTCTTCTGAACGGAAACTGCGGTTTCAGGAAATTACCGGAAATCCCGGGGGCAACGTAGCGGAGTTTCAGCACTTGGGGCCTCATTCCGAGGGACATCGGCACAGAGCCGAGCTTAAGCGCCAGGATATTGGTGTCCATTATCCTGCTTTCGACACTCAGCGCATCGAAAGAAAACACCATGCCCCGGAACCTCCAATAAGGAAGAAAGAAAAGGTTCTCAGAGCCTGCTTTGGGGGTGAAAAAATATTTGAAATGCTCCCGGGGCATAATGTAGAGGCGGTTTCGGCAGTATGAGCATTGGAAAATACGGTCTGATTCCTCCAATACGACCGGAGCCCCGCACTGAGGGCAGGGGTGTTCTATCTGCCAACCCTGGTTGCTAGAGTTTGCCGCCACAGTTGTTACAGTACATAGAGTCGGGCAGGTTATCGGTCGCGCAGTACGGGCATTTCACCGGCTGCTTTGTTTGCGTGATCCCGGTTCCACACCGAGGGCAGAATTTGGCCATGGGCGGAATGTCTGCATGGCAATGCGAGCACTTCTCTATGATAATCAAATGATTGCCGCAGTAAGGACAAAATCTCGAATCCTTCGGAATCGAATGCCGGCATGTTGGACATTCCATTTGAACAGGCCCTCCGGCGTTGGCCGTTTTCAATGCATCTGAAAAAATGCCCGGCATCATCATCGCTATTCCCATGCCCAGACCTGATGCGTCGCAGGATTTCGCCTGGGACGATTTCTCGATGGCCATTGCAGCCTTCATTTTAACCAGCCTGTCGAGATCGCCGATGACGGCCAGGCGGCTCTGATCGTCAATTGCCGACTGGACGTCGGGAGGCGGAGTTATCGAATTTATGTATACGTGTGAAAGAGCGAGCCCGAAATGATGAAAATCCTCCTCCAGAAGCTTTTTGAGGCCCGTTGATATTTCATCGTATTTCCCCGGAAGCGACACGATAGAGTCCAGATTTGCACCCATGTAATCGTTGAAGCGGGATACCACAACCCTGTTCAGATATTCCTGGATTTCTTCGGTGCTGTAGATCCCCTTTGTGCCGATAAGAGTATTGATGAGTAGAACCGGCTGCACCACCTGAAGGTTCAGAATGCCGAATGCCCTTAGCCTGACCAGCCCGAGTTTCGAATCGCGGAACGCAACCGGGTCCCGCGTTCCCCATTTCAGGTTGGTGAACTCTTTCATGTTCACAAAGTAAATTTCGGCTCTGAGCGGACTGGTAAATCCCCATGGCAAACTTGCAACCCTCGTCAAAATGGGGATGTTGGCAGTTGTGAGCGTATGGCGCCCGGGACCGAAGACATCGTGGGCTTTCCCGCCATAAAAGAATACAGCCGCCTGGCTCTCCCGGACGATAAGCTGGGCGCCGAACTTTATGTCCCCGGAGCCCTGTTCCGGAATCCTGCGTACAATCTCATCACCGGATTCATCGAACCACTCTATCATCTCAAGAAAAACCGCGTTATCGTTTCCCACTGACCGGCCTCCTGTAAACCTTTTTCCGGACACGTTATCATACCTGCACCTGGACGCTTTAAAGCTATCGGAAATTCTGCCGCTGGACTTTAACGAGTATCTTCCAACCAGCAGGTAAAAACCCTTTTCTTTGCCTATCAAAAAACTTACTCCGGGATTTGTGTTCCTGCGAATAAAATCCCCCTACCCGATAAGGGATAGGGGGCACAGGATAAAGTATTTTCACTTCGATCCGCAAAATCGGCCTAATGGCACCCTACCTTCGGCGACCGCCACCATGACCACCATGACCATGCCTCGATGACCGCCTCCTCCACGGCCGCCTCCACGATGTCCACCGCCACCACGATGGCCACCGCCTCCACGATGAGCACCGCCACCGCGGGCGCCACCGCCACGATGTCCGCCTCCACCGCCACGGTGCATGCCGCCTCCGCGACCACCTCCACCGCCGCCACGGTGCATGCCACCACCGCGACCGCCGCCTCGGGTCCCTCCCCGGCCGCCTACATTGCCAGTTCCACGACCGCCTCCGCGTGAACCGCCACGACCGACGTTGCCGGTTCCGCGACCGCCTCCACGCGTCCCGCCACGGCCGCCTATATTGCCGGTCCCGCGACCACCTCCGCCTCGGGTCCCTCCCCGGCCGCCTATATTGCCGGTCCCGCGGCCGCCGCCACGCGCACCGCCACGGCCGGCGATCCCTCTACCTCCCCGGCCTGCAATGTTGCGTGAGTTTGTGGTCCTGAAGTTTCTATTGATGTTGACATTCCTATTGATATTGATATTTCGATTGACATTTACACTCATAAATCCGCCGCCCCAGTGCCATGAGCCCCAGCCCCAGCCCCAGACCGGTCCCACACTCACGCCCCCCCAAAACCCGAACGCTCCGATTCCCAAGGCCACTCCCGGCCAAACCGGGTAGTATGCGTAAGGAGGATATGCGGGCCACCCCCAGTTCCCATATACTACCGCCGGGTCGTAACGGGGCACATAGACGACCTGGGGATTGGCCGGCTCGATCTCGTACGCCTGACCTTTGACAACCACCCTTTGCTCGGAGGTCGTCTTCAGATTGCCCGCAGCGTATGCCTTCGAGCGCAGTCTCTGAACAGAGGCCATAACGTCGGGTTCCTGAGCCTTGAAAGCTTCGCCCAGCTTTTGCGTCCAGTCCCACCGGTCAGCCATCATTGCAACTATCTGAGGGAAAGGCGCCAGCGCCTTTACGCTCAGGTCCCAGTCCATGCGGTCGAGGGCATCATTGAGCGCATCCCCTTTGAGGTCCGGATTTCCCTTTAACCAGCCGTCCTCTTCCGCGACCTGGTTCGGGAAGGTCGCGGCCAGAAGGACTTGTGCGAGCAGCGCATCCGGATATAACGCGATCGGGGCGAGCATCTGGTCAAGCTCCGCCTCGCTGAATACTCTGGCCCGAGGTTACTGTTTCCTGTGAAAGCGCTCCAAACGGGATCATCATTACAATGAGTAACCCGGCCAAAGATCGCTTAAGAAATCCACTTATTCTCATAATTTTCCTCCTTTTGATTGCACACGCCAATATGCCGGCGTAGCGTTTCGCAAATTCGTCGAACATCGGGATGCGACAATCCGCCGGCGCTCTCTAATTAAAAGTGAGTGACCCATTACCGCTTATGAATTATCAGGGAACTCAGGAAATGTTCCACCCGCTAAACATAAGCCTTGAGTCATCCACGCACAATTCGAACTAGTCCTTGAGTTTACATGATCTTGGAAACTCCCCTCGTATTCCTCCGATAATGAACTGGATACCGAGAGCCAACGTGATGAGGCCGAAAATCCCGGACAGGACATCCATGCCGGTTTCTCCCAGCAGCCGTATGATAAGGGTGGAATAGCGGAAGAATAGATAAATGAGCAGAGTCATGCAGAGGATGACGCCGAAGAGTTCGAATGCCGGCTTATCG
>CAWGZP010000023.1:0-8095 GCA_963826655.1 uncultured delta proteobacterium
TGATCAAATCCAGGCAGGATAAGTTCAAACACCACCGGCCCTCACTTCCTGCAAAGTTTATCAGTTTCGAAGGAATCGACGGCTGTGGCAAAAGCACCTCATGGAGCAGTTGCTTAACTGGCTCACAACGGCAGGGATCCCTTGTGTAACGACACGCGAGCCGGGCGGAACGCGAATCGGCGAAAAAATCCGCGAGATCCTGCTCGACCCGGCTTCCTCCGAGATGAACAGCCGCACCGAAGTGCTCCTCTATAGCGCCAGCACGGCTCAATTACAGACCAGGTCATTGTTTCCGCAATGAAGAAAGGCACCTGGGTCCTGACCGACCGGTTCGTCGACGCGACGTTCGCCTACCAGGGATTTGGGCGCGGCTTCGACCTGGAACGCTTGAGAACAATCCAGCAATGGACCACGAAAGACCTTTGGCCGGACAAGACAATCCTGCTCGACTGTGACGTAGATATCGCCCTGGCAAGGCTCGGGCAACGCAGTGGCGCGGACCGGGACCGGATCGAACAGGAGGATCGCGTGTTCCATCAGAAGGTCCGCAAGGGCTATCTGACGCTTGCCGAAAAGGAACCCGAAAGGTTTCTGGTCCTGGACGCCGCAAAGCCGCTGGAAGAGTTGGTAGAGGAATTCTATGAAAGGTTCTGGCTGGTGGAAGTCGCAGGCTGACTTCTATCTTAAGTTGTCGGCCGGAACCTATCTCATAGATGATATCTGATAGGGCATATGAACATCTACGTCGGTACGAGCGGATACTTCACTATTACGGCGAGCGTTTTTGCACGTCGAGATCAACATATCTACTACAATTTTCATCACTTACTCGAAATGTCGAGTTACTTTTGTACCAGTTTTCATATAATGTATAACGCTTCATGAATTGCACTGAATAAAAGGACCACATCATCTCCCGACACTTTTCTTCTACCCCGGCTTGAATTCATATCATACTCCAGATGCACTTGCGGACGCCGTGCGGCTCGATTCCGCCTGCTTGCCGCCATGTCCATAATAATTATCATATTAGATTATGGTCTCGGGTGTAACCGTTGTCGGGCTTTCGAGTTCGAATGCGACGCTCCCGGAGGAAATGTAGACCACTCAGACACAACGGAGAAAAACAATGTCCAGGAAACTCGAAGGTAAGATTGCCCTAGTCACTGGCGGTTCGCGGGGCATTGGCGCAGCGATCGCGAAACGTCTGGCCGCGGATGGAGCGAGCGTGGCCATCACGTACGCGAGGGACGCCGGCGCGGCTTCCGCCGTGGTCAAAGCGATTGAACTCGATGGCGGAAAGGCTGTCGCGATCCAGGCGGACGCTGCCGACGTCGAAGCTGTCAGGGCAGCGGTCGAAAAGACCGTCGCGGCCTTCGGCCGACTCGATGTGCTTGTGAACAATGCCGGCACAGCTATTCCGAAAACGTTCGAGGAGACCACGATCGAGGAGATGGATCGCATGATCGACATCAACGTCCGCGGTACACTGGCCACGACGCAGGCGGCGCTGAAGCACATGAAGAGCGGCGGTCGCATCATCATGATCGGTTCGTGCGTGGGCGAGCGTGTCCTGACGCCCGGGTTGGTAGCCTACTCGGCCACGAAGGGAGCCGTAAAGATGTTTACTCAGGGGTTGTCCAGAGAGGTCGGGAGCCGGGGTATCACGGTCAATAACGTCCAGCCGGGTCCGATCGACACGGATTTGAATCCCGCGGCGAGCGATTGGGCTGTGCCTCAGAAGGCCGCCACAGCGCTCGACCGCTACGGGCATGTTGAGGAGGTCGCCGCCCTGGTGGCGTTCATCGCCGGTCCGGAGTCCTCCTACATTACCGGATCGAATCTTACCGTCGATGGCGGAACGAACGCCTGACCGGCACGGGTTCCATAGAAAATGTGTAGCGCTTCGAGGAACTCATGAACCTCTACGTTGGCACCAGCGGTTACTCCTACAAGGAGTGGAAAGGTACATTTTATCCGGACGACCTGCCCGCGAAGCGGATGCTCCACTATTACGGAGAGAGGTTTCGAACGGTCGAGATCAACAATACCTTTTACCGCATGCCCAGCGTGCCGGTCCTTGAAACATGGGCTGGGGATGTCCCCGCAGATTTCAAGTTCGTGCTCAAAGCTCCGAGGCAAATCACGCACATCCATCGACTAAAAGACGCAGCCGATTCGGTGTCATATCTAATTGAAACGGCTGGGGCGCTGAAGGAGCGCCTGGGGCCGCTGCTGTTTCAACTACCGCCAAATTTGAAAAAGGATGTGCCTCGGCTGCGCGGGTTTTTCGAACTACTCCCGCCGCAGTGTCGCGCAGCGTTCGAGTTCCGCCATCAATCGTGGTTCGACGAAGAGGTCTTCAGGCTGCTAAACGACCATCGGGCCGCGCTGTGCATCGCCGAGGCGGAGTCAGAACTTCGATGTTCCTTTTGTTTCGACCGGGGATTGGGGATATCTGCGGTTGCGCCGGTCCGACTATGGTGATGCGGAACTGAAGGCGTGGGTAAAGCTGGTCGGGGAACAAGACTGGCGAGAGGTGTTCGTCTTTTTTAAACACGAGGACGAAGGCAAAGCCCCGCAGATGGTGAAAAGGTTTCTTGAACTGGCTGCGTGATTGAGTTTCCTGGCGGCTTTGACACCGTGAAACCCGTTACAAAGAAAGAAAGAAGTAAACCATTTTTCATCCACATTCCCTCCGTAACGGCTTGTTTCCATGTCATACTCCAAATGCGCTTGCGGATGCCCTGCGCCTCGACTCTCTTCACCGGGAGCGAACAGGACCTAAAACGCCTCGATTTGAAGAAGCGGAACAATAGCTCCAGTTCGATGTTGAACGCATTCCTGAAGAGCGCAAGGGTGAAGCCGGTTCCGTTCAGCGAGTAGAGCCCTGGAAGGCTGCACAGATATTCCAGTATTCAAGTCCGACCTGGAGTAGATATGGAAGTGCAACCTGACGAACCGTCCAGTTAGTCGTATTAAATGTGTTTAATGCCAGTCGATGTCTCGGCTAACCTCACGTGCTCTGCACCCAAGCCGATGCCTATCAGGCGCGCGGGAACTCGGCGAAGGTAGGGACAGCATTTGAGAAGCTTGAAGGGACCACCCAGAGCGAGCGGTTTCGAACTGCTGAGAACGCGCTTGATCACATTATTTTGGATAATGATCTGAAGCCGCTGCGTCGCCCTGGTTGGAAACATCCTCCGTTTCTGGACTGCACTAAGCTCACGCTCGCTGGGGCTTCCCCGCAGGAGTGAAGGCCCCAGAATATTTGCAGCTGCCACCGCATCCTGAATGGCAAGATTTATTCCGACGCCGCCGACCGGCGACATTGCGTGAGCTGCGTCACCGATGCATAAGAGTCCGGGCTTCGACCAGCGTGACAACCGGTCGACGGTCACCGTTAAGAGGCTAATGTTGTCCCAGTCGCGCAATTCATCGACGCGGTCACGCAAGAAGGGTGCGAGCCCTGCAATCTCCTCGCGGAAAGACGTAATGCCTCGCCGGCGAATCTCTTCAGCTGTGCCCTTCGGGATCACAAAGGCACATTGCCAATAGTCTCCCCGATTGAGCATGGCAAGAATCTGTCCTCTCCGGACGTAGCCAAACGTTTGTCCAGGGTCACTGGAGCGGCGGCTTAGCCGCATCCACAGCACGTCCATCGGGGCGCCGAGATCTACGACTTCAAGTCCTGCGCGTGCTCGAATCACAGAATGGCGCCCATCGGCTCCAACAGTCAGATTGGCTCGATACTCGCTTACGCCTTGTGGGGTTTTGGTTCGCACGCCGGTTACGCGTCCATTCTCCTCGATGAGGTCGGTAGCTTCGGCTTCCATTTCGACATGAAAACTCGGATAACGGCGCCCCTGATCCATCAAAAAGTTCAAAAAGTCCCATTGCGGCATGAAAGCGATGAAGCGGCAATGCGTAGGAAGATGAGTGAAATCGGCTAAGATGAAGGCTTCGCCTCCAACTTGCCCTCCGAGTTCCCGCGCCTCTTGATGCGGTAGAGCGAGGAACTCTTCGAGCAGGCCGAGTTCGTACATCAGCTCAAGAGTTGAAGGGTGAATGGTATCTCCGCGAAAGTCGCGCAAGAAATCGGCGTGTTTTTCCAGAACATGGACTTCCACGCCCGCTCGCGCCAGAAGGAACCCGAGCATCATACCAGCCGGTCCTCCTCCTACTATGCAGCAACGCGTTTGAACCAAGGCATCCATCGGAACCAGCCCCTCGATAACAATTGTCTTAGACAAAGTACTAAAATAAAATAAATCCGAATTACCGATGTGCAGCGGCCGGAAGGAATGATTGTCGTTGGACAAAGCTGTCATTGAACCCTGTGAGAGTTCACATTCTTTCAAGATTATACCGGCTGGCCGTGGTCTCCCTATGGGGGAATGGATGGAACGGTAATAAGCCTTGTTTGCCTGCCGGCAATATCGAAATTTCAGCACGTTGCCATACCACCAGCCAGTGGAAAGAGAATAGCAGCTCAGTCCAGCAGACAGAGGGGTGAAAATTCAAACCTCAGAGATCAGTCGATTGCAATGGGCTTGTGCGTGCCGGTCCGACCGGCGTGGAAATGGCCGGCGCAATCGCCGAGGCTCGTTCGCAACAGGCTGCGATCTGAATTCCGACGGATTGACCCCGCGTCAGCGCGGATTATATTGGTTGAAATGCATGATCCTGGCGGGTTTGGAATCCCTGCACCCGGAAAGCCCGGGTAGGATCAGGACCAGGTGGCACACTACCGTCAACACAGTCTGCGGAGTCGAGCCGGCGTGTGGAGCGACAGCCGTTTAGAGGGAGACGTTAGATCTTATGGACAGCCTGTTCGATCACGTAACCTTGTCGCGGATACAGTTTGCGGTAACGGCTCATTTCCATATCCTGTGGCCGGTTTTGACAGTGGGCCTGAGCCTTTTTCTCGTGTTGATGGAGGCTCTTTACCTCAAGACCGGTGACAAGCGCTATTACGATCATTGCCGCTTCTGGACCAGGATTTTTGTACTAAACTTCAGCGTTGCCGTCGTTACCGGAATACCCATGGAGTTCCAGTTCGGAACCAACTGGAGTCTCTTTTCAGCCGCCGGCGGAGACTTCTTCGGCCACATGCTGGGTTTTGAGGCCGCCATGGCATTCATGCTCGAAGCGACCTTCCTGGGCATCATGGTGTTCGGCTGGAAGCGGGTTTCCCCGCGCCTTCATCTTTTCGCGACCTGCATGGTGGCCTTTGGGGGCTCGCTTTCCGTCTTCTGGATAATGGTTGCCAACTCCTGGATGCACACCCCCACCGGCGGCCTCTTTCAGAACGGTCGTTTCGTCATCACCAGCCAACTGCGTGCGATCTTCAACCCGAATATGCCCTTTGGCGTCTCTCACATGTGGGTGGCGTGCATCGAAGTCTCTCTCTTCGTAGTGGGCGGGCTGAGTGCCTGGTACATCCTCAGGGGGCGCTACACCGCTTTTTTCCTCAAATCGTTCAAGATCGCCGTCATCGCAACGGTTCTCGTTACTCCCATCCAGATATGGCTCGGGGATGCGTCCGGAATCGCCGTGTTCGATTATCAGCCGGCCAAGCTCGCGGCGATTGAAGCACACTGGGAGACAAACCCTACCGGACAGGGGGCGCCGGAGTTCCTCCTTGCCTGGCCCAATCAGGAGGAACAGAAAAACGACTGGGCCATTGCCATTCCCAATGGACTGAGCCTGCTTGTAACTCGCTCTTTTACCGGAACCGTCAAGGGTTTGAAGGAATTCCCCCGCCGCGATCAGCCGCCTGTATTCCCGATTTTTTACACCTTTCGCATCATGGCGGGCATTGGTACTCTGCTTCTTTTCCTCATGGCCTGGACACTGTGGGCCTGGAGACGGGGCGACCTGTCCGAAGAGCGCATCGCCGGCCGAAAATTGCTGCTCTGTTCGTGGATAGCCGCCGTGCCGCTGAGTTACCTCGCCATGGAGACCGGGTGGATGACAAGGGAAATCGGACGGCAACCTTGGTTACTCTACAACCTTTTGCGCACCAGCGATTCGGCCACTCCGATGGCGGCCGGGCCGATCGTAGCCTCGCTGCTAACGCTTGCCGTCGTTTATCCGCTGCTCTTCATCCTGTTCCTGGTATTTGCGCGCAGGATCATCGTGACCGGCCCCGACGCGGAAACCGGCGGCAACGGCAGTTGAACCAGCGCCGAACAACCGACCGTACATCATCTCCTGACAATTGAAGGACATTTGCCATGGGAGCGATAGAATCTCACCTTCCGGAAATATGGCTGTTCATCATCGGGTTTTTTCTGCTGTATTACGCGATCAACGACGGGGCCGATCTTGGTGTCGGCATCATCTCGCTCGTCTCGCCGGACGAACGAGAGCGCTCGATCATCATGGGCTCGATCGGGAGCATCTGGTCCGACAACCAGTCATGGCTCGTTGTTCTCGGAGGGATGCTTTTCGGGGCATTCCCTCTCTTCTACAGCATCATCCTCCCGGCACTCTACCTACCGGTCGTCCTCATGCTGTTCGGACTGGTTTTGCGGGGGGTGTCCTTCGTATTTCGTGCGAATTCACGGCATCCTGCTACCTGGAGCCGCTGCTTCGGGGTAGGAAGCCTCATCGTGACTCTCGCCCAGGGTTTTGCTCTCGGCGGGCTGCTGAGCGGCCTCGACGTGCAGCAGACGGTCTTCAGGGGTAGTGTAACGGGCTGGATCAACCCCTTTTCCTTCCTCGTCGCACTCGGGGTGCTGTGCGGTTACGTCATGCTGGGAGCGAACTACCTGATCTTCAAGACGGCTGGGTCGATTCAGGCCCGTAGTTACAGATATTCTCTCATCGCTTCCCTGCTGACCCTCAGCGTTTCCCTGCTGGTCCACGTGTTCACTGCGGAGAGATACCCCCAGATAGTTCGTAAGCTCATCACTTCCCCCGATATCTATTACGTTCCGGTGTCATTGGGCCTGGCGGCCTTTTGTTTCGTTATGCTGTTCATGAGTCTCCACAGGAGGCGGGAACTAGCCCCGTGGCTATGGAACGCCGGCATCATCCTGTTTTCCTTTATCGGGCTGTCGCTTGGCATGTATCCGGATATGGTCCCCAATGTGATCTCTTCCCCCGTAACCGTCAATGCCGCCGCGGCCTCCAAAGGCACCCTCGAGTTCATGCTCGAAGCGATGGCCGTCACACTTCCGGTCATATTGATCTACACGGTCTACAAGCATTGGGTCTTCCGGGGAAAAACCGAGGAAGCATCCTACGACGGTTAAGGCGGGCGACGAACTGCTCGGCAGGCCGTTCCGTCAGGATCCTAACATGAATTCGATAATTGAAGCACTGAGGAGTTTCCGTAAAATAATCCAAATAGCCCCTGGTGACACGACTTTGGGTCTGCACCAAACACACCAAGCTATGATACGGCTCGTTCGCAAATTGTCACAAAGGTGTCCCTCCAGGCGAGCGCTGCCGGGGCTCCCGGCCGGAAGGCTGCTTGGGCGGCTCTCGGAGGAGCGGCGCCGGAATCGGCTGATCAATTGGCTCGGAGCCGGTCAACGTCAATGACTCTCCGTGGCGACCATGCGGGCAGAGTCGGGCGACACCTCCGTCTCGATATGTATTTTACCAGTGCCACTGATGAAGTGATCCATTGCTGCCGCCACGCGCGGGCCACTGCGTCTGGTCCGATGGATTAGCACCGCTCCCGTCTCTCGTGAGAGGTGGTCCTCGGACTGAAGTGGCGATTCTATCGCGCCGGCGACGCGTGGGTCTTCGGATCCAAATGGCAATTGCTCGTTGGCGACAAGCTCAGACTGCAAGACGATGTTGGCAGGTCCGTCAAGCGGCTTCAGTTCGTAGCTAATGCCGATGATAGCTCGATGCGTCAATGAGACGAACCTCATTGAGGTCACGCGCACCGTGCCCCAAATATGTGGGTGGTTTTGTTGGGGAAGTCACAGGGCGAAGCCGCCTTCACCGAATCTGGATCAAGGGCTGGATTCTCACTTAAGGCTCGAGCCGTCCGGCTATCTCTTTTAACGCGGTCTCCTCTTCGGCAGGCCAGGGCTTTTGAACGGTGAGGGATGGATTTACCGCACCGTTGGCC
>CAWGZP010000024.1:0-3441 GCA_963826655.1 uncultured delta proteobacterium
GGTTAGCCCAAAAGGTCTTGGCGAAAATCCAGGTCAAGAGAGCGGAACCGCCCCAATGCCAATGAGTAAAAAAAACAGAGAGCGCTGCCGCCCCTCGCAGTACATCCAAATAAACGTTTCGCTTCATAACTGAAACTTTCCTTCGATGCTTCTATGGCAACGTAATGCCGTGAATCGCGGAACCAAAATGACACTTTACACCTGGCACATCAGCTGATAGCGTACTTCGGCCAAGTGTGAAACGGACCTTTAAAACCTTTGCGCAGGATGGAATTACATGAGCAAGATTAGGGAAATCATCAAGCAGCTTACCCCTCCGGCCGGGATGTCCCTCTATAAGGCAATGCGACAGGGGCTTTGCGCACCGAAAGCGCGCAGGACGTTGCCCCAATTTGACAAGCTGCATCTTGGGTCGGCATGGCACGTTTTTCCCGGCTGGGCAAATATCGACTACAATACCCATCCTGGAGTGATCCGCTTCGACCTTTCTTACCGATTGCCCGTATCCGATGAGAGTATTCGATTCATTTTTCACGAACACCTCATCGAGCACATCCCACTCGATACGGCGGAGTTCGTGCTGAGGGAGTGCCATCGCGTTCTCGCCAAGGGTGGAGTGATGCGGATTGGGACCCCCTGCTGTACAGAAACGGCCAGGGTCTATCTCTCGCGTGAAATCCCGCCTATGGACGATTGGCATCCGGCTACTCCGTGTAAATACATCAACGAACAGATGCGGGAATGGGGCCACGTTTTCCTCTATGATTTTGCCGAGCTTAAAAGCTCCCTCGAAAAAGCCGGATTCACGCATGTCTACTCTGTTCCCTGGCATGAAAGCACGTTCCCTGAACTCCAATCCCTCGAAAAACGCCCCGATCGAAACGACCTGATCGTCGAGGCCGTAAAATGACTTGATCAATATATGCCCCACAAAAGCAAACTGGCCTCGGCTTGTGCAATGTCCGCATACCCCGCGCTATTTGGGTGCAGCGTGTCAAAATACAGACCTAATGAATTTGTGGTTGCATAGGGTATCCAGCGGGCGAACTGATCAAACACAGTTATTCTATCTGTCATCGCGAGCCCCTTGAGACCATTAATCCATGTCTGCTGTATGGCTTGAGTAGCACCTGCCACAACCGTGCTCGGCGACCATGTTTCCACGATAATGTCACCGCCAGCGGCCTGTGCTGTCGCTATAATGTCCTGCATGTTGCCCAAATAATTGGTGAGCCCTGACGGGCTGCCGTAGTTGCTGTCAACGTCATTGACCCCGAGGCCTATTATTGTGAGGTCTGGCTGGAGCGCCTTTAACACTGTCAGGGGATCGTAACTTGAGGGTATCCCAGAACTGCCAGTATTACCGGAGGTATCCCACTGATAGGCCGTCGAACCGTTGTAGCCGCCATTGATGATCCCGACCGATTTCTTGACACTATTATAGGCCTCGATCCCAACGACAAAAACGTAAGTACCTGAGGCATATTTAACTCCCAGCGTATGAGTGCCGAGTGTCGTCGTAACAGTAAACGGCACAACCTGTGACGGAGAGCCGGAGGTGTTAACGGTAGACTGAGCACTCCCGTCTATGTAAGGCGTGAAAGTCCCCGTGTTTCCCAATCTCAAACAATAGACAACGAACGTGTCTACTGGCTGAGTAGGGGTGAAGGTAATCATGCCGTTGCCGGTTCCGGCACCGGTCGCCTCCCACAGAGCCCCTGCAAAAGTAGTGGAGAAGTATGTCCATGCAGTGCCATCCAAGGTGAATCTGCCGTCTGTACCGTTTAGCTGATCGCCCCATCCGGAATTGTTGTGTGCATTTACGCCCATGCTCGCCAGAATCGAGGCCAATTGACTTGGAACACTCATAGCCGACATTTCACCAGAGGATATGCTGGTGTTATTTGAGCCTGCGCCACGAATTGTGGAATTTCCGATGTAAACAATCCTTGCGTTGGGATTATAGGCATGGACGGCCTTGTTTCCGCGCACTGACGCGAGCGCCGCCCGCCAATGAGGCAACAAACCTGTGCTGCCTACCCAATTTTGCTGCATTTGCAAGGGACCAGGAATCTGGACTCCTCCGCCAGGAGCCGGAGACCATCCACCATTGTGCCCACCGGCCCCATATTGTCCCGAGGCCAGCCCTGCGCACAACAATACCCCAATCAACGCACAGAATATTTTTTTCATGCTCAGCTCCAGAAACTCAAGGTCACAACGCAGGGCGAATCCGCCGCGATCCCGATTGTCGCCACCCCGTTAACCCACCGGAACGGGGCTGGATTGATTTCGCTCGATCCCGAGCTTGCGTTTCCGGTGGGAACCGAGGCGGCCCCGTTGGGCACAACGTAGATATTCCCCGCGCTGCAACCGATATAAACGAGGTTTGCGCCAGCCGGAATAGTAAAGTTCTGCGCGCCGGCTGCGGCGAATACGAGAGAACCTATTGTGTCACTGAACGGGATTGCTCCTACAATGGGCAATCCCTGCTGATCTACCGCCTGCTGGAATCTGAGCATCTCAATGTCTCCCGAAAATCATGTAGAGAGCGATCGCCATGAACAAAACAAAACAGCCTTCGGTCCAACAGCCCGCAAAACGGGTGAATTTATGACTCATTGCTGTGCCCCGCCCTGGTCCGGAGCATATCCCAGCATCTTCTGGAGCGCGTTTTGCCCCCCGCCGACGTCCGTCTCACTCAATGTTTTTGCCCCTTGAGCACCCGCCATCGACATCTGCATTGCCTGTTGCTGCTGGACGGCCTGCGCCCGCGCAGCCCTCGCCTTTGACATTTTGTCCTGGGCGACAATAAGTTTCTGGCCGGTTCCCAGGTAATCCGCGTATTCCCGGATGGTCTCGTCGAGATCGACGTTATCGAGCACCTCCGGCTTTGCCGCGGCCAGGTTCCCGGCAAACGCCACAAGCCGTTCGATCCCCGTGGTCGCCGTGGACTTCTGCGCATCGGCCAGGGTGCTGACGCATTCGATATCGATGGCCCGGCCCCGGATTTCCTTCGGCGCCGGCGGAATGAGATTCGCCCGGTGCATCATGCCAAATAGCCGCTCGATGAAAGGATTTATCAGCTCGAACTGCGATCTTTCCAGGAAGGGACCTAACATCAGCATCTTTTCCTGTTTGCGCTCTATGATTTCCGTGGCCGTTCTCACGGTGTCCAGTTGAGAGATCATCAGGAACAAATCGGCAAAAAACGTCGATTTGATCCTCTCCTCGGCCCTGGATATCTTCTCCTCCGCGCCTCGGATATCCGGAGGCACCTCGAAGGCCGGCTTGAATCCGCTTGCGGCCAGGTTTGCAACATAGGTAACACCCCCTGGGAGCAGACTAGCCGGCTCGTTTTTCATGCTGGCGTCGGCTACCATCGGAGGGTTCAATACCTTGTCTATCGCCTGCGCGGTGCGCTTCTCCAGCGTCTGGAGC
>CAWGZP010000025.1:0-14660 GCA_963826655.1 uncultured delta proteobacterium
AATCAGTTTGTTTGCCTTGTGTCCTGTTTCGGTCGAAAGGACCCTGTGCGGCGTGTCCCTGTCCAGGATGAAGGTATCCGATTCGGCGACCCCTCCCATGACAGCCGGCCCCAGGCCCCAGGCGGCGCTGATGACTATGGCTTCCCTTTCCAGCGGAAGGGGAGCGTAAGTGTACATCGCACCGCTTACTTCAGCCTCGGCCATCAACTGACACCCGACCGCCATGGCCGTCTCGATTTCCTTGTAGCCTCTGTGGAGCCGGTAGCGCCAGGCTTCCGGGGCGTACGCCCCCGCGATCACCCGCCGATAGGCGCCGAGAATTTCATTCCTCGGGATATTGAGCATGCTTTCATACTGTCCGGCAAAACTGAATTCACTGTCTTCGCCCCAGGCGCTGCTTCTTACCGCAAACATGAAGGGCTCCCCCTTCCTCCTGGCGCTCAGGACATCCAGCATGGCATTTATACTCGAAACCACATGGCGTGGGATGGTTCCTTTTAGAATGCGCTGCTGCACTTCGTGGCACATGGCATCGAAGGCTGTCTCGTCTTTTTGGTCCCAAGCACCCAGAGAATGCTCGATATATTCGGGAAGGCCGTTGGCGCTCATGAAATCGAAGAATGACTTGGTCGTTATTACAAAGCCGTCCCTGGTGGGCAGGCCCAGCATATTCCGTATGTCCCCGAGGTTGGCGAACTTGTTGCCTGCCTCGTCATTGAGGTCACCGCTGAGTTCGTCCAATAGAATTGCGGCCCTGGTCATGGGAAAAGCGCGCCTTCCGGCCAACTCCTCCTGGATCTCGTATTGAATTTGCTCGAAAGCGATGAAAAGATCCACGCTCTCACACTGGGTCATGACGCACAGGTCCGAGATCAGCTTGAAGACAAGATCGCTGACCTTCTCGCAGATATCGACCACGTACTGGCGATCGAATACATAATCGCCTCCAAGCTTGTCACCCATGTCAGCCATGAGTTCCAGGATACGGTTGTTTCGCTCCAGGATGCTCTTGAACTTCTTGAAGAGCACCGAAAAGGGGAGGGTGGGTTTCGCAGGTGACCAGAAATGGAAAAACTGTTTCAGACCGTCGATGACATCCATTCGATTCCGCTCCTCATGCGGAACTGCGCTAGATTAGACCAGTAGTTCCCGTTCCCGTGTCTCTGTGGTGACCGTTCTTTATCTTCGTGTCGTTCGTACTCTTCGTGGTGAACGCTTTTATCTGTGCTTCCCGACATCAATGAGCACCTTTGCTCTGAAAAATCATTCCGATCGCAAGGCCCGCGAGCAGGGCTATCACAGTCGCAAGAATGCCGTAAAGGGCCGGAAACCCGAAAGCAAGCCTCGCGAGCAGCGCGGGAAAACCCACCAGGCTTACGCCGACCGGCTGTTCGGCACGGGCTGTCACGTTGCCGTTGCTTACCGCCGCCAGTTCGATCACATAGGGGCCCGGGGCCAGGCGAGAAGGGATCGGGATCTTGGCCTGGAATGTTTTTTGTCCCCCGGAGACTTTACTATAATGGATATTGCCGGGAATTTCCTTATACAGTCCTTCTTTTTGTTTCAATTTGAGAAATTCTTTGAAAGCGCCTTTGTGCTCACCCCCGCTGGCTTCTATCCGGATTGAACTCTCCAGGCCGCAAAGCATGAAGGGCTTGACCGATGATCCTCCGGTGGCTTCGAGGTGGTCGAAATCGACGGCAGACGAAACCAGGCACACACTGGGCGCACCTCTGAAGGTCAGCGAATCCAACCCCATCCACAAGATTCCGCCTGCTTTGCCCTTTTCCTTCATATGCAAGTCGCACGACGCCCCCACGAACCGGAGAATGGCTTCGCTGTCCGCGGGAATCGACCCTGCCACGGTAAGGGTGGTCCCGTTATAGAGCGCGCCGATCTCGATGTTTCGGGGCTCGACACTCATCTGTGTAAGATCCTGCGCCAAAGCGGTGGAGGCCGCAAAAAGGCACAATGCCGTCAGGAGCAATAAATATCCGGACTTCATTTCTAATGTCCTCCGATATAGGCAAGGAGCACTTCGGGCCGCGCCAGGAGTTCGTAGAGCATTTTGAACATGACTACCAGCACCAGGGACGCCAGAAGTATCTTGAGATGGTCTGCGTGCAATTTTCTGCCGATCTTGACCCCGGCCTGAGCGCCCAGTGAAGATCCTATGAGCAGCAGCAGGGCCAGGACGAAGTCCACCGTGTGATTTTGCCAGGCCTGCATAATTGTAACATTGACGCAGGTGAAAAGAATTTGGAAGAGGCTCGTGCCAACGACGACGTGCATGGGCATCCGCAGCATGTAAACCATTACCGGGACCATGATGAACCCGCCGCCCACGCCCATTATCGCCGAAAGGATCCCGACAAAAGTTCCGAGTATGAGCGGCACAAACGCCGAAATCCGCACGCCCGAGCGTTGGAAATCCATCTGGAAGGGAAGGCTTTTTAACATGCGCGCATATGCGGAGTCTTTCTTTGCTTTCTTCTCTCCCGTGGGAGAAAATACTTTTACCTTGCGCATGGACTGAAGACTCTCAACGAACATATAGCTTCCCGTGGTCCCCAGCATCAGCACGTAAGTCACGGTGATCAGGAAATCGGCGTTGCCGAGCTGCCGCAGGACCTTGATGAGCTGAACCCCGGCCCCCCCGCCGACGATTCCGCCAACCAGGAGCAACAGGCCCATCTTGATATCCACGTTTCCGAGGCGAAAATGCGCCAGGGTGCCCGATGTCGATGCCCCGACGATCTGGTTTGAATCCGAAGCCGCCGCCACGGTCGGCGGAATGCCGAACATTATTAGAAGAGGCGTCATCAGGAATCCGCCGCCCACCCCGAAAATCCCGGACAGCAGGCCGACCCCGCCGCCCAGGCCCAGGATTACGAGTATGTTAACGCTATTCCCCGCGATCGGTAGATACAGATGGAGTGGAATACTCATGGCTTCCGCTTTCTCCTTTGCTCAAATTGTGGGTTTTCCGGGGGCTTACCAGTTCAACCCTGCACGTGATACGGTGCCGGATCCTGCTGATTTGCGCAAACTCCCGCTCCGAACTGGAATTCTCCTCCTCGGGAGACTCAGCCACCAGAAGCGTTATCCTGTTCTGCTCGACAAACCGGACCACTTCTTCCTCATAAGCGCCTTCGGAAATGAAATAATCGATGCGAACCCCCTCCGACTTGGCCAACTCGATCAGAAGCTCCAGGCGCTCCCGTACCCCGCCTGCCGAGGTATGCTTCTCGGCCGTGCCGGCTGTTTGTTCGGAAGACTGCATAAACAGAAGTGCGTAGAGCTTCGCGTCAATCCTCCTGGCCAGCGATATAGCCCTTGACCACGCGCCCCAGGCCCCCCATTGGCTGTTCATGCTGACAAGTATTCGTTCCATGTGGGTTCCTCTAAAAAGTTTTCAGTTTTTGGTTTTTAGTTTCCAGTAACTGAAAACTCGAAACTTCCCTCGCTTCCCGCTACCTTCTGTGTTCTTTTATCTGTGCAAATCCGAGTCATCTGCGGATTGCTCTCGCTTTTGCTTCCCGCTTCCGCTCTTTGAGCAACCATCGTGCCAGGCGGGCGGGCGGCAGGAACCGCGGCTTTTCTTGAAGCTGCGCATGCCTTATAATGAAAGAACTGTGCTCGGGACCGTTCCAAAATGAAATAGAAAGATCGCCGATACGCTTTCGTATTCCATTATGAAACAGCGATCAAAGGGCGAAAATCATCTCACGTGGAAAATGCGTGAAAACATTCCTTGTACCTGGATTTTGAAGCAATGAAAACACGCGGCTTTTGGCATCGCCCGGGCTTTGGAAATGCGCTCTTGAGACGGCTCCTTTATTCCATAAGAGGGCAAATATTCACCGTGTTCGCAGTGACTTTCATCTCCCTGGCCGCCTTGACGCTTCTCAACCTTTGGAATCTTTCAACGGTAAAGAGCCGGCTCTTCCTCGGGGAGCGCTATTTCGATCTTCTTGACGACATCCTCGAGGTGCGCCGCTTCGAGAAAAATTATCTTTTTTACGGCGACCTGGCCAGCCTCAAGGAAGGAAGAGATTACCTCAAGCAGATCGACTCCCTGGTCTCGAACCTTTCCGGGGACATCATAAACATAACGGACCGCAAAACGTTCGAGGAGTTCAGGAGCGCCCTGGGCGACTACGAACATACGCTCGAGGACTACGAAAACAAGGGCGGGGCTGCGAGCAACCGCGAGCAGATACGTCTTCACGGCAAGGAGTTAACCGATTTCGCGGATCAGTTCCAGAAAATAAAACGGGAGAGGATACGAAAGGCCATCGTGAGGGTCTCGATCCTTCCGTTCGCCTTTCTCGGAATTTTCCTCTTGCTCATGCTGCTGGTAATGAGACTGATTTCCCTTGGCCTGATTCGTCCCCTGCAGGTGCTTCAAACCACTATACAGGACGTGGCGAGGGGCAACTACAACCCGACCAGCTATGACGGGCCGCATACGGACGAGATGCATGGCCTGATAGGCGCTTTCAATAAAATGGCCCGGGATCTGCAAGCCAACCAGGAGCACCTCTTACAGGCCGGAAAGATCGCAGCCCTTGGCACGTTTACGGCCGGCATAGCCCATGAGATCAACAATCCTCTAAATAACATTTCTCTTACGGCCGAGACCTTCCTCGAGGAATACGCGGACTCCCTGGGTCCCGAGGCCCGGGAACTGATAGACGATATCCTCACGCAGTCCGAGAGGGCCGGGGATATCGTCAGAAACCTCCTTGATTTCTCTCGTACCGAACGCCCGGCGTTCTCCACTATCGAGGCCGGGGAAATCGTACGCAGTACCGTCGCCCTCGTGAAGAACCAGTTTACGATCTCCGGGATCAAACTGGATTTGGAAATCCCCGATGACCTGCCGCCTGTCAGTGGAGACCTCAGGACATTGCAGCAGGTTTTTATGAACCTCCTGCTAAACGCCATACAGGCCATGCCCGGCGAGGGCACTATTACGGTGAGCGTCGCTGCGCAGCACCCGGACTTCATTCGTTTCGATGTCCGGGACACGGGGGCGGGAATGAAACCCGAAACGATCCAGCATATTTTCGAGCCGTTTTTCACCACCAAGAGCGTGGGATGCGGGACGGGGCTCGGCCTGGCGGTCGCCTGGTCCATCGTAAAGAGGCACGGGGGACGTATCGAGGTAAAAAGCGAAATCGGCGCGGGGACCGTTTTTACAGTATTGCTGCCGGCCGCTGCCCGCAATGAGAACCCGGATCGGAACTGAAAACTCTTTTAGGCGCAAGTGGGTTAACTGAAAACTAAAACTTAAAATGAAACTGAAAAATATGCTGACCCGTATAGCCATAGTCGATGATGAGGTCACCGTATGCCGTCGCTTGAGCCAGGCCCTTTCCAGGGACGGCTACGAGGTGGAGGCATTTACGACCGGACGGTCATTTTTGGAGCGCATGCAGGAGGGGTCTTTCGATCTCGTATTCTGCGATTTGAGGCTTCCGGATATGAGCGGCATGGAAGTGCTGGCGCGGAGCAAGGCTTCACGGAGCGAAACGGAGGTCATTATAATCACGGGTTACGGGAGCATCGACAGCGCCATCGAGGCCATAAAGGAAGGCGCCTATCACTATGTGACCAAGCCTTTGAAACTCAATGAAATCCGGGTGCTGGCCAGGGGCGCGCTGGAGAGGATGTACATGCGCCAGGAAAACCAGAGGTTGCGCGAAGCCTTGAAGTGCTCGGGCGGTCTCGGCGCAATCGTGGGAAACAGCCCGGCAATAAAACAGCTTTTTTCGATGATTCAAAAAATTGCCCCGGTGGACTGTAACATTTTGCTGCAGGGCGCAAGCGGCACCGGTAAGGCCCTGGTCGCCAGGGCGATACACCAGTTGAGCCCCAGGAAGGACCATCCCTTTGTCTGTTTCAACTGCGGTGGATTCACCGAGGAACTCATCAGCAGCGAGCTTTTCGGTTACGAAAAGGGAGCGTTCACCGGGGCCGCGGCCACCAAAATCGGTTTGCTTGAATCCGCCTCGGGCGGAACGGTCTTCCTGGACGAGGTCGGCGAGATGCCGCCCACAATGCAGGTAAAGCTGCTCCATGTCATCCAGGAGAGGCGGATCCTGCGCGTTGGAAGCATTCACCCGATCGATCTGGACATCCGCATCATCGCCGCAACCAATAGGGATCTGAAACACGAGGTCACACACGCAAACTTCCGCGAGGACCTTTTTTACCGCTTAAACGTGGTTACCGTGCATCTGCCGGCGCTGAGCGAGCGCCGTGACGACATCCCGCTTCTCGTCAATCATTTCATCGAGAAGTACAGCCTGGCTTTCCGGAAAAAGGTCGAGGCCATACAGCCCCAGGCTCTTCAAATACTTCTTGGTTATACATTTCCCGGAAATATAAGAGAGCTGGAGAACATCATAGAACGGGGAGTGGCCCTCACCGACTGCGATCAAATACGGCCCGGGGACTTGCCACAGGACATTCAACGCCTTGAGTTCGATACCATCGAAGGCGAGGGCCTGTTGCCCCTGGAGGAACTCGAGAAACGCTATATCGCCAGGGTCCTGGAGCGGACCGGCTACAACAAGGGCCTTACGGCCCAGGTCCTCAACATCCCCCGGACCACCCTGTGGCGAAAATTAAAGGAATATAAGCTCGGATAACCGATGGGGAAGGCAGGGAGCGTAATGGCGGCAAAAAAGCGATGGATGTACGTACCACCGAAGCCGGCAAGTCCAAAAGTCCCGGAATATTTGAAACCGGCAGTTAAGTGCAAGGCCGATGCTTTGATGGAGTCAGATTTAATCTGGCATACATGCGGCATACCGGCCAGTGGTGGGAGATTTTTCAGGAACTTACACTGGACGAATGCATTGAGGAAATTAAAGAGAACCCTCTTTTTCAGCCAGTGTAAGCGAGTCGAAACTGACTTCTAAACCTGTCTTACCCGCTCAACCATTCAATTATCCTGCGAAGAATCCGTCCATCGATTTCCGCGGGGTCTATCGCGTAAGATTTAGGCACGTGAAACGAATGATCGCCACCTTCGATAATCTCCAATTGCCATGGCGCAATCACCCTTGATAGTACCTGCTTCAAAAGTTGTAAATCGCAAAGCTGATCTCGGGTTCCGGCGAAAAAGAGCATTGGGATCGAGATCTCATAAAGATGTCCGTCCCTTAGTTTGTCCTTCCTGCCCGGAGCATGCAGCGGGTACCCTAAAAAGATAAGGCGCTCTACCGGAAGCTTTTTCTCGGCGACCATTTGGGATGCAATCCGGCCCCCCATAGACTTTCCCGCCCCCACTATATGCTTTGGCCGATAGTCGGGATGTTCGGCGAGTAGCCGATACGCACCTTGCCATGCGCTATACAGTACTTCCCGGCGGTCCGGACTCTTCCTGCCTTTCTCCCGGTAGAGGAAGTTGAATCGTAAGGCAAGGTAGCCTGCATCTGCCAGTCCTTCAGCCAAAAACGTGAGCATGGGGTTGTTCATATCACCCCCGGCGCCGTGCGCGAGAATAACGCCGGTATCCACTTGACCGGCATCGGGAATGGAAAGAATCCCCGGAATTTTTTCGCTGTCCGAAACAGGAATTTCGATGATCTCACTTTTCATGAGCAAATTTCTCCGAATCGGCCTTGCGGTATAAACGTTTAGCGTATCGCACCAGGGGATTCCAGTATAAGAACGTTGTACATGAAATGACCACCCGTCAAGAGTCTCTCGCCGACGGAATCGGTTGCGCCTTCCCTGTCCATCCTCAGGGAGCGATATGTAAGGCATCGAACAAAAACAGCGGACGATAGAGGATTTGAATCCCCGACATCGCGGCTAGCGCAGACCGAACATGGGCCGTTTTGAACCTGCACCAAAGTTGCACTTCTTCTCAATTTGACGCGAACTTGGAACCCCAGTGCAATAGGCGTAGAGAAGAAGGGCACTCATCATCCCGGGTTCATACAGAGGCTGGCCCCGACCATCGCCTTGGTATGAGGAATATATATTTGAGAGGTCAAGCTGCTCTACTACATCCAGTAAGAAATAGGTAAGGTGCCCTTTCGGGAGCCAGTCCATCAGCGATGGCGGGAGCAGCATCTGCTTTCGGTCGCATGGTTTGAATATCTTTTCCATAGTGGCGCCATATTAGCAGAAACTGCCTCGTAATGCCATTTATCCGACAGGCTCCTAGTTGATTGGGTATTCCACACTAGGAAAGTGGAAAAAATCCGGCATATGATTAGGAATAATTATCGCATTAGACCGTAAGATCACTACTGTCCGGTAAATTTGGATGAGAGTCGGGAATGCGTAGGGTGGGCACAGTTTCATCGTGCCCACCGCCCTTCATGGCGAGAGGGTTGGCACGCTAAGCCCTTGTCCAGCCAGTACAAATTGAATTAATGATTCTATCCGGGCGTTAAGTGCGATCTGGAATGCCGGGAACAGATCATTAATCCGAATTCAAATCGAAAATGAAGTATTGTGAAAAAGAGTTAGCGAACTCAGGCACTTACAGCTAAGAATTCGAATTTCCCGGACAGTAGTGCCGTAAGATGTTTAAACCACCTGCGTTTTTGGCATGGTATAAACATGCAATATTGTTTTACACATTTACGGATGTCATTAGTTCTAAGAGGCAAGTTGAGCGATTTTATTCATAGTATATCGATAAATAATCACTAATAATAACCATTATCTAACCAAAGTTACAATACTGCTTCCGGCCCATTTATCCTATATACGATAAATGGAGTAACTAATCAGATCTTCACATTCAACAGCTTCGATCTTAAAGGCTCTGGCGCCATTATCATTCGTGGGGAGTTGGGTTTGAACGCAGTTCCGGGGGACTCAGCTACAATCACATTGACCAGCACTTTAACGACTTACACCTTTAACTGGACCGGCATTGACACGGTAGATGTGTATTGTGATAACCTAAATTTAGATCTGATTACCATGGACAATGTGGTGCTCAACAATGCAGTCGCCGAGCCTGCCACCATGCTTTTGCTCGGTTCCGGCATGGTTGAGCTTGCAGCAGCCGGAAGGAAGCTCAAAAAACATAACAGTACTGGCAAACTGTATGGTTACAAAGGGCAGGGTCAGCGGTGGCTCTGCCCTCTTGCTGTGGTGGGGTATTAACCGGACAATTTGCAAAGCCAGTTCGGAAAAATGCCTTGATTCCGGTTTTTACCGGAATGACAAAAAATGGCGCCGCTTGGGCAGACTTTTTCAGCATCCTATTAGGAACCAGGCAGCAAAATGGATAAACCCAAGCTCCTTATTGCCGATGATGATAAGAGCGTTCAGTTGGCGATGAAAAGGGCTTTTGCGCAGAAATTCGAGATTTCATTTGCCTGCAACAGGCAGGAAGCAATCGAGATATTCCGTCGTGAGAAGCCCCAGCTGGTGACTCTCGGCCTGGGTCTTCCGCCCCTCGCGACTGGAATCGAAGAGGGCTTCCTCACCCTGACTTCCCTTTTACAAAAGGATGATCCCTTAGCAACGGTGATTATCATTTCAGGCCATGACGAGAAGGAAAATGCCATCGCTGCAATTAAACAGGGGGCCTTTGATTTTTTCTGCAAGCCGGTCGAAGTCGAAGAGGCAAACTTAATACTCCTGCGCGCCCTTCGGGTTCATCAACTTGAAAGCGAACATCGAAAGCTCCAGGCTCGGGATTCATTCGAGAAACTGTTGGGCACAAGCTCTCAGATGCAGGAGGTTTTTTCGACTATCGAGAGGGTGGCTGCAACCGAGGTGCCGATTTTGATCCTCGGCGAAAACGGGACAGGGAAGAAGCTGATTGCAAGGACCGTTCATGAAAAAAGCCAGAGAAAAGCTGGACCTTTCGTTGCGATCAACTGCGCCGCCAGCTCTGAGACCATTCTCGAAAGCGAGCTGTTTGGCCACGAGGAGGGCGCATATACAGGTGCTCATGGGCGAAGGAAAGGCGGAATCGAACTGGCTGATGGAGGTACTCTCGTCCTGGACGAGGTCGGGGATTTACCCGCATCGCTCCAGGTAAAGCTGCTCCGATTTCTCCAGGAGAACAAGATTGAGCGCATAGAGGGAAGAAAGAAAATAGCGCTCAACACCAGAGTTATCGCCGTAACGAACAGGGATATTAACCAGGCAACCCGCGGCGGCACTTTTAGAAAGGACCTCTATTCCCGGTTAGGCGTGGTGCAAATTCAAGTCCCGCCCCTTCGCGACAGGGAAGGCGATATTGCCCTGCTGGCGATGAGCTTTGTGCGCAAATACACGAAGGAAAAGAAGAAGATTCTCGGATTCACCAATAAAGCTCTCGCGGCGCTCGTTAACCATAAATTCCCCGGAAACGTGAGAGAGCTGGAAAACCGTATAATGCAGGCCGTAATTACGGCGCGGTCATCCAATATTACCAATCAAGATTTGGATCTCCCGGAATTGAAAAGACCAACTCTGAGGGATGCCCGTGATAAAGTGGATCGTGAACTGATCCCCCTGGTCCTCACGGATAACAATTTCAATATAGCCCAATCAGCCGTCGACCTGGGGATCAGCCGCCCAGCATTGTATGATCTGATAGAGAAGCTGGGGATAGCACTCCCAAAAGCCGCAAAGCCACAATAAAGCCGACAAAGCAAAAAAAATATCTTCGCAAAAACGATAACTCAATTAGATAGGCGCACTTTGAGAGTATTTAACTTCTGGACAATTTACAAAGTGTCCAGTTTCGCCCCTGTTTTCACGCGCTTTTTTACTCGCTGGTAATATCACGCAGAAGGCGGCGGTCGCGGGTCGCGCTACGGCCGCCCCTGGTCGCGGATAGTAACCCCGAAAGCGGTTAGGTGTTCCCGGTCGTCGTTTTTTAAAAATCAGCCCTCGCGGCATTCACGGGTTTAAGCAACCTTCGGCGTGAGGCGATCGACGACGCCGGAAGCCCGGGCGCGCATCTTCGCAAGGTCATAATTCATCTGCATCCGCAGCCACGTGTCTGCCGTACTGCCGAAAGCCTTTTCAAAACGAATAGCCATTTCAGGCGTGACGTTACTGCGTCCGGCAACCACGTTATGAAGCTGCCGGCGCGTAATGCCAAGCCCCTTAGCGGCTTCAGCAACACTCAAGCCGAGATCGTTAAGGCACTCCTTGACGAGAAGGCCGGGGTGGACAGGGTTTTTCATCTCCATGGTTTCGCCTCCTTTTAGTGATAATCGACAAAATCTACGTCGAAAGCGTTTCCATCTTCAAACCGGAAAATGATCCGCCAGCTCGCGCGAACGCTAACGGCATAACTGCCTTTCAAGTCCCCCTTGAGGGGATGTAAGCGAAAGGTCGGCACGTTCATGCCCTCGATGTCCTCTGTCTCGAAAAGTCTCGCGAGACCCGCAAAATCCCCCCTGCCCCCTTTAAAAGGGGGGGGCTTGCCACATCTTTTCGTGGTTTCAGGGTGTCCCGAGGGGACGTGAAGAGTTGTTGCGAAAAGAACGCCCACGAGGGGCCAAACTAGGGTAAGGACGATGGGTTGCGCTACCGCTCCACCCATCCTACGGGTCTCCACCCACCCTACGAATCTTTTCATGGTTTCAGGATGTCCCGAAGGGACGTGAGATACTGTTGCGTGTAAGGTTGAGAGAATGAGGTTCTAAGCAGGATGATACTCTTTAACGGCATACGGGTTACGCGGATCCGGCATTTCTTGGTTCGACAGCTCATTCAATTTACTTGAAAGAAATGTTCGGATGTCAGCCATAGAAATTTCCGGTGGAATGCCGACAGAGAGATTTTTCCCCATTGGATCACCAAACACAAGCAATCTATCGCCGGAAACGCTTTCCGAAAGATCAAAGACTGAGAAACCAACTAAATCGCCATATGTGGCAGTTCTTGTGAAGCCCTTGCCACTTACGGTAACCTTTTGACTGTCAAGGATAATATTATATCTGCATGTGCCGGCGCGGTTCCAACGTTTCAATAGGTCCAGCAGGCACATAAAGACACCCGCTACGCTACAGCCGGGGGCAAAAATCAATACTGCCACCCACAAGACGCTCTTGTGCTCTATAATTGCCTTGACTGTCATTCCGACGACTGGAAGGAGACCGAATAGAACGGCTGACAGAACTATTTTAAGAGTTATTTGAATCGGGCTGTTTTCGACGCTGTTTCGTAGACGCGCTCGCGCCGCCGCCGTTTCTCGTGTCTCCGTCCACTCCATATCTATTGTCCCTCGCTAAGGTACGGCTACCAGCTTTAACTTTGATCGAGGCAGCTCAATCCGCCGCATTTGTGCCGTTCCAGAGATCAGAATGTTAGCGGATACGTCAAAGCATGCCTTTTCCCCGACCGTGATTCTTATGGCCCCGTTAAACTTGTCGATCCCGGAAAGCCTTGATCCACCATGCCCGGTTGACGCATGGAACTCTTCAACAGCGGATATCGCCTGCACCACCTCAACGTTCCAATCATCCGGAATCGTAGTGATTGCTTCGATGTGACCGCACGCGACTTTAAGGTGTACTTCTTCGATGTATTCACCGTCGTGCAGGGCCAAGTCAGTTTTTGGGAAAAAAACCTGGTAACCCTGATGTAACTCAGAGGCATTCACTGCCGTTACACACAAGGCAGTAACCAACAGGAAAATTAGTAGTACTATCTTATTCATTCCTCACCCAAGATCGCGAACAGGTAATTAGTAAGCGTTCACCACGGAGACTGAAACGTAGCACACCGCAATCCGAACCTTCTCATTCTTCGTGTTCTTCGTGATTATGGCGTGCCTTGTGAACACGAAGAGCATGAAGGAGTCACGAAGAGCCCGAAGAAAGGGACCAGAAGAACAGTGGTAAGAAGGGAGAAAGCCTCAATACCCGGGCCACGAACCGGAACCGGTTCAGGAATAAGAAGAGCACGAAGCAAGTACCCCCTCCCTCAGCAGTTTCCCCGTGGTGAACAATTACGGTAATTAGCCGATTTCCGACTGTCACACCAATTGTCATGATGGCCGGAAGGCCCAATTTCAGAGAACTACAGTACAACAAACTGTCTGGTTTCGCCCGCTGTTTTTACTCGCTGGTTATATCCCGCAGAAGCCACGGGGGAAGCCAAGGCGCGATTACAAACCACCCTTACCACGCGTACAGTGGAAGACAGCGCAGCGTAGCCCCCGCGCTTGTCGCGGCGCGACATTTTTTTCTTCGGGGATGCAACGGCACGCCCCTTGCCCAGTGGAGCAAAACGCCCGCCCGATCCGATGAAACCCCATATTCAAACGGCAGAAACGCCTTGTAGGCTTCCCCGGCGAAGGGAGCGCCACCCCACTGGTTAATCCCCAATGGGACATAGGACAGCGCCCAGGAGCCGCGCGCAACCAGTTTGCTGCTTATCTGGTAGGACGCGCCGGCGTGCGGGGAGAAGAGGCGCCAATCCTGGTTCTTCTCGAACGACTGGCTTCCGTTGGACAGATACTGATAGTCGCCCTTAAGCGGAGTCCAACTGGTATTGACCGCGTCCAGAACGAAGTTCGACCACTGGCCGTTGACTTCCTTCCAAGCGGTGTTGAAATCCCAGCGCAGGCTTGCGTCAACGGTCAGCTTGGATGTCAGTTTGACCGTATCTTCCGTATAGAAGTTCAATCCCTTGCGGCGTCCGTGCAGGTGCCCGCCCACGGCCTTGGAGGCGGAGCCGACTTCGCCCAGTTCGAAGTTGGCAAAGCCGAAGCCGAGACCTGTACGCGTCCTGGCATTTTTATCGCCACAGCTTTGCCGCCTGGAACCTCAATGGTTGGGACGCGCTTGAGGTCATCAGTTTGGCGGGGAAAACGAAGTTTACCGTCGGGCACCGGCAGGTGCACTTCGAGGGGGACACCCGGGCTTTAGTCCATCCACAACTCGACCACTTTCCCGGCGGGATGAGTAGATGGAAGCTGAAGTCGGCTTTTTTTTGATTTAATTTTAGCGCATTCAGCCCCGATTTTTACTGAGGAAACGAGACCCTCCGGCTACTCTATTGGCGGCTGAACGTGATTTTTGGCATTCAATCATTCGCGTGCTTTGGGCGGTTTTGCTCGATGCCCCCTTGCTCGCGCGGCAGTTTCGGGTTAGCAGTTACGCTCGGTTGCGGACGTGATCCTGGTTTACCGGCAGCTCTATGTCACAAGCGAACATATTAACTGAGCCGCGAGAGTTCTACTTTCGCAAACTCGACAACCACCTGTTGGTGGTGAACGATGACGAAGGGGTCCTGATCCGGGCTACGCGCGATAACTTCTGCCCGGTGCGCAAATCCTTTTTTATCCGGCACCTCGCGCCGAGGGCCTGATCCCGTCGCGCTATCAATGGCTGTCCGAAGCTGCGGCTGATGACTTCGGGGCATTACGTAGGTGATTGATGGTTCGTGGCTCGATTTCGATTCGGCGTCTCGCCATCGTGTGGTCCACAGGCACTCCGGCTGGCCCTGTGGGCCTGCCTGATGTGGGCTGGCTTGATGGCCATGGGTCTTCCTCTTCGGCGAGTAAGGACCATTGATCAATCGGCCCTCATTTGGATTTCTTTCATCGCCGCGGCCTTGCTCGAGGTGGTCGGAGACGCGGTCATTCGCAAGGGGTTGCGGGGTGGGGGATTGTTCCATGTTTTTGGCGGGGATGCTAATGCTGGCGTCTTACGGTTTAGCCGTGA
>CAWGZP010000026.1:0-6303 GCA_963826655.1 uncultured delta proteobacterium
ATCATTGTGCCACAAGATCACCGAGAATTTCAGCCAGCCAACGTTCTACCCCGACGCCAGATCCGTGGTCCCGCTGGAGACGCCGCCACCGGGAATAGATGTGCAGGTGCTTGCATCGACATCTCCGAATTCCTGGGCGGAGCGAAACCTTGAAATGCTCAAGCAGGGCAAGATCGAATTCGACAAGGATAAGGACCTCCAGGGACCCGTTCCCCTGGTGGTGCTTGCAACCATAAAGGGACAGAACGGACCTGATCCCGGGGAAAAGGACGCCGGGCCAAAAGAAGAGAAAAATGGCGTACTCGTTGTCGCAGGCAACTCCATGTTCGCCTCCAATTCTTACTTCAGTCAGTATGGGAACGGGGACTTTTTCCTCAATACGATCAGCTTCCTTGCCGACAACTCAGGTTTGATATCTGTCGGGAGGCCCGAAATGGGCAAACCACTTCTTCTGACCCGGGATCAGGCCAATACGATCTTCTGGATCGTTCTCGTACTAATGCCCTTTACTGTCCTGTTTGCCGGTGTAGTGGTCTACAGGGTCAGGAGGTCACAAAGATGAAATGGCGCTCTACGGTCGTATACCTGCTGGTGCTGCTACTGGCAGGCGCCGTCTATTTTGTGATCGACACGAAACAAAAGCAGGCCGAGTCGGTGGACAAGGAGTCTAAACGTGTTTTGGTTTTTGACTCCCGGGACGTCAAAGAAATCGAGATACGGTCCGGGGAGGCTGATGCAATTCACCTCGTAAAGGGACAGAATTGGCAAATTACCCAGCCCGTGGCATGCGATGTCGACAAGGCCGCGCTGGACGGCCTCATCTCGGCGCTGCATGACGCCGAGTTGGAGCGAAAAATCGATAAGCCCGGCAATGCGGCTGCCTTCGGACTGGATAAGCCATCTCTCGTGGTCAGGTTGCTCTCGGGAGATCGGTGGCTCGAGCTGCAAGCGGGGGCAAAAAACCCCTCCGAGACCTCGCGTTATGCAAAAACGGGGGAGGGCCCGGATTTTTTCATGATCTCGAGCGAGACCTACGGGGCACTCAGCAAGGGCCTCAAGGACCTGCGCCGGAAGGAACTTTTCGGATGGCAAACCGACCAGGTCAGCTCTGTGGACGTGAAATGGCAGAGCGGAGAGCACTTGAACCTTGAGCGGCAGGGTGGAGAACCCGTGTGGAAATCCGTTGACCGGCCCGAGGTCGAGATCAAGGCCGGGAAGGTCCGGAATTTGCTCGATCAACTGCATTGGTTGCGGGCCGTCGATTTCGCAGGCAAGGATGCCGCGCCGTCTGCCGTCGAGGTGGAGGTCCAACTCAAATTAAAGGACGGGAGCACATCGGAGCTTAAAGTCGCAAGTCCGGACCAGGCAAAAAAGCAGGCAATCGCCTTCAGTTCCGATATCGGCTCGGTCCTGATCCCCTCCCACATCCTTACGGAGATCCCAAAGTCGGTCGTCGCGCTTGCCGACCGCTCCCTTGTCCCGCCGGATGCGGCTGACATCATGCAACTAAAATGGAAAACGGCGGATGGGGGCGCAAGCCTCGTCCGGATCGATGATAAAAGCTGGGGGAAAAAGGAAAACGAGGGTGCTTCTCCCAAGGCGCTTGAAAATTCCTCGAGGGTCAAGGTCTTTTTGGCTTCTCTGGAAAATCTGGAATACATCGAGGCCGTGGAACCGGCGTCCAAACCACCGGACGGCGCAACAAATTCGGTTGAGTTTGTGGATACGGCCGGGAAAAAAAGCTCGCTCGTCTGGGAGAATCTTCCCGCTGATGCTGCAAACCCGGTCACGGTCTGGGAACAACGAGACGGCGCGCTGCGTATGGTGAAGGCTCGATACCAGGACGTCAAAAGGTTGAGCGAGTCGCTGGCTCAACTGGTTCCGGAGAAGCATTAGAGGGGCTGAAACGCGGAATTGGCGGGAGTTTACACGCCGGGTTGGCTGCGACGACCTTTTTGCAGGGACTTTGGGGGACGATCTGTGGATTGATGGGTTGCGCGCTTAGAGACTGTGTCGCAATTCAAATTCTTCGACAAAATCCGGTGGGGCCAATTTCTGCTTCCCCCTTTTGTAAAGGGGGATCGAGGGGATCGAGGGGGATTTCAAAGCATTAGATGATATCGGAGATCAGGAGATCATAGTCATCTTCCCTCCCTCTGAGAAAGGGAGGGAAGATGAAGAGTATTGCGTTTGGGACACTGTCTTGGTTCACTCCACCCTTTCTTCAGGCTGCAAACTGTTAGCCAAACGCGGTCAATCCCTTACGGTCGATAAGATCGAGAAGCCGCTGCGCCGGGCCGCTCGGTTTCTTTTGTCCCTGTTCCCACTGCTGCACCGTCGTCTTTCCAATGCCAAGGATTGCCGCAAACACTGCCTGGCTGACGTGGTTGGTCGTGCGAATGCGCCGAATATCCTCTGGTCGGAAGGGCTGCTTCGGAGGCAGACAAAGTGCGTCAACCTTGCGCATTGTGATTTCGTTCATCGTTCCGGCCCTAAAGAGGTCTTGCGCCATTTCATGGGTAATATCCAGGATTTCACTCATGATAGTATCTCCTGTATTGTATTCCTAAATTGCGTATTCAGGCATGCAGGGATAATTTCAATCCATAATCCAAAACCTTGCACAAGGCCCTGAAAAGGCGTGCGACCCTGCCGGGAAAGCCCCTGTGCGCCCTCCCGTGGCCGCGTTAATGCGGCAAGACCTCGCAATCGCTTCCCGTTCCTTGTTTCAGTGGGGCTTCGTGGGAGTCGAAATCTTTCTTCGGTTCATCGTAGACCGTAGCCTTGATCGCTGTCCCCTGGTCCCTGATAATATTCTGAGCCAAATGCTGCTTCAAATTCACCGCCCGCTGAGCCGAGCGGAATTCCTCTCTCAATCCACGAACCGTATCGTCCTGGTCCATTGTTTTCTTCAAGCCGTCCATGGTTTTTTTGAACTCCGCATAACCGCGTCCCAGCGCTCTGGCGACATCGGGTAGCTTTTTGGGCCCAACCACCAGCAGGATGACAACAAAAATCACAAGGAGGTGCTCAAAACCTATCCCAAACATATGTTGCTCCCTGATATCCTCGCCTCGATCATGCCGAGGATCAAACCGGGGACTTCGGATTAGTGCCCGCGGGGTTCCACATTTCGCGGGTCGTGGAGCTTAACAGGCAGATTCACCCGGCTTTGTGTCTCCGGGTTTGGCTTCGCCTTCCTTGATCTGCTTTTGTTCGTCTTCCGGCTTGTCGACGCCCATGGCCTTTTTGAATTCGCTTATCCCTTTTCCAAGGCCGCTTCCCAGTTCGGGCAGTTTTTTACCGCCTACCATAATGACAACACCCAGAAGCAAAAGGAGCATTTCGGTTGGATTAATCAAATTAGACCTCCATCTTTGTTAGGTCGCATTGCCATGAAAAACCGCTCAAAGTCCATTTAAAGCAGGTGAACAGATATATTCAAAGCACCTGCCGGATGCTGCAGGGCAACAGAGAGTTACAAAGATTAAAGGAAGAATTTTGCGGGCGTATCACGGGAAGGTGGCTTTTTAGTTACGGACACGACCGCGCGCTGCGTTCGTTCAATCTAAATCGGAAGGATTTCCGGCAGTTTGCCTCAGACGAGTTTCCTATAAGCTTGCCGTGATTTTTCGGCTTCAATAAAATGTCACTTGCCTGCCATTCTATTTCACTTTCTCGCCATTCGATTGAGACATTTTACCGGTAATTTCTTCTCACTTTTTCAACTTTAAACCGAGAAAAGCCAAACCCATCGCAAGGTGGGGACGGAAAGCCACGGGTCTTAAAGAGACGGCCGGGTTGCCTCTGGGAAGAGCGATCCGGTTTTTTCTTTAGGATACTTTGCTGACCCGCTTGGGGGTATCAGAAAGCCCGAAAGGAAGCTTGGTAGAAGCTTTTGTTTCGGGCTTTTTTGCATTTTGAACGACTCAGTTCCACAATTTAAGAGCCGCCGGTTAAACATGAGAAAAAGAGGAGGTGGTCAAAGGATCGTGTCATAAAGATCGGGACATGGGGGGGGGTAACATGAGGGCGTTAGCAGGGATTTGATTTGGACATCGGCGCAAAGTCTCACTTTTCCATTAAATGTTTGAATTCTTAATCAGAGAGAAATTTCCAAAAGGGAGAGGAATCATGAAAAGAAGAGATTTTCTAAAGTACGGTTCGGCCGGGATTGCGGGCGTAGCCCTTGGCGGATTGACAAAAATGCCGCTTATTAGAATCGGCAATGTTTTTGCTGCTGGAGGATCATCAACTGCATGGAAATTCGGTGTCATGGGAGACACCCAGTGGACGCAGCACACCACTGACACTACCACAGGGACAGAGCGATCTCTCCATCGAACCAAGTGGTGTGGTGCAGAACGACCCATACAGCGTGGCCGGCTCTATAATCAACCAGATCGACCCGGTGTTCGTACAGCAGGGCGTAAAATTTGTAATTCAAGTTGGCGACCTGACCGATTGCGGCACAACACGCGCCATTCAAGCACGAGCAAGTTTAGCTCAGCAGAATCTAATTGCTAACGGTATTGACTTCTTCCCTGTCCGCGGCAACCACGAGACCTACGCCAACGGCACCTACAATGAAACGACTAATACCGATTTCTCTGTCACAGCAATGAAAAATGCCTTCCCTCAGATGACCGGGAACGGGGTTGTGTCACAAGCTAATAACTTTGTCCTTTCCAACGTGGGCGTCCCTTCCTCTTCCTACGTTGGTACCGACTGCCTCAGCTATTCTTTCGATTACGGCAATGTGCGTTTCCTGATGTTGGATTTTTGGGTTACAAGCGCCACGAATAATATTGCAGCCGCAGGGTACAATTTTGGCTATCAAGCCAACGCTCAGCAGGCATGGATCACCCAACAGCTCCAAAGCCGCAACGCCGGTGACCACGCTTTTGTCATCACGCACCAGCCGCTCATGGCAGAAGACCATGTGGATACGATTTTCACCGGCTACACCAATGCTAACCCGACCTGGCAGAACGCCTTCTATCAAAGCCTCCAGAGCAATAACGTTGGGTACTACCTCAGCGGCCACGACCACATGCACCAGCGGTCGATTATCCAAAGCCCTGATAGCCTTTCGCAAATTCAGGAGCTTATCTGTGCATCCTGCAGCAATAAGTTTTACACGCCGGTAGCCAAAAAACTCCGACGGTACCTGGAATGGCAATTGGTTCGGCCAGAAAGCCCCGTGAAACCCCGATTTCACAGGAATTGTACACTGTCGGGTTTTACATCTTCACAGTGGACGGCCCGCTTGTGACTGTCGATTATTATTCCTCAGCGCCACTAGCCTCCACCCCCGTAGAGCCCGCTACCAACAGCCCGGTGATTTCGGACGCTGCCTATCCGGGTAATTCGTCACTGATTACCCCCGCTTTCACTTTCACCAAGCAGGAGACCTGGGGTTACAGCCTGAGCGGGAGCGGGAGCGTAGAAAGCGTGCCGGTGCCGTACTCGATACAAGAAGCACAGGGCTATACCACGACCCAGATCAGCTTCCTCAAGACGACCGCCGGGATAACTAAGAACAGCACGGTTCAAGACTACAATGGCCGTTCTCTTAACGAGACGGACGCTTACTATGCCGACAGGTCGACCGTGAAAGGCGCCGACGCCATCAGCGACGTTCTGGCTCTTGTGGGCGCCACGAATTTAGCCCCCGCTGCTTATGGTCTTACCATGTCTTACGACCCCACAGTGACTCTATCACGTAACGATCTCAACCAGGGCCGCATGATTTGCATAAATACCCAGGATTTGACCGGTAATTGGGTTAACGCGGTCAACTTTAATAACGGCGGTCACAGCAGGTTCATTTACGGCGCCTTCAACAAGGCTTACCCGGTTGGCACTTACGGAGTCGACACCACAACGAACACCGCCTGGGCGATCGTAACTACGATGGTGATTTCACTAATTTCGCAGTTATCAAGACAGGAAACTAGCCATTCCCCCGGGCGGCGGCAAACCGCTCAATGAATATTTCACCAGGAACGAAGGTTCCTCCGAGTGAACTGACAGGAGACTAAAATGATTAAAAAGTTGCTTATCTTTGCCGCAATCGCAATGCTTTTTGTGGGTGTGCAGGCCGGAACGGCAGGCGGATCTGGTATTAAACGGGTCATTTCAAACAGGCGATTTTACCAATTGGACCCAGTCGGGAGACAACACTTTTTCCTACGTGTCGACGGCCTCCACTGGGGCTCCTGCAGTACCCACCTATGAAGCTATGTTGGGAACCAATGGTTCGAACGGCACCATCTCCCAGACCATCAACACAACGGTTGG
>CAWGZP010000027.1:0-94693 GCA_963826655.1 uncultured delta proteobacterium
GTCTTATTATGAGGGATTAGGCCCACATACAGTCTTTGGGGGTGGGGCCATGTCTCTGCATAGAATGATTGCCCCAATGTCGGCCCTAGACCTGGAAAGACTCGTGCAAGGCTAGGGCTTCTCCCATATAGTTGAGTAACCTGTCGCTCGAATGCCTCGATCGTTGCAGATGATGCAATTACTTTCAACGGCTGTGTTTGCCCGAATTCTCGTTGTAGCTGCTGAGTGAAGGTCTCATAATGAGCATCGAATGTGCCCAAACCCTCTTTCAGCAGATGGAGTTCATCCTGAACGAATAGCGTTGGACCCGAAAGGCCAGTAGGTGGATTAGGCCGAAGGCGACTTATGTCGGTGCAATCTTTCTGACAACAACGGCCCTTGTAATAGCCGTGAATGGAACACCGGCCATCCGCTTGCCCAAAGAGTAATGCGAATTTACGTTGGTTACCTAAGCCAGCAAGCTTGTCAATTGTACCGACGATGACACATGGCAAGTATCGATAAATCTCGTTATCCACTATATAGACGGGAATCTTTCTCTGTGGGAAGCGGCAGGTTGGTTCACTACAGCGATGAATTAACTCAGTGCGGGTCGAATCGAATTCAATTTGTACCGAGGCCCTGCATGAGGGGCAACGTACGACACGTTTCCAATCTTGCCTCGCATCAGGATCATTGACCTTGCTCCAAACAACCTGGTCTTCGGCACTAGCACGGGGATTGCCTCGTGGGTCTACAATCTCATTGGGCGAGCCGCCTTGACCGACGAAGTACCCTACTGCAAATCCGTCCACACCATTGCCGACAAATCGAGAATCATTCTGCTCACGTCGCACAATCTCGGCCATGCCAATAACATCCGCTACACGCTGTGTCTGCTGTAATGTCAAAAGACGCAACGGAAATCGAGTCCATGCGGTGACTCCGCATGATTTCCCTCGCAACCGGTCCCAGAAGCAATGGAAAACGATTGTTGCCAAATATGCTTCCGTTTTGCCGCCACCCGTTGGAAAATAAATAATGTCAACTCGTTCTCGGTCAGCAGCACCTGAGCCGTCTGGATCTGCCAAGGCAACGATGCCGGGAATTTGGCTCACCAGAAAAACGATTTGAAAGAGTCGCCATTCTGTTTTAGGGCCGCGATTAAAGGTTTCATTCGTGAGCTGGAATGCAAGCTGTACATCAGGGTTCAGGCAAATGAGTTCACAGCCACGTCTGAACCATTCAATCTCCTCTTCGAATTTCAACCGATCTCGATCAAACTCCAGGCCATGTTCAGTTTCCCAGTCCAGATTATTTGAAATGTACCGCTGTAGCTCCTGCCCCCACTCTTGTCTATAATCTTCCATTGACTGCAATATCGAATTCAGGACCGGTAAGGGGTTTTGCGCGAGATCGGCAAACCGAGCAGGTGGAACTGTGCGCGTTGCGAAGCGCATTTGACGGTACACAGGTGTGTGAGTAGTCACAAATTGAAAGCCTGGGAATCCAACATCTTCCCGCTCAACTGCGCAATTGATCCCACGACCCCAGACATACCGATCAAAACGAAAACCTCGTGGCGCTAAATCGACTTCAAATGGCCGAACTTCTCGACCAGTGAAGACAAATGAGGCCACTGTATCAAACAAGAATGCTTCTGTATTAGGTGAGTCCTCAGTCATCGGCGAAGTATTAACAAACTCAACAGCTAGCACGCGTTCTGCGGGATTGGTCGATATCGTTGCCCAAATTTCAGCTCGTATTTGCCAATGCCATTCAGGAATCACCTCACCCCGCAGTGATTGTAGAAATTCTTGATAAGCTATTTCCGATGCCAATGCTGTGACGGGGACACGTATTTTCGCATATGGATTCCCATCAGTCCGCACCCTTTGAGGATCAGTTAAAGCGATCTGCTGTGCACGTGCCACTTCCTGATCTAAGGATGCTTGTAGGTTGCTACTGTCCACCGCCCAAGATCCGCCCTGATCAATACTAATGACAATGCGGCCAGTAACATGGCAGTCAATCTTGCGAAAACGAAGAAAAAGCGAATCCTGTGGAGTTCGCGTGCGTCGTCGATCACGAGCGGAATCAGCAACCTCGGGGGAGTCTACCTCTGCGGTTTGATTCTCACGTTCTTGCTCAGTAACAATCGTTTGGTCATCCAGCGGAGGGGAACCAGTTTCCTCACTGACTTGATGTTGTGCCACTTCCGCAGCCACAACGGTACTTGCGCCAATTATTGGACCTGTCGCCGTATCCTGCCGTTGGTGTTCTCGTTGCTGTGAGAAATTTGGGAATACTCGATAGTAACATGCCCACTTCAGTGTAACATCGACCTCTACAGCTTCGCGCTCGGGTCTCACAAGAAATTCGGCCCCAAATGCCATTGGCGCAAGCTTGACCATCAACTCGCGCAAGTGCCCCGGTTGAGCTGGACCTGGAAGTTCATCTCTAGATGGACGCAGATTTCCTACAAAATACACATCTCGTGGGTAGTTGCGCACACATTCAGATTCGCTTCGGCCACTGGCTTTATCACGTACATTGGCAACCAAATACTCCGCCAGCCTGATCTCATCCTGATTCCAATTCCCGTTGCTCATATCCATGCATCCTTTTGAGCCCGCCCCAGACTATCACGCAGGAAAGGACCGGCAATGTTCTGTATTCCAATCACGCGCAGGACCAATAAAGAGCTCCGTACATCGCCAAAGGTCAAGCCAAGTTCAGGATCAATCACGTCGTCATCGTTCTTATATTCGCCCCTTGTAGCCTGTTCCGCCAGCCACAGATTTAGCTTTCGTGATAAGCCTCGATGCAGCCCCCGCAGCCTGTTCGCAGCTTGAAAAATGAATTTATGGAATTGTTTGACAAAGCTCATGTTGAGCACTTCCGCCAATCTCTGTAAATCGTTTGGATCAAGGGGGCTCAATACCATCCCCCTGATCCAGAATATTAGAGCCTGAGTAGAGATAATTTGACTACCCTGCGCCTGCATTCGCCGCAATAATCCGTTCAAATCTCGCGGTCCGTGGGTTCGAAGTTCCGTCTCGTCAGCACTACGTCTCTGCCATTGCACAAATGACACCCTCAAATCCGCTTGCCAGCGACCAATCATCGAGAGATGGAGTTCTATAGATGGATGTTTGTGCACACGAGAAATAATTAGATCATAAAGACTATGCCTCTGTTGGCCTTGTATCAGCAAGACCCTGTCGCCAGCTCTTAATGAGCGAACATACCGCCGTTCTAGTGCGCCATCTCTCACGATATTTATGATCTCATCGGATGCAAAGTTGGCAAACCAACCTTGTTCGAACTGCACGTTTATTGCCTCTTGACACCAAAGATCGCGAGGTTCTAAGTCAGAATCCGCTGTACTATTCTCGTCTTGATCGGCTAAACGAAAATCTTCTTCTGCCGATTCATCTTCATTTTGAAAAATTCGGGCAATTTCAACCACAGCATCGTCTGGTTGCCAAAGCTGGCCTGAAGGAGTTATCTTCGCAGTCATAGCGGTCTCGGCATTCATTTCAATAGCTTCGGTCACAGTCAACCGCGGTGGGAAGGTCTTAATTTCCGGCTCTCGTATTCTTCCAAGCCGAACGATGGTCTCCATAGTCCGTTTGCTGGTGCTTAAACGATCCGACCACTCAGACGCTCTGCGAATAAACGACGAGCATTGGTGCGGGTATACCATTAAATCAACATTTGGCTGAACAAATACTGGTAAGAGCCGTGCGGCTATGGCCGGGCTTGGAAGACCAACCACAACCGGACGCCATAGAAGATTCCTCGGGGGCATCAATAGGTCAATCGTATTCGCCGCCTCTACAGGCACGTGCTGACAATAAATCCAGCGTCGAAGTTCATTAAGGCTCACAACATGAGTGTGGAAATCAAGTAAATCATCTTCGGCGATATTATGGCGGGCGAGCAGAGCAAAAATAAATAGCCTTTTCCTTGCATCACTGGCAAACAGGATAATCCGAGCTTCACAACTTGCCGGCTCTGAGATACAGTGATTGCCAAGTGCTTCCCATAGAGGACAGCCTTGGTTTTCCAGGTTATCTTTCGCCTCGTCTAAAAGGCTTCCAATTCTTTCCAGTTCGCCATACAAATTACGGGCAACTTGTTCACAGGCATTCCGGAAACTGGCACAGACGGAACGCAGTTGAGCAAAAGATTTCAATCCCCACAATTTTGGTGCTTCTGCTTCATAGAAGTCTAATGGCACAGCCAAAGTTTCCAACGATCGAAGATACCTCCAGTGGACTGCGATAGCGTCTCTTTGAAATTGCCCTCCTAGCTTTTGTGAAGCACGGCCGAGCATTTGGCCTGCATCACGGATAGTGTCGCTAAATGAGCTGACCGCCCTCCCCGTAAGCATAATGGGAATTAGTGCTGTGGTCTTATCAGAATTCAAGAGGTTCTCAGGGTCTAATTGGAGTTGGCATGGCTCACTACCCGGACGTTGAATGCTCGGCGGCCAGACAAACGTCTGCCCGTGACATTCAAAGTCTCTGACGCATTCGGAAAGTGGATTTTGCCCCCACGCGATCACCGCAATCCCATATCGTACCGCTTCGTCAAGCAAAGGCCGCAGCCAATTCAATGATGGCGCATCGCCGCAGTCAACCGCAATCCAACATGGGCAATACGTTCGGACGATTACTTCGGGATCTGCAGGGGCATAAACTGTAATCACAGGAGGCAGACCCACTGCTGATGACGCGCCTGATGTTGCGCATCCTAAGCCTGTTGCCCCGCGACTGATATGTTGTTGAGAAAAAATCTCTGAAAAACTCAGTTTCGGCTTTTGCACACCTGTGCGGCGCAGCTGGTCGCGGATTCCAACCGTAGACCCAAAATAGAGGACGGGACCGCTTCTGGGTTTGGTATTGCCACCAATTGGAAGCCGAGAATCCAAAAAATGACGAATAAGTGCTGTCGCGAATAGAAAGGCAGGGCGATGAGGCCGAAAATCGGGTAATGTGATTAATAGTCGTTCACTGCTCCTGAGTGCAGATGCGATAAGACGTGCATTCCAGTCATCAATGTTATCCCCAGTTTTTTGTCCATCAAACAGAAGTCGTCGCTCGTTCCATAATTTCTGGAAAAGCGCATCCTCTGTCCCCGGAAGGGCAGCTATTGTATTCTTGACCCATTCGAGAGACATTTGAGGCCTCGGAACCAAGGAAGATGGTGATTAGTCTCAAAACTTCGAGTAGCGTACACCTCTGATTCTAAACCCTGTGCAACGTCCTCTTGTGCACCTAGTGGGAGGATCCCAGGGAAATCCTGCCCCGAGCACAACAAAATCACCGATTGTTATTATGGCTGTCCGGATTATGCTCGCCAATGCTAAGATCGTCGTGGTTTTGCTTACGCGTGTTCCGTCCAAGAATTTGCGACTGGCGAATGGCGGCGTGGAAGGCATCCCATGAAAATACCCGATAATCCCAAGGCGCACGCAAATGTACCACGGTGTTAGGTTGCAACTCGTGAATAAACTCAGCCCAGTTGGCAGCAGCAAGGATAACGGTAATCCCAGAGCTGTTTAGCGCATCGGCGTAGATTGCGGGATACGATGTTGGCCGTTATCGAATCCAGGGTTGCGCAAAACTCATCCGCAACCCAAATATCTGACTGAGACGCAATAAGTTTGGCGACCATAGCACGATAACGCTGCCCGTTGCTCAACTCGCGGAAGCGTTTCACATAAAGATGTGCCTCCGCCAGGCCGGACACATTCAGAGCGAAAAGAGCCTGATCTAAAGAAATTCGGCCAAATGCATTTACGAGAGGCCGAGAACTTGGAAGAGGTCCGAGTGAAGTAACCGTGATGGAATCGGGGACTTTGATGTTACCAGTCATGCCTTCAGGCCGATATTGAGGATCGTTCAAACTCCTTTCGAGTAGATTTAATAGGGTTGTCTTGCCAGCACCGGAGGGTCCGCAAATCAGAACAATGTCTCCAGGCTGGATCGAGAAATTTATATTGGCAAACAATGTGGTGGTTAACATGTCGCGGCTGACGCCAAAAGCTTGCTGAATCTTTCTTGTCGAGCGAGTGCGGATTAAAGGGGCCGATAGCGCAAGCGTACACTCTTGCACATCAATAGGGGATCGTAGGCGCGGAGCATTTGCAGGAGGTTGTTGGGCAGGGTAATAATCCGGCAAACCACGCTCACCGATGCGCCTCCGAACGAAGTTTTCACTTGCGCGCGTCAGACCCATCACAAACGTCGGTTTCGGGAGTCGAAAAATTTTATGCAGTAAAGCCCAGTTTTCGTCGGACAACCGCTGAGGTGAACGGAGCAATAAATCTAATAGACGCTCACGGGGAACAGCCTGTTCTTCTTCAATTTGTTCAAGGCGGGTAGCGTAAGAAACCTGCAGATCAACAATCCCGCCGCTCTCCTCCTTCAATATTTCCCCAGCCTTGACCCGTTCTAAATTCTTTAAGATATAAGCCATGTCCTCATTGACGCGCGCCAAATTCCCCTCTGTATCGCCGATGTAATGCATTCCTGCTGATTCGACAAAAGGGACGTATCGGAGCATATCGGCTGTTATTTCGACAAACAACGGCTTGAGTTTTCCGACATGCCAATGGTCTCGTGCAAATCGTGCAGCGTGTTTGACCAGAATTCGCGCGATACCTAATCCACGAAATTCAGGAGACACGACCGTTCGAGCTATCCGAACAACGAGGTTCGTGTATTTGCGAACTGTGGCCTTCTTCCAGGTGGTCCAGGAAATATCCCCTGAAGCATGGTGAAATTCGCTATCGAGGAGCATCGCACGCGCGCGATTCATTAAAAAGGCTGTTGACAGCTCGACATAGCCCAATACGCGGGGAAGCAAGGGGTCTTCAGACCGTACAATCAATGGTGCCCGACGTCCATGAAGCGCTTTACCTCGATAATGGTACTCCTCTAACTGATGGTATCCGGCAAGTTCCTCCTGTGTTTGGATTTCCTTGATCTTTAGACGAAGCGTCCGGGGACCGACTCTCAAAATATCACTACGGCAATACGCTGGAAGGATTTGTGCCTGGCCATTTTTGCATGTTACATGAGCATTTTCTGATCGGTCTGTTACTACCTCATCACCGGGACCGAGGCAGCAATATCGGTGAGTCTTTAGGATTTCACCATTCGATAGTCTAAAGATTTTCCCATCCGGGCTATAACGGACAGAGTTTACACGCATTTTGTCCCTCCGACCCTTCGAGAATTATTCGTTTTCATATAGCACACTTCGGCTATCTGCCGTTAGGACATTTCCCATTAGCAAATCCCGCTGCATTTAATTAGGACCTGTTTTCGAAGGTTCAGTATCAGAGCGCTTCTTTTAGGATAGGTAAATACTGACCGCAGGCTAATTTCCGGTTTGGTCTTCCAAGTTATTCTTGCAAAGCTCATAGTGCCATGTAACGTTCAATATTTCGCTTTTAACTTATATGTTATATACTGGTGGTTACTCAATCAGGAGGCCACCATGTCGCCACGATATCGCGTTACACTGACCAAGCAGGAGCGTGATGATCTCGATGCATTAACAAAACGTGGAAAAACCCACGCCAGAAGATTCATCCACGCCCGTGCATTGTTACTTTGTGATGCTGGTCCGTATGGTCCAGCGTGGACTGTTGCCGATGTGGCTGAAGCGCTGGGTGTAACGACCCGGACAATTGAGCACCTCAAGGAGCGCTTTGTAGAAGATGGGCTCGAAGCCGCCTTGGAGCGCAAACCACGGGAGAAACCACCGAGGGAGGTTATCTTTGACGGCACATTTGAAGCAAGATTGATCGCCTTGGCTTGTTCAGATGCGCCAGAAGGATACCAACGATGGACGGTCAGACTGCTCGCCGACAAAGCCGTTGAACTCGACTTGGCGCCATCGGTATCGCATATGACCGTACAGCGGGTTTTAAAAAAAACGAACTTAAGCCTCACCTCAGCAAGTACTGGAACATCCCGCCAGAAGGGAGCGCAGCGCTTGTAGCGGCGATGGAGGATGTTTTGGGTGTCTATCACCTGCCCTACGATCCTGATTACATTAGGGTCGGGCCGCGCTAAATCGTTGCTACTCAAGGAAAGAGTGGGCAAGATCGGCCATTTTTCAGGCTTAAAATGCGGTTTCTCGCTATAAAATAAAAATAGCCTTCGTAAGAGCGAACTTTTAACATAGCCTCTAAGCACTGATGAATGACGAATGATGAGTGGCGAAGTCCTCTCAAGAGCCTTCGGATTGCGCCCTTCACGAGTTTCATTCTCTCCACCCCGCTACGCTCCCACTTCGTGGGTGAGAGAATTTTCCCACTGGCTGTTCTTAAACGCTTTCAACTACCCGGCGCTATCTGTTTTGCCTCATTACGCTTCTCTTCATTTCCCCCTTTGCCTCGCATCCCGGCATTATCCAGTTAAAAATTATTTGCACATCAGTTAACTGTAAGTTAATATATTGTTCATGTACACGATTCAATTCACCAAACAGGCCCTCAAGGCTCTTCGAAAAATGCCCGGCAATGAGGCTGCGCTCATTCGAGAGAAGATTCGCGACCTCGCTCTCGACCCTTTTGGCGCCCCTAATGTGAAAAAGCTTCTGGGAAGGCCGGGATATCGGCTGCGTGCCGGTGATTGGCGTGTTATCTACGAAGTCGACGAGAGTAAAATCCTTATTTCCATACTGAAGATTGCCCCGCGCGGAGGTGCATACCGATGAAAGTACAGGTGATCGAAAAAGACGGGCGCCCGGAGTATGCCGTAATCCCCTATGCGGAATACGAGCGGCTTGTTGAGGTTGCCGAAATGATAGAGGACGTGCGCGACTATGACACGGTCAAGGAAGATTTGCGGAGCGGCAGGGAAGAGCTGGTTCCCGCGGATGTCGCGGACCGCCTTCTCAATGGAGAAAACCCCGTCAGGGTATGGCGCAACCATCGGCGTCTTGCAGCCTCTGCATCTCGCCGCCTCTTGCGGCCTTTCCCCGGCCGCAGTCTCGCAGATCGAGAACGGCAAGAGAAGCCCTTCGGTCGAAACGCTCAAAGCGATTGCTGCGGCCTTGAGCGTAGATATTGACGACCTCATCTAACCCTGATCGTGAAATCATTTGGGCGGCTAAGCAATGACGAGTGATGTAACACGTTCGGGGCAGGTCTTGTATTATGACATTGCGGGCCAACACTTTACGACGTAAAAAAGGCCAATTCAACATACCGCGCGGGGGCGAGTGACCGGCCAAAATTATAAGCTATCCAGGCACTCCGTCAGTTCATGCCAAACCTTCCCGCTCCCCGCTTGGCCTTTATCTGTGTAAATCTGCGTCATCTGCGGATTGATCTTTGCTCCGCCCTCCGCTTGGCTCACTATTCACACCTCATTGTTGCTCCTCCGCTTTTTGCCACTTCTATTGCCGTTTCTATTTCCGCTTGTATTGCCGCTTCTGGTTGCCGTTTTGCAGACCAAAATTTTCGCGTGCTATAAATATTGCTGTATCGAGTGAAACAGTGAACAGGAAAAATCCGCTGAGGCGTGAACTGCGTCTTGGTCCCGAGCTACTGAGCGTTGGTAAATGGACGAAAGGGAATTTCCGCCATCTGCGACAGTTTACCTGCATTCGGCCTGTATTTGCAGGAAATCGAATTGAGGGATTGAGTGATTCGCCCCACTGTTCACTCCTCATTGCCCCAACGGCGGCTTCCGGCTCTTTGAAAACCGTCTTAAAGATTTATTTTTCCCTGTGAGAGAAGAAACATCGTCCCAGGAGGGAGAGGCCGTATTCCGAGTGGAGTTTTGCACCCGTTTGAAAACCGAATATTGGTTATCACACTCCCGGGTCTTTGAGAGGTCGGTAGGAGGCCGGCAGGATTGGGGGCGAGGACATGAGCCTGGTTCCAGCCCCTCCATCTTCTTTCTTCTTCACGTCCTTCACCCCAATGCGCTACCAGTTCGCGTTTGACCAGTGCTCCGCCGAATGTGCTGAACTTCCGGCGACTGTTGGAACGTTTACGACTGGATGCCGTTTCTTCCTTAAATGAACTCCTCGAGCCTTAATAAAGCAAAAGCCACCTGCGGCGCTTCACATTGCGTGGACCTTCCCCTGCCGGTTCTTCCGTACCGTTTCCGGTCGCATTGAACCCGGTTTTTCTTGACGAACGGCCAGTAACGGGGTTATGAGAAACCCTTGAATTACAAGCTCAAACTTCGCTTTCGAGCTGTTTCCCCCCATTGTTTCTCTCATTTTCGAAATATCCGGATGCTTGTAACTCGGATGAGGAAAGTTCCACAAAGCCAGGCGGCCGACCCTATATATTTGGGCCATGCGGAGAAAAGATTTTGAGCGGCTGGACCCCTAAGTCATTTGGTCCCATGCGGAGAAAAGATTTGAGCGGCGCCGCAAGCGCCGGACGGGCAAATCTATTTTTCAAAAAGGAAAACCGGAAATGTACAAAATCCTTGAGAAACAAGCTCTGAGTGACGTTACAAACCTGTTGGTGGTGGAAGCGCCGCAAATTGCCCGCAAGGCCAGGGCCGGCCAGTTCATAATCGTGCTCATGCACGATAAAGGCGAACGTATCCCGCTCACCATTGCCGACTACGACAGGGAGGCGGGCACCATTACCATGATCTTCCAGGAAGTCGGCAAATCCACGATACAAATGGGGACACTGAAGGCAGGCGATTCATTCAAAACCATCGTCGGCCCCCTGGGCCACCCGACGGAAATCGACAATTTCGGCAAAGTGATCTGCGTCGGCGGTGGGGTGGGGATTGCTCCCATCTATCCGATTGCCCGGGAACTCAAGGAGGCTGGAAACTACGTTATCTCCATTATCGGCGCCAGGACGAAAGGACTTCTGCTCTGGGAGGACAAAATGCGCACCGTCTCCGATGAACTCATCGTCACAACCGACGACGGGTCGTGCGGACGCAAGAACCCAGGTCACTGTGCCCCTCAAGGAGATTCTCGAAGCCCAACCCGGACAGATCGTCAAGATATGGGCCATCGGACCGGCCATTATGATGAAGTTTGTTTCAGCCGCGACCAAGCCGTTCAACGTGCATACGGTTGTCAGTTTGAATACCATCATGGTGGACGGTACGGGAATGTGCGGAGGCTGCCGGGTGCTCACGGACGATGGGGCGCGGTTTGTGTGCGTGGACGGCCCCGAGTTCGACGCTCACAGGGTGGACTGGAACAGTTTGCTGTCAAGGATGGCCTTTTACCGCTCGGAGGAGCAACAGTCACTGGAGCGCTGGCGGAAGGACCATGAGTGCAACCTGGATCGTGCGGTCGCGCAGGGGGTTAAAGCAAATGGCTGAATTGACGAAAAAAGAACGGATGGAGATTCCCCGCCGGGACATGCCTGTGCAGCCGGCTGCCGACCGGGTTCAGAACTTTAACGAAGTCGCGCTGGGCTTTACCCTGGAACTTGCTCGGCAGGAAGCGGAGCGCTGCCTGCAGTGCAAGGACCCGAAGTGCATGGAAGGCTGTCCGGTCGAGGTCACGATTCCCGAGTTTATCAAGGCAGTGCGCGAAGGCGATATGGCAAGGGCCGCCAGCATCATGAAAGACAAAAACAACCTGCCTGCGATTTGCGGCAGGGTATGTCCCCAGGAAGTACAATGCGAAGCGCGCTGCATCCTGGGCAAAAAGGGGGAACCGGTCGCCATCGGACGCATCGAGCGTTTTGTGGGCGATTTTGAGCTTGAACACAACACTTTCGAGGTCACCCGCGGACCTTCGACCGGCAAGAAAGTGGCAGTGGTGGGCTCAGGGCCTGCCAGCCTCGCCTGCGCGGTCGATCTCGCCCGCATGGGACACGATGTAACAATCTTCGAATCCCTGCATACCCCTGGAGGTGTGCTCGTCTACGGCATTCCTGAATTTCGGCTTCCCAAGGCGGTCATCCGGGCAGAAATCGAAACAGCGGCAAAAGCCCTTGGCATCCGCATACTCTCCGATTACGTCATAGGACGAACTCTCACCATTACCGAACTGGCGGAGCAACACGACGCGATTTTCCTGGGTACCGGCGCGGGCCTTCCCATGTTCATGCGCATCCCGGGAATCAATTTGAACGGGGTCATGTCCGCAAATGAATTTCTCACCCGAGTCAACCTCATGAGAGGGTACCAGTTCCCCGAGTTCGATACCCCGGTCAAGGTAGGCAGCAAAGTGGCTGTGATCGGCGCTGGAAACGTTGCGATGGATTCGGCGCGCTGCGCTCTTCGCCTGCAGTCTCTGCGCGGCAAGGCCGCGGGCGCCCGCTCCGGCGAGGAAGTCCATATCGTCTATCGCCGCTCACCCGTCGAGGTCCCCGCAAGGCGCGAGGAAGTCCATCACGCAGAAGAAGAAGGGGTCATTTTCGACTTTTTGACCAATCCGGTTGAAATCTTCGGGGACGACAAGGGCGCCGTACGTGCGATGCGTTGTATCCGAATGGAGTTGGGAGAACCGGACCAGTCCGGACGGCGCAGCCCGGTTCCAATCAAAGGGTCTGAATTCGAAATGGAGGTCGATCAGGTAATCATGGCCCTTGGAACCAGCCCGAACCCGCTGGTTTTCATCAACGCAGACGGCCTTGAAAGATCGAGGCATGGGACGGTCGTTGCCGACCAGCAGACCGGACGCACTACGATGAAGCCTGTCTGGGCGGGCGGCGACGTCGTAACCGGCGCCGCAACGGTCATCAGCGCGATGGGCGCCGGCAAGCGTGCAGCCGTGGATATCGACGGCTTTCTCATGGGCAAGTACCGGTGGTAGTCCGCAGATAAAGGCTGGAAGCCCCGCGAGGCGCCTTGGCAATAGAATGCTTGCATAAGGATGGGACTCTCTTTTATAGTGGCCGATATCAGAGCGCAACGGAAAACCTGAAAATCGGATTTTATTTCACTTCGGTAGGAGGCGTCGGACACAAAATGGCGATTGCCGCGAAAATGAGCAAGTTCATAGAGAATTCCTCGTGGATTCGCAAGATGTTCGAAGAGGGCGCACGGCTAAGGAAAATCTATGGCGAAGACAAAGTCTTCGATTTCAGTTTGGGAAACCCGAATGTCCCGCCCCCTGAGATAGTCCGCCAGAAACTGATCGAGCTTGCCAATAGCGAAGAACCCGGAAAGCATGCATACATGCCGAATGCGGGCCTTCTTTCTACCCGATCGGCCATGTCCGACTATTTTTGCCAGGAGTTCTGCATCTCGATGGCCTACGACCAGGTCGTGGTGACATGCGGGGCTGCCGGTGGTCTCAATATAATTTTCAAAACCCTGCTCGATGCAGGTGACGAAGTCCTCTGCCCCGCCCCCTATTTTGTGGAATACGGGTTTTATGCAGACAATCACGGCGGGGTCCTCAAGTCCGTGCCGACACTGCCCGACTTCCATCTGGACCTGGACCTGATTGAACAGGGGATCGGCCCGCGAACCAAGATCGTACTCATAAACTCTCCGAACAACCCCACCGGCCAAGTTTACCCGGAGGAAGCCATCGCGCGGCTCGGGCAAATTCTGGAAGAAAAGAGCAGCCGGTTCGGCCATGTGATCTACCTGGTCTCCGATGAACCTTACCGGAAGATCGTCTACGACGGCTGCCAGGTTCCGTGCGTCTTTCAGTATTATCCGAATTCGCTGATCGCAAGTTCTTATTCAAAGGAACTTTCCCTGCCGGGCGAGCGCATCGGATTTGTGGCGCTGGGACCTCGCGTCGAAGAGGCGCCCAAAATCGTGGAAGCACTCGCACTTTCAAACCGAATTCTGGGTTTCGTCAACGCGCCTGGTCTTATGCAGCGGCTGGTAGTGGGTCTCCAGGGCGCATGCGTGGACGTCGGCATATACAAGCGCAAAAGAGACTGGCTTGTAAGCGCCCTTAAGGGGTTCGGCTACGACCTGGCGGTCCCGCGCGGCGCCTTTTATCTTTTCGCCAAAAGTCCGCTGCCTGACGACGTCCAGTTCGTTCGCCTCCTTCAGGAAGAAAACATCCTGTGTGTGCCGGGGAGTGGATTCGCAGGACCTGGCCACATACGTATCGCCTACTGCGTCGATGACTGGGTGATCGAAGGGGCGTTGCCGGGATTCGAAAGAGCCATGAAACGTTCAAAAGGTATTTAGGATCGGCATTTTAGGAGGCAAGCATGCAAAAAAAGATCTTTTTGCAAAGAAATTCCCGTGCGGCATCAGGTGGAGAGGGGCCGTTCTTGAGGTATTTGGTTATCGCGGTGGTGTGCCTCGTGTTACTGGTGCTCATTGCCCCCTACCTTCTGAAAGGAAAGAGCAAAGAGATCGCCAAGAGGCCCATACCCGACAGGGGCGCAATTACAAAAGAACTCCCGAAATCAATAGATCAACAGGCGCCCGCAAAGCTTCCGGAGACTGCCGGAGCAGCCGAACCGGCGCTCTCGGCGGGGACCCCCTCCGATGGAAACCCGCCCGTGGTCGCAACTGCCCCTGAGGCAGTAGCCCCAACCGAGGTCCAGCCCCCGCCAGAGCAGGAATCAAACGTTGCCGCTCCACAGAGGGCAGCCGCAGGGGCGCTCTATACTCCGGAAAAAGTCCCCGCAGCCGCAGAACCGGCGCCAAAAGACCTGTTCCCGAAAAAGAGCGCTCCATCCGAAGCGCCAGCTACAGCTACAGCTATGGGTACAGTAGCACCGAAAGAAGCCAGGGCCTGTAAACCGGGAATGAAACTCGCCTCTGTGGCGCCCGGTGCAAAGGCGATTTGTGTGAAGACGCCTGCTGCCAAACCGCTCGCGGGAAAGGGACAATTTGCGGTGCAGGTCGGGGCTTTTTTCAGCAGCAAAACGGAAGCCGAATTTCTCTGCAACGACCTCTCCAAAAAGGGTTACAGAGCAGTGGTGCGCCCCGTTAAGAACAGCACGAGATACTATGTAACCACAGGCCCCACCGCTGAGAGCAAAGCTCACACGCTTCAGGAACAGATGAAAATACAGGGTTTGCTCACTACGAAGATAATCAGGGTGGATCTGCCGGCACAAAAACCCGCCCCTAAAAAGCCGGCAACGCAGGCAGCGGGAGATCAGCCTCAGGGTTGATGGAGGGCCAAAATCCGCCCGTTCCCCCCCGATTGCGTATCGGAGAACGTGCTCTGTTCAAAATGGTGCTCAATACCTACCCCCTGCCCTTTAAGAAAGGGAGTGTCGTTGGGGGGCATCCCGGTCCTCGATGACCCCCTCCAGGTCATAATCGTGGGCGGCTGTAATCTTTACCGGGCGTATTTCTCCCGCTTGCACATGCCCCTCTGTGATCATAACGCATCCATCCACCTCCGGCGCCTGCGTGGCAAGTCGTCCCGCAATGAGCAGATCGGTTTCCGGATGCGGGCCCTCGATCAGAACCGGAAAAACTTGGCCCACCAGGCGCCCGAGTTTGCGCCGGGAAATCTCCCTCTGGGCTTCGAGCAGGACCGCACGCCTCTTTTCGGCCTCTTTTTTCAACGGTCGATCAGGGAGGAGCGCAGCTCTGGTCCCGGTTTCGGCCGAGAAGGTAAAAACTCCCAGGTGGTCGAACTCGACCCGTTCGATGAAAGCGAGCAGGGATTTGAATTCTGCTTTCGTCTCGCCCGGAAATCCTGCAATGACCGAGGTGCGCAAAGCAACTCCTGGAATGGAGGAACGAATCTTATCGATGACTTTTTCAGGACTGCCGGCCGGGCGGCCCATAGCTCTCAGGATAGCCGGCGAACAGTGTTGGATGGGGATGTCGAGGTAGGGCACGATCTTGCGGGAATCTTTTATCGTCTGCAGCAACCGCTCGGTTATACGCTCGGGATATGAGTAAAGAAGGCGCACCCATTCCAGGCCCGGCGTCTCGTCGAGCTTTTCCAGAAGCCTCGGCAAAGCATCTTCATTTTGAAGTACCGGATCGTTTCGGTCGAGACCAAAGGCGGTAGTATCCTGGGCGATCAGGTTGATTTCTTTTATGCCACCCGAGGCGAGCCGGAGCGCTTCAGCAACGATGTCGGCTTCCTCCCTGCTCCTGAGAGGCCCCCGCAAATGAGGAATAATGCAAAAGGAGCACGAATTGCCGCATCCTTCGGCAATTTTGAGGTATGCCGAGTGAGACCCGGTAGAAATAACCCGGCCCGATTCCATGCCTGTAACTTGCACGGGCCTTGCGATCCATAGCCGCCTCGGGTTTCCTGCCAGCTTTGATTCCACGGCGGCCTTGAGACCATGGTAATGGGATGTTCCTAGAAAGAGGTCAACTTCGGGGAGTTCATCGAGAAGTTTTTTCCCATACCTCTGTACCATGCATCCGGCGGCGACCAGCATGCGGCATTTTCCCGAAACCTTGTGTTCCGCCGCTGTAAGGATCGCCTCTATTGCTTCCTGGACGGCGCTTTCGAGAAACCCGCACGTGTTTACCACGATAAGCTCCGCTTCGGCCTCCTCCTCCGTCATGCCGTAGCCCAAATCGAGCAACTGTCCTACCATCGACTCACTGTCGACGAGGTTTTTTGCGCACCCTAAACTTACAAGAGAAGCGTATTTCATTTATGAAGTCCCGATAGAGATTGGCGAAAAGATGTATTGTAACATGAAAGGGGAAGCTCAGACACGGATGGACCCGATGAAGGAAAATATGAGCCGACGGCACTCCGTCTTCTTTTCATCATGGAAAAATGAGAATGGCGGGGTTTGGCGCGATCTGGTACGGATTTCGGATTTCTTTGGGATATTACTCCTCACATGCGTGGAATACACATAATATCATAATGTTACTGGAGAGAACAAATTGGAGACCAGCCACAGGATGTTTGATTTGACAATGCGCAACCTCTACGTCTGTCCACCAAGTACTTTTGCTCTCCTCCTGCGATGCATGCCTGTTTAACTGGGAATGCAACTTCAATGACGCACGGTCGATCAACGTTTCGCCTCATGGTTTTCTTTTACTTCTTCTGGGTTACATTTCACGGGAATGAGCTTGATGATAGATCGCAAAGCAGTGTTAACCGATTCGGAGTCCGGGAAATACTCACGTACATCCGGTGCTAAAACAATAGCACCCTCGTGAGGCTCTACGTTTTTGATAACCGTTTCGCCGTCCGGTTGATGGATCGTGATTGTATAGCCAGCCCGCAAAGCCCGATAATGCTTGCCGCGTACGCCGCCTGTGAAATCATATCCAACCCGCGTACCATCATCATATGTCTGGATTTTTTTGGTAAATACTTTTTTCATACTGTCTCCGTTCTACTCTCGTTGCTTTGCTACAACTGATAATTCGTATCCTCCCGACCCGCTCAGTATAGCTCACCACCAGGATCCGACCGTTTTCTGAAACACCAATGTCGATATAGCGTTGCTCATTCACTGAATGATCCGGATCGTCAATGGTGATGCCCAGGGTCATGAAAAACCGTTACACCCTCCTCGAAGACGACCCCGTGCTTTTCATTGTTACTGGCGGCTTTCTCTTCATCCCACTCGAAGCTCAGTTTCATCATAAGCCCCTCAGAGACATAATGTACCACACAGGTTGCAAGCTTCGAACATTTCTTCCCTGACAACTAAAAAAGCCATGTCCTCTCCCCGCAGCATGCTTATCGTTTCCTGCTCCCGTGCTTCTCACTTTCGCGGTCGCACGACGAAATGGCCAAAACTGAGATGCTGAAAAGATATGACTGTGAAGCGGTCTATACCCGCAAAAACCAGCAGGTCGAAGAGCACGATAAGGAGGATGCCGACAGCCACATACGCGCCAAGCGCTTGCCCGGAGAGGTATTTCTCCCTGATTTTGGAAAGTAGAAGGAAAAAACTTGCCGTTATTGAGTAACATTCGACGGCAAACGGCGGAAACCCCAGGAACCCAAACAAAGGCATCTCAAAGACCTTCAGGTAACCAAAATGCGGGATGCTGTAGATCCATTTCGACCCGGCCCAGAAGTTCCACAATTCCCACAAAAGACCGCAAATAGCCCCGGCAAGGAGCAGAAGATAAAACTGTCTAAGCGACCCGTTGCCCCAGTCCCGCAGAAGCGAAGGAGCGCCGGCCCAGTGATTGACCGGTTCCAGGAGGAATATAAATGCGCCCCAGACAAGCGGGAAAAAGTACTCCGGCCAGACGAGCGGCAGGACGAGAAACAGTACCCCCGTGACAACTAAGGGCTTATACATCTTTTTAGGGTCGGCCAAAGGGGTCGTCTGTGAATTTTTCAGGACTCCAAAGGATTTGAGCAGCGCCGCCGTCGACAAAATTCCCGGCACGACCGTCGAATAGGCAACAGTATACCCAACCCATCTAAGCGCCGTTGCGCATGGAATGTTGATGTAGTGCCAGTTCGAGAGCCGGAAATTGAAAGCTTCAAAGACGAGCCACACCGTTACGGACAGGGGAAGAAGAACAAGAAATTGCAAAGGATTTTCGAACAGGAGCGATTCTTTTCCCCGGCAATAAAGAAACGCCTCAATAAAGGCTATATAGCTCCACCAGGCAAAAGAATAATAGCAGGAGTAAAAAGGCTCGACTCCGGATAGCATGGCCAAGGTGGAAACGACAAAAGTAGCGCCGGCCGCAGGGGCTAGAATAGAGGCCAGGATCATTTTGCTTTCCGTATTCACGGGAGCCTCTTTTATTTTAATAAAAACGCTGGAACTGATTAAATTCTCAATATAAAAGATTATAATGGTTCCGCGGTAGAATAGTGAAGCAAGGCATTTTCCGCACCGCGATTTTGTATTATCCTTACGCCGAGCCGCTTGCGGCCGGAAAGTGTAGATCAGGAGTCTCTGCTAATGGCGAAGGAAAAAGGTACCAGGGGGCAGCCCGTTCAGCCCGAGAGAGTGGACAAGGAAGGTCCCTATCCCATGATGTGCAAGGAGGGCAAGGGGGTCCGCAATTTCGCCTGCCCACATTACGACAATTGCCTCGACAAGGCTGCCAAGGGGATGTGGAGCGGCTTTACCTGCAGGGAATGTTGCTCTTACGTCCCCAAAGAGGAAGAAAACCCGAACTGAAGATTCTCATACCACGTCTCGATCATACCGTCAATGCACGTGCACAGGTGCACGAAAGCAAACAACCCGCCGAAGCGGGTTGTTTGCTGCTTTTAAACCGAACGTCCTGGGATACTCGGCTCGTTTAGCTTTCCGGGGTTGCCGGTGCAGCTTCGGCCTTTTTCGGGGACTTTTTGCCGATCTTCTTTTTGGCCTTCTCGCCGCCCTCGCTTATTAACTCGAGCAGGCACATGGGGGCGGCATCGCCTCTTCTAAACCCTACTTTTACGATGCGGGTATACCCGCCAGCCCTGTTCTGATACCTTTGCGCAAGCTCGTCGAACACCTTGTACACTACCTTTTTCTCGCGAATGATCGAGAGGGCCTGCCTCCGGGAATGCAGGTCGCCATGCTTTCCCAGGGTGATCATCCACTCTGCCCACCGGCGCATTTCCTTAGCCTTGGGCACGGTTGTGTAGATGCGTTCGTAATTTAGCAGCGAGGTAACCATATTCCTGAACATGGCGAGACGGTGGCTCGTCGACATATTCAGTTTTCTGCCTGAAATTCCGTGGCGCATGGATTACTCCTGTTCCTTTTTTCTCTGTTCGATCTCCTCGCGGCCGGGAAAGTTTTCGAGCTTCATTCCCAGGGAGAGTCCCATTTCGTTGAGGATCTCTTTGATTTCATTGAGCGACTTGCGTCCGAAATTCTTGGTCTTAAGCATTTCCTGCTCGGTCTTTTGAACAAGTTCGCCAATGTTGCGGATATCGGCATTCTTAAGACAGTTTGCCGACCGAACAGAGAGTTCCAGTTCGTCGACGTTGCGAAAAAGATTGTCATTGAAGGCAGGTTCGCTCCGGACTTCCTCCTCCAGGGTCTCAGTTTCTTCTTCAAAATTGATGAATATGCTGAGTTGGTCCTTGAGGATCTTGGCGGCATAGGCCAGCGCGTCCTCAGGCTTTACACTGCCGTCCGACCAGATCTCCAGGGTTAGCTTGTCGTAGTCGGTAATCTGACCGACACGGGCCTGGCTGACGGTATAGCTGACTTTGCGCACCGGCGAGAAAATAGCGTCGATCGGGATCGAGCCGACCGGTTGATTTTCCTCGATATTCTTGTCTGCCGGAACGTATCCCTTCCCCTGCTTTACGGTGAGTTCCATTCTCAGCTTGGCGTCTTTGGCCAAAGTACAGATATGCTGGTCCGGATTGAGCACCTCGACCATCGCGCCCGTCTGAATGTCGTTGGCGGCGATTTGGCCCTCACCTTCTTTTTCTATATAGATCCGGCGGACACTTCCGTCACCACCGACCTTCAGGCGCACCTCTTTCAAATTGAGAATGACATCTGTCACGTCTTCAACCACTCCAGGAATGGTGGAGAATTCGTGCAGAACACCGTCTATTTTTATGTTGGTTATGGCTGAACCCTGGAGGGATGAAAGCAGCACCCTCCTCAACGCATTCCCAAGCGTAATGCCGAACCCCCTCTCCAGAGGCTCGCATTCAAATTTCCCGTAGGTCTTCGGCTCTTTTGTTTCGACTTCCAAGCGCTTCGGTTTTATCAGTTCGCGCCAGTTTTTTTGCATGTTTTATCCTCGTAAAAGAGTCCTCAGCAAAGGGACCTCCCCGGTCTGCAAACTCAAGCAGGCCATTTGGAAACGTATAGCTCCAACGGCCCTTTACCTCACGGGACCCTGCTTGCCGCTCTTTTTGCTACTTCGAATAGAATTCAACCACCAGTTGCTCCTGAACCGGCAGGTTCATATCCTCCCTGGCGGGGTATGCCTTGAAGATACCCTCGTACTTCGAGGCGTCGATGTCGAGCCACACGGGAAGGCCTCTGCGAGGCAAAGCACCCATGGATTCGTTTATGATCGGCAGATTGCGGCTCCCCTCTCCCACGGTAACCGCATCACCCGGTCTGAGCAGAAAGGAAGGGATGTTCACTTTCCTGCCGTTGACCTTTAGATGCCCATGCCTGACGAGTTGCCTCGCCTGGCTGCGGGAGTTGGCGAACCCGAGCCGATAGACCGTATTGTCGAGCCGGCGTTCGAGCAAAACCAAGAAATTCGTTCCCGTAACGCCCTTCTGGCGTTCGGCTTCTTCGAAATAGCTCTCGAACTGCTTTTCGAGCAGGCCGTATATTCTTTTGATCTTTTGCTTTTCCCGAAGTTGAAGTCCGTATTCGGAAAGCTTGCCTCGGTGCTGGCCATGCTGTCCCGGTGGGTAATTGCGGCGCTCGATCGCGCATTTGTCCGAATAGCAGCGGTCGCCCTTAAGATAGAGCTTCATCGTTTCGCGGCGGCAAAGCCTGCATTGGGATTCGGTGTAGCGAGCCAATATGTTCCTCCTGAACCAATAAAGACAATAGCGATGCTATTCGTTATACACGGCGCCGTTTGGGGGGTCTGCAGCCATTGTGCGGAATCGGCGTAACGTCTTTGATGTAAGTGATATTGAAACCTGCTGCCTGCAACGCCCGCAGAGCCGCCTCGCGGCCGGAACCCGGGCCTTTGACGTAGACTTCGATATTTTGGACCCCGTGCTCCTGTGCCTTCTTGCCGGCTATTTCCGCTGCTACCTGTGCGGCGAACGGGGTGCTCTTTCGGGACCCCTTGAAGCCCTGGCTTCCAGCGCTGGACCACGAAAGAGCGTTTCCGCTCAAATCCGTGATGGTGATGATCGTGTTATTAAAAGTCGACCGGATATGAGCTATGCCATTGAGAATATTCTTGCGCTCTTTCTTTTTGGTTCTGACTGCGGGTTTCTCCTTTGCCATGTATCCTCCGTCCTATGCTTTCTTACGCTTACCCATTACGGACCGGCGCGGACCTTTACGGGTGCGGGCGTTGGTGTGCGTGCGCTGACCGCGGACCGGCAACCCCCGGCGGTGTCTCAATCCTCTGTAGCAGCCCAGGTCCATAAGACGCTTGATGCTCATCGAGACCTCAGACCTAAGATCGCCTTCCACTTTCAAATGGGAATCGATGATCTGCCTGATCGCATTTACCTGCAATTCGCTCAGATCGTCGCTCTTGATGTCCCCGCTGATCTTAGCCATCTCGAGAACTTTTAGGGCCGTCGGTCTGCCTATGCCGTAAATATAAGTCAGCGCAATTTCTATGCGCTTGTTCTTTGGTAGATCGATGCCTGCAATTCGTGCCAATGTTTTACTCCTCCATTAGCCCTGGCGCTGCTTGTGCCGGGGATTCTCACAAATTACGCGCACATTTCCGTGCCGGCGAATGATTTTGCACTTTCTGCAAATCCGCTTGACCGATGCTCGCACTTTCATCGAAAATTTCCTTTCCCCAAACCCAGCTCCCACTGCCTCATAATTTGGACCTGTAAGTGATACGGCCCCGAGTCAAATCATATGGAGAAAGCTCCACTGTAACTTTATCGCCCGGCAAAATACGGATGAAATGCATTCGCATCTTTCCGGAGATATGGGCGAGGATGCGATGGCCGTTAGGCAGCTCAACGCGGAACATGGCATTGGGGAGGGTTTCAACGACCGTTCCTTCGACTTCTATGGCGTCCTCTTTTGCCATATCCCGCTAGTTCTCCTCAAAAAGTGATCTGTTTACCGCGAACTTTCCATTGTATGTCATTACGACATCATTGTAAAGCAGTTTCGAGTTGCGTCAAAATTATAGGGGCCTCATCGCCGATTGCTATAGTGTGCTCGAAGTGCGCCGAAAGCTTCCGGTCCCTAGTTATAGCCGTCCACTGATCTTCCAGCACCTCAACTTCGGGTTCGCCCGCGTTTATCATCGGCTCCACAGCCAGCACCATTCCAGGCTTAAGTCTCACGCCCTTGCCGGGCGGCCCGTAATTGGGAATCTGCGGACTCTCATGCAGATGCTGCCCGATCCCATGTCCGACGAATTCCCTCACCACCGAATATCCCCGCTTCTCTACGTAATCCTGTATGGCGTGAGAAATATCCGAGAGATGGTTTCCGGCAATCGCCTGTGAAATCCCCTCGTAAAGCGAGCCCTCGGTCACCGTACACAACCGTAAGGCTTCCTCGCTGATCGCCCCAACAGGCACCGTCAGAGCTGCATCCCCGTAGTAGCCATCGAAAACCACACCAAAATCCAGGCTTATGATGTCGCCCTCTTTCAGATGCTGCTTCTTCGAGGGCATCCCATGGACCACTTGCTCGTTAACCGAGGTGCAAAGGGCAAACGGATACCCGTGGTAGCCCTTGAACGCAGGCTTTGCGTGCTTTTTCAATGCGAGTTCCTCGCTGAGCGCATTCAGCTCCAGGGTAGTAACCCCTGGCTTTATGTGCTCGCGCAGGCGCTCCAAAATTTCCGCCACTATCTGACAGGAGATTTTGAGCTTTTCTATCTCGCTTCGGGACCTCAAAATGATCAATATACCAGCCCTCCGGGATGATTCCCGCAGGCAAAAAATCCCTGTCGAACCGGAAACAGTTCAGTATCTCGACACCTGCTTCCAGATGGGCCACTTAGGCCAGGACCTTCTGGATGCGTTCCAGGACCTCATCCATTTTGCCCATGCCGTCTATTCGGCGCAGCTTCCCCTGTTTATCATAGTAGTCTATCAGGGGCTTCGTCTGAGCTTCGTAAGTTTCCAGCCTGGACTTTACTGTCGCTTCGTTGTCATCCGACCTCTGGTAAAGCTCGCCACCGCATTGGTCGCAGACGCCCTCTTTACCGGGAGGCTTAAATATTACATGGTACATGGCCCCACAGGCCCGGCAGGTCCGACGGCCGGTAAGGCGGCCAAGCAACTCGGAGTTAGGCACCTCGACACTTACCACATGGTTGATTTCGCGGCCCATTTCTCCGATGATCCCATCAAGCTCCTGCGCCTGTGCAACCGTACGCGGGAACCCATCCAGCATGAAGCCCGGCTTGGCGTCAGGCTTTTTAAGACGCTCCCGGACCAGCCCGATCACCACGCTGTCAGGAACCAGCCCGCCGCTGTCCATGTATTTTTTCGCTTCCAACCCCAAGGGGGTTCCTTCCTTCAGGGCCTCGCGCAACATATCGCCCGTGGAGATCTGAGGAATGTGGAACTTTTCCACGAGACGCTTGGCCTGAGTGCCTTTGCCGGCCCCAGGGGGTCCCAACAAAATAATATCCATCGTTCGCCTCCCTTTGAGTGTGCAGGTCAAACTTCAACGCCAAATTCTCCACTTGGGGGGTAGAGACTAGCGTCGGCCCTTCATTCGACCTTTTTTCAGAAAACCCTCGTAATGGCGCGAGAGCATGTGCGCTTCGATCTGGGCCAGGGTGTCCATCGCGACGCCGATGACGATCAACAGGGCGGTCCCGCCGAAATAGAAGGGCACTCCAAATCTTTGAATCAGCAAGGTTGGCAGAACGCAAACGGCAGAAATATAGAGCGCGCCGCCCAGCGTAATGCGGCTCAAGACCTTATCGATATATTCCGCAGTGGGCCTGCCGGGACGTATGCCCGGAATAAAGCCACCGTATTTTTTCATATTGTCCGACACGTCAACCGGGTTGAAAACAATAGCTGTATAGAAAAAGCAGAAAAAAATGATGAACCCGACGTAGAGAATGATATAGGCCCAGTGTCCCGGCGCAAGCGCCTGCGAAACCGACTGGACCCAGGGTACCTTGATGAAATTGGCCACCGTAGCCGGGAACATGATGATCGACGATGCGAAAATCGGTGGAATTACTCCCGAAGCGTTTATCTTGAGCGGTATATGAGTGTTTTGCCCACCGTATACCCGCCTTCCGACCACCCGCTTGGCGTACTGGACCGGTATTCGCCTCTGCCCTCTTTCCATAAATATGATGAAAGCAATAACGGCAAGCATCATAACCGCCAGGGCAGTGAGAATGAAGATGCTCATTTCTCCGGCCTGAACGAGCCTTGCGGTACTGATAAGAGCGTTCGGGATCCCTGCCACAATGCCCGCGAAAATGATGAGCGATATCCCGTTTCCGATGCCGCGCTCGGTTATCTGCTCACCGAGCCACATAATGAACGCCGTGCCGGCCGTCAACGTGAGCACCGTTATCAGGCGAAAGCCCCATCCAGACATCAGCACGAGAGGAATGTCACCAGGAGCGTGTTGACTCTCAAGCCCGACCGCTATTCCAAAGCCCTGGATAATGCTGAGCACAACCGTGCCGTAACGGGTGTACTGGGTAATTTTGCGGCGCCCCGATTCCCCCTCCTTGCTGAGCCTCTCGAGGGTGGGAATGACCACCGTAAGGAGCTGCAAGATAATGGACGCACTGATATAAGGCATGATCCCCAAGGCGAAGACGGAGAAGTGGCTCAACGCACCGCCGGAAAACATGTCGAAAAGACCCAAAAGGGTCCCTTTCGCCGCATTGAAGTAGGACTCCAGTGCCCTCGTATTGATATAGGGCGTCGGAATGTGCACCCCGATACGGTAGACCCCAAGAAGCAGCAACGTAGCTCCGATGCGGCGTTTAAGCTCGGGAATTCTCCCTATTGTCGCAAAGCCTCCGAGCACTTCTTATTTTCCTTTCTTGGGCGGTATCAATTCTACTTTACCGCCTGCCGCTTCTATTTTCTGAACAGCAGAAACGCTTGCCTTATGTACACGGACCGTAATGGCCCGGGTAACCTCGCCATCGCCCAGGAGCTTGACTCCACTCTGAATCTTCCTCACAAGCCCGGAGCCGATAAGATCAGGTAGGCCGATTTCGCTTCCGGCAGGAAATTCACTGAGATCCGAAACGTTGATTATTGAAAATTCTTTCTTGAAGATGTTGGTGAAGCCGCGCTTCGGGATCCGGCGCTGAAGCGGCATCTGGCCGCCTTCGAACCAGGGAGGCGTACCGCCTCCGGAGCGCGCTTTCTGCCCCTTTGTTCCCTTGCCGGCGGTCATCCCCTGACCGGAGCCGGAGCCCCGGCCTAGACGCTTTGTATTCTTCTTGGCTCCGGGAGGCGGAGCCAGTTCTCCGAGTCTCATCAAAAACCCCTATCTCTCCTCGACTTTAACGAGGTGAATTACCTTCCTGAGAGCACCCAGCACCTGAGGCGAACTGTAAAGGTTCACGGGTCTATGCATCTTCGTTAGCCCCAGCGCCTGCAAAATCCTGCGATGCTTTTCGGGACGCCCTATCGGGCTTCGAACCAGTCTGACCTCAATTGGCTTTGCCATTCTTGCACCCTAGAAATATTTTTTATGTGTGCGATCCGGACCACACGCCTGAAAAATCGCCGTAAGCCCAATCTGCCCAAAAGCGAACCGACCGTCTCCGGCCCGGTTGCCGCTGAGATACCGGCTCGCGAGCCCTGGAAAGTCAGAGGAGGCTTAACCTCACCCTAGGCACCTTCCATAATGGCCTTGCCCCTGATCTTCGAGACCTGCTCAATGCTGCGCAGCCTCCCGAGACCCTCGATCGTCGCCTTGACTACGTTATGGGGGTTCCTGGATCCGATGCATTTCGTCAAAATGTCGTGAATGCCCGCGGCCTCCATGATGGCGCGCACAGCCCCACCGGCTATAACTCCGGTCCCGGCCGAGGCCGGCTTCAAAACAACCGAGGAGGCCCCAAACCGGCCGAGCACCTCATGAGGAATCGTGTTCTCCTTCAAAGGCACCTGAACCATGTTTCGCTTGGCCGATTCCATTCCTTTGCGTATGGCCTCCGGAACTTCGTTGGCCTTGCCAAGGCTATATCCGACTTTGCCGCTGCCGTCGCCCACCACGACTATTGCGCTGAACGAAAAACGGCGCCCGCCCTTAACAACTTTGGCCACCCGGCTTATATGAACGACCTTGTCAATCAGCTGAAGCTGGCTGGATTCCACACCTATCAATGTTAGTGCCTCCGACTGCGAAAGGAGTTAAAAATCAAGACCCTTCTGACGGGCCGCATCTGCGAGGGCCTTAACGCGCCCGTGGTAGATAAAGCCATTGCGGTCAAAAACGACCTTGGCGATACCCTTCTCGATTGCTTTGCCTGCGACGAGTTCCCCCACGCGCTTGGCGGCCGAAATCTTCCCTTTGACCGCCTCCATTTCCCTGTACTCGGGCGAAAGCGTAGACGCCGACACAAGCGTCGCGCCGGTCTCGTCATTAATTATCTGGGCATATATATGCTTGTCGCTGCGAAATACCGTCAGCCTCGGGCGTTCCTGGACGCCTTCTATTTTTCTTCTTATGCGTTTCTTGCGCTTAAGCCGTGAGGTATAGCGCACGCTTGTGCTGCCTGAAGCCATTTTAGCCCTCCGAATCTACTTCTTGGAACCGGTCTTGCCCGCCTTGCGGCGGACGTGCTCGCCAGCGTATCGAACACCCTTGCCCTTGTAAGGCTCTACCGGCCTCAGGGCGCGAATGCGGGCAGCGGTTTCACCCAGCACCTCGATATCGATTCCCTCCAGCCGAACAATGTTGGCCTTTTCCACGCTAGCTTTTATCCCCACGGGCAACGGGAACTGAACGGGGTGCGAATACCCCAGGCTCAGGTTGAGATTACTCCCCTGCACCTCGGCCCGGTAGCCGGTCCCTTGAATCTCGAGCCCTTTGACGAAACCTTCGCTTACGCCCCGCACCATGTTGTTCACAAGTGCACGGATCAGTCCATGCGTGGAGCGAGCTTCAATCGATTCGCTCCTGCGCTTGAATTCGATGGTTTCCTTCCCGATCTCCACATCGACGCTTTCCGGAACAGACCGCGTCAGAGTCCCTTTCGGACCCTTGACGGTCAAGATCGCCTCGCTGAGAGTAACCTCTACCCCTTTAGGTAAGGGTATGGGCAATTTACCCACCCGCGACATGCCATTACTCCTTTACCGATTTTGCACTGGATGCGTCTCAACCTACCAGACGGCGCACAGCAATTCACCGCCCACGCCATCGGTGCGGGCCTGCCTGTCCGTCATCACGCCTTTCGAAGTCGAGACTATGGCGATCCCCATTCCATTCATAATGCGGGGGATCTGTTCATGGCCCACATAAACACGGCGACCCGGGCGGCTGATTCGCTTGGCCCCGACCAGAGCGCCTTCGCGCCCCTCACCGTATTTGACATGTACCCGGAGAATTCCCTGTTTCTCGTCCCTGACGAATTTATAGTTCTTTATATATCCTTCGTCCTTCAGGATGCGGCACAGGTTCGCCCTCATGCGGGAGGCCGGGATGTCCAGCTTGTCAAACCGTGCTTTCTGCGCATTCCGAATACGGTTCAAGAAGTCGCCTATCGAATCCGACACCATCATCTTTATGCTCTCCTAAAGTCCTACCAGCTTGCCTTGACTACGCCCGGCAGTTCGCCCTTGAGCGCCATATTGCGAAAGCATATACGGCAGATTCCGAACTTGCGGATGTAGGCCCGAGGGCGACCGCAAATGGGACAACGGTTGTAGTTTCTGGCCTTGAATTTAGATACACGTTTTGCTTTTGCTATTAGAGACTTCTTAGCCAAAGGAGGCCCCCTTTTCAGCGCTTAAACGGCATGCCCATCAGAGAGAGAAGCGTCCGAGCCTCATCGTCCGACCTGGCTGTCGTAACTATTGTGATATTCATCCCCTTGATCTTGTCGATCTTGTCGTAGTCGATCTCGGGGAAAATGATATGTTCCTTTATACCCAGTGTATAATTGCCCCTGCCGTCCAGGGCTTTTGGCGAAATGCCGCGGAAGTCACGCACTCGGGGCAGGGCGACGTTGACGAGCTTATCGAAGAACTCGTACATCCGGTCGCCTCTCAAAGTGACCATACACCCGATCGGCATGCCCTTCCTGAGCTTGAAGGCAGCAATACTCTGGCGCGCCCTGGTGATAACGGGCTTCTGCCCGCTTATCTGGCGCAGTTCGGCCGTTGCGGAGTCCAGGATTTTTATGTTCTGAATTGCCTCCCCAAGACCCATATTGAGTATGATCTTGGCAAGCCTGGGCATCTGCATCGGGCTCTTGTAATTGTACTGCTCCCGAAGCTGGGGAGCAATCTCCTCATAAAATCTGTCGCGCAATACTGCCAACTTTACCTCCGCTACCGCCCTTGCGGTGGACGTCCCTAGTCGATGACTTCCTGGCACTTCTTACAAAATCGGACCTTGCGGTCGTCATCGAGCATTCTATAGCCCACCCGGGTCGGATCTGTGCACTTCGTGCAAATCAACATCAGGTTCGAGATCTGTATAGGGGCTTCCCTCTCCAGAATGCCACCCTGCCGCGTCTGCTGACTCGGCTTGAGATGACGCTTGACCATGTTGATTTTTTCCACGATCGCCCGCTCTTTCTTGGGAATAACCCTGAGCACCTTGCCGCTCTTTCCCTTGTCCTTGCCGGCGATCACCTTCACCGTATCGTTTTTCTTTATATGAAAGCCCTCAAATTTCATCGCACGAGTCCTCTTTTGCTACAGAACTTCCGGAGCAAGCGATATAATCTTCATGAACTGTTTGGCGCGCAACTCCCGGGCCACCGGCCCGAAGATCCGGGTCCCTATGGGTTCCTTCGCGGCGGAGATGAGGACTGCGGAGTTATCGTCAAACTTTATATATGAGCCATCGGGACGACGTACTTCTTTTTTCGTACGCACCACAACCGCCTTGAGTACGTCACCCTTCTTCACTTTCGCGTTGGGAATGGCCTCCTGCACGGACACCACGATGATGTCGCCCACCGAAGCGTAGCGCCTGCGGGTCCCGCCGAGCACCTTTATGCAGTAGAGCCGCTTGGCCCCGGAATTATCAGCGGCGTTCAACTGAGTTTCCACCTGAATCATTTGCTACTCCACATCTAAACGGGCTCATGCCGCCGGGCGGCTAAACCACCGCTTTATCCAGAATCTTTACAACCAGCCAGCGCTTCTCCTTGCTGAGAGGCCTGCTTTCTTCGATCAGCACGCGATCACCGATGGAACAGTCATTGGCGGGGTCGTGGGCCTTGAATGTGTTCCTGCGCCGGACAAACTTACGGTATTTCGTATCTTGAATCAGCCGTTCGACCATGACCACGACGGTCTTGTCCATTTTATTGCTCATGACCTTGCCGACTCGAGTTTTCCTGGTTGATTTCGCTTCTTCCATCATGCCTCTCTGCACCTATGCGCCGGTCGTTTTGTCCATCTCGGACAAAACGGTCAGAATCCGCGCTATGTCGTTTCTATTCTTGGGAAGCTGGGCAGTGTTTTCCAGTTGCCCCGTCGCATGCTGAAACTTCAGATTGAACTGGGCTTCCCGGATCTCGTTTAACTTCTGAGCCAACTCGTCCTTCGTCATTTCCCGCAGAGCACTGGCTTTCATAGTATATCCTGCCTCGAAACAAAACGTGTGGGCAACGGAAGCTTATGAGCGGCAAGATTGAGCGCATCGCGCGCATCGGCTTCAGGTACGCCCTTTATCTCGTAAAGAATTCTGCCCGGCTTGACAACTGCCAACCAGCCTTCGGGTGAGCCCTTGCCTTTGCCCATCCGAGTTTCGGCCGGCTTCTTCGTGAAGGGCTTATCCGGGAAGATACGAATCCAAACCTTGCCCCCGCGTTTTACATGGCGCGAAATGGCGACACGAGCGGCCTCAATCTGCCTGGCAGTAATGTAGCCAGGCTCCAGGGCCTTGAGCCCGAAATCGCCGAAGCTGATCGTGCTGCCCCGGAACGCGGTGCCCCTCATGCGGCCCTTCTGCACTTTTCTGAACTTGACCCTTTTTGGAGCTAACATCTCATTTCTCCCGCTAAACGACCCCGAAAAGACTCAGGTAGCATCCCAATCCGCCCGAAAGTACAAAGCCACCGGGCCAACAATCGGGACCCAACCGATCTTCAGGACAACACTTCGCCCTTGAATATCCAGACCTTGACCCCGATGATGCCGTAAGTCGTCCGGGCGAGGGCAGTACCATAATCAATGTCGGCCCGTAGCGTATGAAGGGGAACCCTGCCTTCGCGGTACCATTCCCGCCTGGCCATTTCGGCCCCACCCAGACGCCCGGCCGAAGCGACCCTTATTCCCTTGGCCCCGAACTTCGTGGCCGAACTCATTGCACGCTTCATCGCGCGGCGGAAAGCAACTCGCCTAACAAGCTGAAGAGCTATGTTTTCGGCAACCAGGGTGGCGTCGAGTTCGGGCCGCCGCACTTCCTGAATATCGATGAGGACTTCCCGCTTGAACCGGCGCTCCAAATCACGCCTGAGCACCTCGATCTCAGCGCCCTTCTTACCGATCACGATCCCCGGCCGCGCCGTGTGTATGCGGATCTTGACCTTGTTTGCAGCGCGCTCTATCTCGATTTTCGAAATTCCCGCGTGGAAAAGCCGCTCTTTTATATAATCACGGATCTGGCGATCCTCAAAAACGAGCTTCGAATAACCTTTGGTTGCAAACCATTTCGAATCCCAAGTCTTGAGGACTCCGAGCCGGAACCCTGTAGGATGAACTTTTTGTCCCAAACTTCACCTCCATATGGGCGATTTCAAAAGCGAACCATCACCCTTCCCCGATATCCACACCTCGAGAGGCGGGCGCATAAGACGCGCGGAAGGAAGGGCCTTATTTTTTCTCGTCTAAAATCACGGTAATGTGGCTCGAAGGCTTGATGATCCGGTTCGCTCTACCCATGGCCCTCGGACGAAACCTCTTGAGCCGCGGCCCCTGGTCGATCTTTATCGTCTTAATATAGAGCTTCTCAAGATCACCCGCATTGTTATTCCCGGCATTCGCCATGGCCGACCGAAGCACCTTTGCAATCAGCCGCCCACTCTTTTTCGGCGTAAACCTGAGAAAAATGAGGGCCTCATCGACCTTTTTGCCTCGAACCGCATCGGCGACCAGGCGAGTCTTCTGCGCGGAAACGCGCAAGTATTTGCCAACGGCTCTCGCTTCCATTATTTTTTCCCTTTTACTTTGGACTTCTTATCCCCAGCATGGCCATAAAATATCCTGGTCGGAGAGAACTCGCCGAGCTTGTGCCCGACCATATTCTCGCTGACGAAAACCGGGATGAACTTCTTGCCGTTGTGCACGGCAAGCGTGGTCCCGACGAATTCGGGCAGGATAGTGGACCTGCGCGACCAGGTTTTTATAACCTTGCGGTCGCCGGTGTCTTTGGCCTTCGTTATCTTGTTCATCAAGTGATCGTCGACAAATGGCCCTTTTTTTAAAGACCGCGGCACTTTATCCTCCTATGTAGCTTCAGTTCGGCCACCCGCAGCAACCTTGCGGCGTGACCTTTGCCGGGGAAGGGCGCCAACCCCACTATTTCCGGCGATGAAGAATGAATTTATCGCTCTGTTTTGCCTTGCGCGTGCGATATCCCTTGGTCGGAATGCCCCAGGGGGTACAAGGATGGCGTCCTCCGGAACTCCTTCCCTCGCCGCCGCCCATCGGGTGGTCAACGGGGTTCATGGCAACTCCGCGCACATGGGGCCTTTTGCCGCTCCAGCGCGTGCGACCGGCTTTACCGAGCGAGATGTTTTCGTGATCGATATTCCCCACCTGGCCGACAGTGGCCTTGCATTCAACCGAGATCATCCGCATCTCGCCCGAGGGCATGCGAAGCGTCGCATATTTTCCCTCACGGGCTATGAGCTGGGCGCTCGATCCGGCGGAGCGAGCCAACTGGCCGCCCTTGCCCGGCCGCATCTCGATATTGTGCACGACGGTGCCAAGCGGCAGGTTCGCGAGCTTGAGGCAGTTGCCCGGTTTGATGTCGGACTGCGGACCGGTCATGACCGCGTCCCCGACCTTGAGGCCTACGGGATACAGGATATAGCGCTTTTCACCATCGCTATATTGAATCAGGGCAATGTGGGCCGAGCGATTGGGGTCATACTCGACGGTCGCCACTTTGGCCGGGATATTTTCCTTGTCCCGCTTGAAATCGATTATGCGGTAGAGCCGCTTGTGGCCGCCTCCGCGATGCCATATGGTGACCCGCCCCACGTTGTTGCGCCCGCCGGATTTGCGCAGCGGCTCGACCAAGCCCTTCTGCGGGTTGTTGCCCGTCGATAACTCATCGAAGGTGGCGTATGTCTGGAACCGGCGGCCGGCTGACGTCGGCTTAACTGTCCTGACTCCCATTTCTACTTTTCCCCTTCCGGCTAGACGCCTTCAAAAAACTCGACGCGCTGGCCGGGCTTGATAGTTACAACAGCTTTTTTCCAATCAGGCGTCTGCGTAAGATGACGGCCAACTTTTTTCACTTTTCCCTTCATGCCCATTGTGGTGACACCGAGGACATCGACCTTGAAAATTTTTTGCACCGCTTCCCTGATTTCGATCTTGTTCGCCCTTCGATCCACCTCGAAGCAGAGCTTGTTTCTCAGGTCTTTTTCGACCGTGCTCTTCTCAGTTATCAAGGGGCGCTTCAATATCGCGTATGTCTTGGCATTCATGCCAGAGCCTCCTCGATCCTGCCCACACACTCGCTGCTAAGAATTACACTATGATAATTCAGCAGGTCGTAGACATTCAGCCCTTCCGAACGCAGGACCTTTACGTTGGGGATATTGCGAGCGGATTTTTCGATAATTGCATCGGTCTCGGGCAGGACCACCAGCGTCTTGCCCAGTTCGAATCGACCGAGCAGAGCCACAAAATCCTTGGTCTTGATCCTGTCGAGCTTAAACTGGTCGATCACTTTGAAGGCCTCATCCAGCACCTTCTGGCTAAGGGCCATCTTGAGCGCCTGACGTCTGACCTTCTTGGGTATGCGCATTTCGTAGTCTCTGGGTTGCGGGCCATGAATAATCCCGCCTCCCCGCCAGATCGGTGAACGGCTGGTCCCGGCGCGGGCACGCCCCGAGCCCTTTTGCCTCCAGGGCTTTTTGCCGCCTCCCCTGACTTCACTGCGTCCCTTGACCTTCGCAGTACCAGCCCGGCGCTTCGCCAGTTGATAGACCACGACCTCATGGAGCACGTGAGGCTTCACCGGCAGGCCGAATATTGAGTCGCTCAGCTCGAGCTGGCCCGTGATCTCACTGTTCATGTTAAAGACATCCACAGTTGGCATGGTGATCCCCAAAATCAGTTTCGCCTCTAGAGGCGCCTTATTTCACCCGGTTTGTCTTGCGGATGATTACGATCCCGTTCTTCGCGCCAGGAACGGCGCCATGGATCAAAAGGAGGTTATCTTCCACACGCACGTCCACAACCCTAAGGTTTAAAACGGTCTTGCGCTTGTCTCCCAGGTGCCCGGGCAATTTCTTGCCCTTTACCACACGACCGGGGTAGGTCGCCATACCGGTCGAACCGGGTTCCCGGACATTCTTAGAACCGTGGCCGTCCGGCCCCCGCTGAAATCTCCAGCGTTTGATCGTGCCGGCAAACCCCTTGCCCTTGCTCTTTCCGATTATATCGACCCGGTCCCCGATCTCGAATATCTCGGCAAGAACCTGGTCCCCGGGGTTGTGTTCCATAGGGTTTTCATCCGCAATCTCTCGCAGGACCTCGAAATACCCTTTACCCACCTTGTCCAGATGACCCTTTAAGGGGCGGTTTACGCTTTTTGGCTTCTTAGGGCCAAAACCTATCTGAAGGGCGCAGTAGCCGTCCTTTTCCGGGGTCTTCACCTGGGTCACAGTGCACGGACCCGCCTGAACGAGGGTTACCGGATAGACCGTACCGTCGTCAGCAAAGACCTGAGTCATGTCGAGTTTGCGTCCAATAATTGCCGTAATCATGATCGGTTACTCTCTTTCGCTTGCTTCGGCCTGAAACCTTAAAGCTTGATTTCGACGTCGACCCCGGCGGACAGATCCAGCTTCATAAGCGAATCAACCGTTTGCTGGGTCGGGTCCAAAATGTCGATCAGACGCTTGTGGACACGGATCTCGAACTGCTCGCGCGATTTCTTATCCACATGAGGCGAGCGCAAAACGGTGTATCGGTTAATCCTGGTCGGAAGCGGTATCGGTCCAGCCACTCGTGCACCAGTCTTTTTCGCCGTCATTACGATCTCGTTGGTGGATTGATCGAGCAGCTTGTGATCATAAGCCTTCAGCCGGATGCGAATTCTTTGATTCGTCACCATTTATTTTCCCGTCAAATAGACAACCGAAGCCCGGCCCCGGTTTCCCTGTTTGGAAATTAACTAACTAATTACCTCGGTAAGGACCCCGGCGCCCACTGTACGGCCTCCCTCGCGAATAGCGAATCGAAGCTCTTTTTCCAGGGCAACGGGTGTGATGAGTTTTACCTCGCAACTGATATTGTCGCCCGGCATGACCATCTCGACCCCTTCAGGAAGCGTCATGACACCTGTCACGTCAGTGGTCCTGAAGTAGAATTGCGGCCTGTAGCCGGGGAAAAACGGAGTGTGCCGTCCGCCTTCTTCTTTTTTCAGAATGTAGACTTCGGCCTTGAAATCCGTGTGGGGCGTAATCGAAGCGGGCTTTGCAGCGACCTGGCCGCGCTCGACTTCGTCTCGTTTTGTCCCGCGCAAAAGCAGGCCTACATTGTCGCCCGCCTGGCCCGAATCCAGGGTCTTGCGAAACATTTCAACGCCCGTGCAAACCGTCTTGAATGTGGGACGAAATCCAACGATCTCGATTTCCTCACCCACCTTGACCTGCCCGCGCTCTACACGGCCAGTCACCACGGTCCCTCGACCCGAGATGGAAAAGACATCCTCGATCGGCATCAAAAACGGCTTGTCGAGCGCTCGCACCGGGTCGGGAATATACGCATCAATTGCATCCATCAGCTCGAAGATGCACTTTGCGTCCTCGCTCGCCCCATCTTCGGTCTCGAGCGCCTTTAGCGCCGAACCCTTGATGATCGGTATATCGTCTCCCGGGAACCCGTACTTGGTCAGAAGCTCGCGAAGTTCGAGCTCGACGAGTTCGATCAACTCGGGATCGTCCACCATGTCGACCTTATTCAGGAAAACAACGACGTAGGGGACACCGACCTGGCGCGCAAGAAGAATGTGCTCGCGGGTCTGAGGCATGGGGCCGTCGTCGGCCGCAACCACCAGAATCGCCCCGTCCATCTGCGCGGCCCCGGTGATCATGTTCTTTATATAGTCCGCATGGCCCGGACAGTCCACATGAGCATAGTGGCGCCTGTCGGTCTCATACTCGACGTGCGCGGTCGCAATGGTGATGCCGCGTTCGCGCTCTTCGGGCGCCTTGTCGATCTGGTCAAACGGAACGAACTGCGCTTTGCCCTTCTTTGCCAACTGCTTTGTGATCGCAGCCGTAAGGGTCGTCTTCCCATGGTCGATGTGACCGATCGTACCGACGTTTACATGTGGCTTGGTCCGCTCGTATTTCTTTTTAGCCATTAGGGGGTCCTCCTCGCCAACTTTCAGGCCATGCCGTATATCTTTTAGACTCTTTCACCTTGGACAAGATCAAAGTCTACCACCTGTAATGAGCGAACGCCTTGTTGGCGTCGGCCATGCGGTGGGTATCCTCGCGCTTTTTGACCGAACCGCCTCGATTCTGCGATGCGTCCATCAACTCGCCGGCCAGCTTCTGAGTCATAGTCTTCTCTGAGCGCGACTTGGCGTAATTTATGATCCACCTCATGGCGAGAGCATCACGCCGCTCCGTACGAACTTCAACGGGGACCTGGTATGTCGCTCCGCCTACGCGCCTCGATTTGACCTCGACAACTGGCCTGACGTTATCGATCGCTTTGTGGAAGACGTCCAGCGGGTCCTGCTTCGAGCGTTGTTCCACCAGAGTGAGCGCATGGTAGAAAATCTGCTCGGCAGTACTCTTCTTGCCACATCGCATGACGTTGTTGATAAACTTTGCCGCCAACCGATTGTTGAATTTCGGGTCGGGCAACACATAGCGCTTCGGAACTTCTCTTCTCCTGGGCATCCCTTGTCCTTCAATTATCCGTTTTTAAGGCAAAAGAGAGGCCATGGCGAAAACAGACCCGCTAGCCATGGCCCCAGAACTTATCAAATTCTGGTTACTTCGGCCTCTTGGTACCATACTTGGAACGGCTCTGCTTGCGGTCGGCCACCCCAAGTGCATCCAGGGTGCCGCGCACGACATGGTAGCGCACGCCGGGAAGGTCCTTTACACGACCTCCGCGGATGAGCACGACCGAGTGCTCCTGCAAGTTGTGCCCGATCCCCGGTATATAGGAGGTTACTTCTATGCCGTTTGTCAGGCGGACACGTGCGATCTTGCGCAGGGCCGAATTAGGCTTTTTGGGCGTCGTCGTGTACACGCGAACACAAACTCCACGCTTCTGGGGACAGCTTTGAAGGGCGGGAGTGCTGGACTTTTTCCGGACTTCTTCCCTTCCTTTTCTGACCAACTGATTGATAGTGGGCATTCGTGCTTTCAACTCCGGTAAAGTGAATTATAGAAAGTCCAGCTCTCACAACATGTTTCACTGTTTCAGAACCGGTAAACGCTCTTTTTAAAGGAATCAGGCTGCAATGTCAAGTCCAAAAAGGGGCCAGGCAATTGGAATCCCGAAATTGGAGCGGCCTCATCCCTTTTCAGACCTTTGGTCCCGGGCATCACTACTTCCTTATGTCCCGGTATTGCCTGAGCCCCGAGCCGGCGGGGATCAACCTGCCCATGATGACGTTTTCCTTCAGCCCCAGCAGGTGGTCGACTTTACCCGCCGTCGCAGCGTCGGTGAGCACCTTCGTGGTCTCCTGAAAGGAAGCCGCCGAGATAAAGCTCTGGGTGCTAAGTGACGCCTTCGTGATGCCAAGAAGCAAAGGTTCCGCCGCTGCCGGGCGCATCTCCTGAGCGACAAGCTGCTCGTTTACCTCTTCGAAGATCGGCTTCTCCACGTGCTCGCCAAGGAGAAACTCCGAGTCCCCCGGGTCGGTGATGCGAACCCGCTTGAGCATCTGCCTCACAATGACCTCGATATGCTTGTCATTGATCTTGACGCCCTGGAGGCGATAGACCTGCTGCACCTCATCGACGAGGTACTTTGCGACTTCTTTTTCGCCAAGCACCGTCAGAATGTCATGGGGATTGGGGGAACCATCCATCAGGGCCTCACCCGCACGCACATAATCGCCTTCATGCACGCTTATGTGTTTACCCTTGGGAATGAGGTACTCGCGCGGCTCCCCGACCTGGGGCGTAATTACCACCTTGCGTTTGCCCTTGGTGTCTTTTCCGAAGCTCACCACACCGTCGATTTCGGTAATCACGGCATTTTCCTTGGGCTTGCGAACTTCGAAGAGTTCGGCGACCCGGGGCAGACCGCCCGTGATATCCTTGGTCTTGGTGGTCTCGCGCGGAATCCTTGCGAGAACGTCGCCAGGAAAGACCGGGTCCCCCTCGCTCACCATCAAAATAGCGCCAACGGGCATGAAATACCGCGCCGTACCGCCCTCTTCGACTTTCGACGTCTTGCCCTTTTCGTCCTTGATGGAGATCCTGGGCCGCACATCGACGTCACGGTATTCGACAACCACCTTGCTGGACTTGCCGGTAACCGGGTCGAGCTTTTCCTGCATGGTCTGGCCTTCGGTGATGTCACCGAACTTTACGGCCCCCGGAACTTCGGTCAGAATCGGTGTGGTGAAAGGGTCCCATTCGGCAAGCAGCGCCTCGGGTTCGACCTGCTGGCCTTCGGAAACCTTCAGCTTGGCCCCATAAACTATGACGTATCGCTCGCGCTCGCGGCCGGTATCGCTGATGATGCTAATCTCGCCGTTGCGGTTCATCGCGACCAGATCGCCTTCGCGGTTGCGAACCACATTGAGATTTATGAACTTGACCGTGCCCGAATAACGGTTGCTGATCGACGTACGCTCGATGCTCTTGCTGGCCGTTCCACCGATGTGAAACGTACGCATGGTAAGCTGAGTTCCCGGCTCACCAATGGACTGGGCTGCGATAATGCCGACCGCCTCCCCGATTCCCGCCAGTTTCCCCTGGGCCAAGTCGCGGCCGTAGCACATGGCGCAAATGCCCCTGGTAGAGCGGCAGGTGAGCGCGGAGCGGATACTGACCCGTTCTATGCCCGCGTCCTCGATTTCCACCACTTTCTTCTCATCTATCTCATCCCCCGTCGGAACAATCACTTCACCGGTAACCGGGTCGACGATATCTTCCTGGGCGGTGCGGCCAAGAATGCGGTCTCCCAGCCTCTGAATTATTTCTCCGGCTTCGAGGAGCGCTTCCACATCGATTCCATCCATCGTACCGCAATCTTTTTCCGCTATAATCACATCCTGGGAAACATCAACCAGGCGCCGGGTGAGGTAACCGGAGTTTGCCGTCTTGAGGGCCGTGTCCGCAAGACCTTTTCGGGCGCCGTGAGTCGAGATGAAGTACTGCAGAACCGTGAGGCCTTCACGAAAGTTGGCAGTGATCGGGGTCTCGATGATTTCACCAGAAGGTTTTGCCATGAGTCCGCGCATTCCGGCGAGCTGACGCATCTGGTCCTTGCTGCCTCGCGCCCCTGAGTCCGCCATCATATAGATCGGATTGAAGGACTCGACAGCGATTCTTTTACCGTCGGGCCCATCGATCTCGGTCGCGCCAATCTCCCTCATCATTTCGGCCGCAACGTCCTCGGTCGCCTTGGCCCAGATGTCGACCGCCTTATTGTACTTTTCACCCTCAGTTATCAAGCCCTCGTTGTACTGGCGCTCGATTTCCTGAACCTGGTCGAAGGCCACCTGCAGGATCTCAGACTTGCGCTGCGGGATGGTCATGTCCTTGATCGAAATGGATATGCCGGAGCGGGTCGCATAATGGTAGCCCGTATCCTTGAGTCTGTCGGCCAGAAGCACCGTGGCTTTCACCCCGGCACTCCGGTAGCAGCTGTCGATCAGTTGAGCCAACGCCTTCTTGTTCATCACCCTGTTTGCGGCCGCAAAAGGAACCCCTTCCGGCAGAATCTCGGAGAGTATCACCCGTCCGACAGTCGTTCTTACAAACTCCTGCGCGAGTATGCGGCCCTTTACGACTTCATCCCCGGGCTGAACCATCATATTTCGGTGTATAAGCGCTTTTCCGTCGGTGAGCACATAGCGCGGCCTCTCCCCGTCGGCTTTCAGCAAGATCTCTTTTTCGCCCACGGTATCGATCACACCGTCCTGCTGTGCCACGATACTGAATCGAACGACGACGCCCGCATGCAGGTCGGCCTCTTCGGCATCATAGGCCGAGCGCACCTCCGCGGGACTGTTGTAAACCCGGATTTCACCCCTGGCGATGGCCCCTTTCAGCCCCTCCGCGTCTGCAAACGGAAGCGTAGACCCTTTGGCGAAAGGCTTTTCGCGCGTCATGTAGTAAATTCCCAGGACTATGTCCTGAGAAGGTACGATTATGGGATCGCCGTGCGCGGGGCTGAGGATGTTGTTGGTGGACATCATCAAAATGCGCGCCTCGGCTTGCGCCTCGATTGAAAGCGGCACGTGGACCGCCATCTGGTCACCGTCGAAGTCCGCGTTGAAGGCCGTACAAACCAGCGGATGGAGCTGGATGGCCTTGCCCTCTATGAGTATCGGCTCGAATGCCTGGATACCCAGCCTGTGCAGGGTTGGAGCGCGGTTTAGCATGACCGGGAATTCTCGAACCACTTCGTCGAGTGTGTCCCAGACCTCCGGGGTTTCCCGTTCGACCATCTTCTTGGCGGCCTTTATCGTGGTAACATAGCCTTTTTCCTCAAGCTTGTTGTAGATAAAGGGCTTAAAGAGTTCGAGGGCCATCTTCTTGGGCAGCCCGCACTGATGAAGCCTAAGATTGGGGCCGATAACGATTACGGTACGCCCTGAGTAGTCAACCCGCTTGCCGAGAAGGTTCTGCCGGAACCGTCCCTGTTTGCCCTTGAGCATGTCGCTAAGCGACTTGAGAGGACGCTTGCTTGCCCCGGTTATGGTCTTGCCCCTGCGCCCGTTATCGAACAAAACGTCAACGGCCTCCTGAAGCATCCGTTTTTCATTGCGGATAATGATGTCCGGGGCGTTGAGTTCTTGAAGCCGTTTCAGACGGTTGTTGCGGTTTATTACGCGCCGATAGAGATCGTTCAGGTCGCTGGTGGCGAACCTGCCGCCATCCAGGGGAACAAGGGGCCTGAGATCCGGCGGCAGAACCGGGACAACATCCATTATCATCCATTCGGGCCGGTTTTCGGACTCGCGGAACGCATCGATGATCTTAAGCCGTTTTGCAAGCTTCTTGCGCTTTGCCACGGAGTTGGTCTTCACCATTTCTTCGCGCAGATCCGTGGCGAGCTTCTCCAGGTCGAGGGTGCCAAGCAACTGCTTGATCGCCTCGGCGCCGATGCCTGCCGTAAAACGTGCTCCGTGTTCCTGCACCAGTTGGCGATAGTGCTCCTCGGTGAGGAGTTCTCCTCTTTCGAGGTTCGTTTCGCCGGGGTCCAGCATTATATAGGAGTCAAAATAGAGTACTTTTTCCAGCTCCCGGAGAGTGAGGTCCAACAGGTTGCCGATCTTGCTTGGCAGGCTCCTCAAAAACCAGATGTGAGCGACCGGGGAAGCAAGCTCGATGTGGCCCATACGCTCGCGGCGGACCTTGGACTGAATCACCTCCACCCCGCATTTTTCGCACACCACACCCCTGTGCTTCATCCGTTTGTATTTGCCGCAATTGCATTCGTAATCTTTGATGGGGCCAAATATTCGGGCACAAAAGAGCCCGTCTCGCTCAGGCTTGAACGTTCTATAATTTATGGTTTCCGGTTTTTTCACTTCGCCGTACGACCACTCCCGAATTCTTTCCGGAGAGGAAATCATTATCTTGACGGCGTTGAAATTCAACGGGTCTTTCGGTTTGGTAAAAAGAGAGTAGAGTTCTTTCAAAAGAACCTCCTTGGCGTGGTCAGCAAGACCGCCGAATCCCTATCCGGCATCCGGACAATGACCATCGCTTTAATTGCCTTCTTCTTCTTCGAGTAGCCTGACGTCCAGAGCAAGCGCCTGCAGTTCCTTTACCAGAACATTGAAGGACTCCGGCAGTCCGGCTTCGAGGGTATTGTCACCTTTGACGATCTTTTCGTACATGCGCGTACGTCCGGCCACGTCGTCGGATTTGACCGTGAGAAATTCCTGGAGAGCATAGGCGGCACCGTAGGCCTCCATCGTCCAAACTTCCATTTCACCGAGACGCTGTCCACCGAACTGGGCCTTTCCACCAAGGGGCTGCTGGGTGACCAGGGAATAAGGGCCGATAGACCTCGCATGGATCTTGTCATCGACCAAATGGTGAAGTTTGAGGATATACATGATGCCGACCGTAACGGACTGATCGAAGGGAAGACCGGTGCGGCCGTCATAGAGGATCGACTGGCCCGATTCCGGCACGCCCGATTCCTTGAGAAAGCTTCTGATCTCGGCTTCTTCGGCCCCGTCGAAAACAGGAGTGGCAACATACATGCCTTCCTTGAGATCGGGAATCAGTTCCCTGAATTCGCGTTCCGAGGCATTTTCGAAAAATTCGCCGTATTCCAGATTGTTAAATATCCGATGAAGCTTCTCTTCTATCGACTCCCGTTCCCTGATTTTATTCAGATGCTCCTCGAGCATGGCCGCAAGCTGCTGCCCGAGTCCCTTGGCCGCCCAGCCCAGATGGGTTTCGAGCACCTGCCCGACGTTCATTCGGGAAGGCACTCCAAGTGGATTCAAAACGACGTCCACCATCGTCCCGTCCGGAAAGTAAGGCATATCCTCCAAGGGAAGGATTCTTGAGACTACGCCCTTGTTGCCGTGCCGGCCGGCCATCTTGTCGCCGACCTGAAGTTTTCTTTTCACGGCTATGTAGACCTTAACCATCTTGATGACGCCGGGCGGAAGCTCATCGCCTCTTTTGAGCTTGTTTATCTTTTCCTCGAAAAGATCCTTTACGGCCTGGACCTGCTGACGGTAGTTGGAAACTATCGTATCCAATTCCATCGAAGCGGCGGGGTCTTTGACAAGATTTATCTGGTCCCACATTCCGCTCGGAATCTCCAGGAGGGCCTCTTCGGTCAACGGCTCTCCCTTTTTGATATAGAGCTTTTTTCCCTCTTTAAGGGTCGTGTCGATAATTTTGCCATCTACCGCCTGGGCAATCTGCCTGGCAGCCGTTTTCCTAATAATGTCCAGCTCATCGCGCTGGTCTTTCAGAAGACGCCCGACCTCCGACTCCTCGATCTGCCGGGTCCGTTCATCTTTTTCGACGCCTTTTCGCGAGAAGACCTTGGCGTCTATTATGATGCCCTCCACCCCCGGTGGAACGCGAAGTGAGGTGTCTTTTACGTCGCTCGCCTTCTCACCGAAAATTGCCCTGAGCAGTTTCTCTTCCGGGGTGAGCTGCGATTCGCCCTTCGGCGTGACCTTGCCCACCAGGATGTCGTTGGGCTTAATGTAGGCGCCGATTCGAATGATGCCGCTTTCGTCGAGGTTTTTGAGCGCTTCTTCCCCTATATTGGGGATGTCCCGCGTGATCTCTTCTTTGCCGAGCTTGGTGTCCCTCGCCACGATTTCGAATTCTTCTATATGGATCGAGGTGAAAACGTCTTCCTTCACTATTCGTTCACTCACCAGGATAGAGTCTTCGAAGTTGTAGCCGCCCCAGCTCATGAAAGCCACCATCACGTTGCGTCCGAGCGCGAGTTCGCCGTGATCGGTCGAAGGCCCGTCGGCCAGTATCTGGCCCTTCTTGACGAAGTCACCCTGTTTGACCAGCGGCTTCTGGTTTATGCAGGTATTCTGGTTGGAGCGCTGGAACTTGATCAGCTTGTAGATGTCCACGCCACGTCCCACGTCGATGCTGTCGGTGGCGCGCACGACTATCCTGGTGGCATCCACATATTCCACCACGCCCTCGCGCTTGGCAACAATCGTCACGCCGCTGTCCCTGGCCACTATACGCTCGATTCCAGTTCCCACGAGCGGGGCACGGGTCTGAATGAGCGGGACGGCCTGACGCTGCATGTTGGAGCCCATGAGGGCGCGGTTTGCGTCGTCATGCTCCAGGAACGGAATCAGCGAGGCGGAAACGCTCACCAGTTGGTTGGGGGAAACATCCATGTACCGGATTTCGTTGGGCGGGACCATGACGAATTCTCCCGCTTTTCGAGCCGAAATCTGTTCGTCTTTGAAGCGGCTCTTCTCGTCGAGCGCCGCGTTGGCCTGCGCAATCGGGTAATCCCTTTCATCCATTGCGGTAAGGTAGCTGACATTGGCAAGCGCCGTCGAGTCATCGACCTTGCGGTAGGGGGTCTCGATGAAGCCGTAAGGATTAACGCGCGCATAGGTCGAAAGAGAGACTATCAGGCCGATGTTGGGACCCTCGGGGGTCTCGATCGGGCAGATTCTGCCGTAGTGAGTGGGGTGAACGTCGCGAACCTCGAAACCCGCCCGCTCACGCGTAAGTCCGCCCGGCCCCAGCGCGCTGAGACGCCGCTTGTGGGTGATTTCGGAAAGCGGATTCGTCTGGTCCATGAACTGGGAAAGTTGACTCGTTCCGAAAAATTCTTTCACGACGGCGGAAACCGGTTTTGCATTGATAAGGTCGTGGGGCATCAAGGCTTCGACTTCCTGGAGGGTCATTCTTTCCTTGATGGCCCTTTCCATGCGCACCAGCCCGATACGATACTGGTTTTCAAGAAGTTCGCCGACCGCGCGCACCCTGCGGTTGCCGAGATTGTCTATGTCATCCACCGGACCCTGGGAGTCTTTGAGCTTTATCAACTGGCGCACGGCCGTAAGGATATCTTCCTTGCGAAGCACACGGTAGTCGAGGGGCACATCGACGCCGAGCTGAAGATTGAGCTTCAGGCGACCGACCTCCGAGAGATCGTAATGGTCCGGATTAAAGAACAGGTTCCTGAAAAATTCGTTTGCAACCTCGAGGGTGGGGGGATTGCTCGGGCGCAGCCTCCGGTAAATTTCGACCAGGGCGTCTTCCCTGGAATTCACCTTGTCCATCAGCAGGGTGTTTCTAAAAGAGGGGCTGATGTCCGGGCCTTCCAGGTGCAACAGTTCGATTTCCTTTATTCCGCGCTCGATAAAATCGTTGAGCATCTCCTCGTTTATCGAATCGTTGCACTCGGCGATGATTTCGCCCGTGTTGAAGTCGATGACGTCCTGGGCCAGGACCTGGCCGATAAGTGCCGTGGTCGTCACCGGCAACCGGCTGATTCCGATTTCCTGAAGCTTTTTCAGGGCCTGCTTACCCAGTTTCCTGTTTTTCCTGATAAGGACCTCGCCTGTCCCCGGGTGCACGATGTCTTCCGCAGCACGGCTCCCGAGAAGAATATCCGGATTGAGTTCCTTCTCTATCAACCGGTCGGCGGTAAGGAAAACCTTCTCGCTGGGATAGAAATAGTTGAGGAGCTCTTCAGTTGAGTATCCGAGGCCTTTTAACAGAACTGTTACAGGAAATTTCCGTCTTCTGTCGATGCGGATGTAGAGAATGTCTTTCGGATCGAATTCCAGGTCGAGCCAGGAGCCACGAAGAGGGATGATGCGGGCGGAATAGAGAATTTTACCGCTCGAATGGGTCTTGCCTCGGTCGTGATCGAAGAAAATGCCGGGTGAGCGGTGCAACTGGCTTACGATGACCCGCTCAGTCCCGTTGACGATGAAAGTGCCGTTATCGGTCATGAGCGGCAGGGTGCCGAAATAGATTTCCTGTTCTTTTATATCGCGAACGGACCGGGTGTTGGCTTCCTTGTCCACATCATAGACGACAAGACGAACGACAATCTTGACAGGGGCCTCGTAGTTCATTCCCCGCGCAAGGCATTCCTCGACCTCGTATTTCACATCCCCGAAACTGTATTGAACAAACTCCAGGGATGCCGACCCGCTGAAATCCTCGATAGGGAAAACCGACTTGAAGACCTCATGGAGGCCCTTTTCCACCCTTGCCTCGGGAGGCACATCCTTTTGCAAAAAAGCCTCGTAGCTTTCCTTCTGCATTTGGATAAGGTTGGGTATTTCCGCGATTTTGCGGATTTTTCCGAAATTTTTGCGAACCCTGTATTCATGGGTTAGAGCAGTGGGCATATTCTCTCCTGCAAATGAAATCGTGATGAATGAAACGGCGCCCGGCAATCACTTTTGCCGAAAGATCCCCGTTTCTCCATCACTTACAGCTGGTATGCCGCTAAAAAGTAGAAAATCGGAAATCGACCGTTCGTACTGGTTCCAGCCGATTCCCGATGTTTTTGCATGTCTTGAGACTTTATTTGATCTCGACAGTTGCGCCTGCCTCTGTAAGCTGTTTGGCAACGGCTTCCGCCTCTGCCTTCGGAATGCCTTCCTTGACAGTTCCGGGGACCTTTTCCACCAAGTCCTTGGCTTCTTTCAAGCCCAGGTTGGTGATCGTCCGAACTTCCTTTATAACGTTGATCTTCTTGTCGCCGACGGCCGTGATAATGACGGAAAATTCTGTCTGTTCCTCGACCGGGGCAGCTTCGGCAGCGCCGCCGGGCATTGCGGCCATGGCAACCGGGGCCGCAGCGCTCACGCCGAAAATCTCCTCAAGTTCCTTAACGAACTCGCTCAACTCGAGTACTGTCATAGCCTTTATAAAATCGACAACTTCCTCTTTTGAAACAGCCATCTAAGGTCCTCCACGATTCTTTTAAGCAGCAGCCTGCTGTTCTTCATTGCGGCGCTGGATAGCAGCCAACACACCAACAAAAGCTCTTGGAACTCCACTGAGAACCCTGACAAGGCCCGTGGGCACGGCATTAAGCGTACCCAGCATCTTGCCGAGAAGTTCTTCTCTGGGCGGCAGATCGGCCAAGGCCAGGATCTGGGCCTCATCGATCAAACGGTTTCCCAGGGATCCGGCCTTCACCTTCAGCTTTTCATTGCTCTTGCTGAATTTTTTGATGATCCTGGCCGGAGCGACCGGGTCGCCGAAGGAGATTGCAACTGCGCAGGTACCCTTGAGCAAAGGCTCGAGCACCGAAACGTCGGTTTTTTCGCAGGCAAGACGCATCAAGGTGTTCTTTATCACCTGATAATCGACCTTTTCAGCTGCGAGCAAATCGCGCAGACCGCTCATCTCGGCTACCGTCAATCCCTTGTAGTCGGTCAGAATGACCGCACTGGCGCGTCCCAGTTTTGTGTGAAGCTCCGCGATAACCTTTTCTTTCTTGGAGCGCTCCAAATTAAAACTTGCCTCCTTTCAACTTCTGCCGGTGTGCTTTCGGCTGATCCCTCCGTGCGCGCCGAACGAAAACGGGAGGATTTTCTATCATGAGCCCTTGCGCCTGGTCGACTCTCAGGAATCTGTGCGGGTCCGCCGAAAAGCGATTTAAACATCCGCCGATGTGCCCGCGGTCTCCGATAACTGAAAACACCAAACGGCAGGTAAGCGGTTAAAAGCAGCTTTTAGCTGTTGCCGGTCAGCTAAGACGTCAAAGAAAATGAAGCGATCGACTTTACCGCCAGCGGATCGACCTGTATGCCGCACCCCATGGTGGTAGATATCGCGATCCCCTTCATATAGGTGCCCTTTGCCGCCGAAGGCTTGATCCGCACCAGCGTGTCGATGAACGCGGAGATATTCTGGAGCAGTTTTTCCTCTCCGAACGAAACCTTGCCCATCGGCGCGTGAACTATTCCGGTTTTTTCGACCCGGAAGTCCACTTTTCCCGCCTTGATTTCTTTAATCACCTTTGCAAGATCGAAAGTGACGGTTCCCAGCTTTGCGTTAGGCATAAGCCCTCTTGGCCCCAAGACCTTGCCGATCTTGCCCACGGATCCCATCATGTCGGGAGTCGCGACGGTCTTGTCGAAGTCAAGCCATCCCTCGCGGATTTTGTCGATCATCTCGTCGCCGCCCACGTGATCGGCGCCGGCCTCCTCGGCTTCTTTGATCTTCTCGCCCTTGGCAAAAACCAGCACCCTCACGGTCTTACCCAGGCCGTTGGGCAAAACTACCGTGCCCCTGACCATCTGGTCGGCATGACGAGGGTCTACGCCCAAACGCACCGCAATATCCAGCGTCTGGTCGAACTTGGCAAAGGACGTCTCGGCAGCAAGTTGGACAGCCTCCTGGAAAGTATAACGTTTCGCCGGATCGATCTTGCTGCGGGCGGCAATGTATTTTTTCCCATGCGTTGCCATTTTAACTCTCGAAACTCCCTTTTTCTGGTTTATTCAATTTCGATCCCCATACTGCGGGCAGTCCCTGAAATGGTGGCCACCGCCGCCGGAAGATCTCGCGCGTTCAAATCGACCATCTTGAGCCTGGCAATCTCCTCGACCTGGGCCATGCTGACCTTGGCGACCTTGTTGCGGTTGGGTTCACTCGAACCCTTCGCTATCTGCGCGGCCTTTTTCAAAAGTATCGCCGCCGGAGGCGTCTTGGTAATGAACGTAAACGAGCGATCCGAATAGACGGTGATGACTACCGGAATAATCATCCCTTCCTGCCCCTGAGTTTTTGCATTGAACTGCTTGCAAAACTCCATTATGTTGACCCCGTGCTGACCCAGAGCGGGGCCGATGGGAGGGGAGGGGTTCGCTTGTCCGGCTGGGACCTGCAACTTGATGTTGGTTACGACTTTTTTTGCCATTCTCGAAAAGACTCCTTACGCTGTGACCCTCATGTTCGATTTACCTGAACGAAATCGAGTTCCACGGGGGTGGAGCGGCCGAATATACTTACAAGGACCCTGACTTTGCCCTTTTCGGGGATAACCTCATCGACGGTGCCGTTAAAATTGGCAAACGGGCCGTCTATGACGCGAACCTCGTCTCCTTTTTCGAACTTGAACTTCGGACGCGGTTTCTGCGCCCCTTCCTGCATCTGTTGAATTATAACATCAGCTTCGGCGTCGGAGAGTGGTATCGGCTTTTCTTGACTTCCGATAAAGCCGGTCACCTTCGGCGTATGGCGGACAAGATGCCAGGTGTCGTCGTTTAGTTCCATCTGCACAAGGATGTACCCGGGGTAGAACTTCCGCGAGGATGCCCGCCTCTGCCCTTTCACGAGTTCGATCACCTTCTCGGTCGGAACCAGGACCTGGCCGAAATAGTCACTTTTGCCCTCGCTCTTTACACGCTCCTCGAGTGCCGATTTCACCTTGTGCTCGAAACCCGAATAGGTGTGAACGATGTACCATTTTAAAGTTGCCACACAATTACCCCGTGCGCCGGCATACGAGCCATCACTTCAGAATTGCCGCCCTTCGCTTCATCCGACCGCTTCATCCGACTAAGAGCTTCACAAGCCTGCTCAAAATAAGGTCCACAATCCCGAGGAAAACAGCCACCAGGCCTACGATCACCAGCACCACGGCTGTTGATCCTATTGTTTCCTTTCGCGAAGGCCAGATCACCTTTTTGAGCTCGACGACGACCTCTCGTATATATGTACGAGTCGCATCGACCCAAATCGTCATCCTCCCGACCGGCTTTCTGACCACCTTTCTCGGAACCTCTGCCTTTTTTGGCTTAGCCGGCTTGGAAACAGCCGGCTTGACCATCACCTTTTTCCCTGCCTCTATGCTTTGCACGTTTTTTCCAGAGCTCTCATTTTTTTTTTCGAAAAGCTTCATTTGTCTCTCTACAGTCGATCCGGAAGGCAGACCCCAGGATCGCCTCCAGGCGCCAAACGCTCAAAAGCCAAAAAAGATAACGGCCAAAGCCCAAACGCCACGCAACCTACTTGATTTCCTTATGGTCCGTGTGCGAGTTGCAAAACTTGCAATATTTCTTTAGTGTAAGTTTCTCGGGCGTAGTCCGCTTGTTCTTCGTCGTATTATAATTGCGCTGCTTGCATTGGGAGCAGGCCAGAGTAATTAGAACTCGCATTTGCAATCCCTTATTTAACGATTTCCGTAATAACCCCTGCGCCCACGGTGCGGCCTCCCTCGCGAATAGCGAATCGAAGCTCTTTTTCCAGGGCAACGGGTGTGATGAGTGCCACCACGCAACTGATATTGTCGCCCGGCATGACCATCTCGACCCCTTCGGGGAGCGTCATGATACCTGTTACGTCAGTGGTCCTGAAATAAAACTGCGGCCGGTAGCCGGGGAAAAACGGAGTGTGCCGCCCGCCTTCTTCTTTTTTCAGAATGTAGACTTCGGCCTTGAAATCCGTGTGGGGCGTAATCGAACCGGGCTTTGCAGCGACCTGGCCGCGCTCGACTTCGTCTCGTTTGGTCCCGCGCAAAAGCAGGCCTACATTGTCGCCCGCCTGGCCCGAATCCAGGGTCTTGCGAAACATTTCAACGCCCGTGCAAACCGTCTTGAATGTGGGCCGGAATCCAACGACCTCGATTTCCTCACCCACCTTGACCTGCCCGCGCTCTACACGGCCCGTCACCACGGTCCCTCGACCCGAGATGGAAAAGACATCCTCGATCGGCATCAAAAACGGCTTGTCGAGCGCTCGCACCGGGTCGGGAATGTATGCATCAATTGCCTCCATCAGCTCGAAGATGCACTTTGCGTCCTCGCTCGCCCCATCTTCGGTCTCGAGCGCCTTCAGCGCCGAACCCTTGATGATCGGTATATCGTCTCCCGGGAACCCGTACTTGGTCAGAAGCTCGCGAAGTTCGAGCTCGACGAGTTCGATCAACTCGGGATCGTCCACCATGTCGACCTTGTTCAGGAAAACAACGACGTAGGGGACACCGACCTGGCGCGCAAGAAGAATGTGCTCGCGGGTCTGAGGCATGGGGCCGTCGTCGGCCGCAACCACCAGAATCGCCCCGTCCATCTGCGCGGCCCCGGTGATCATGTTCTTTATATAGTCCGCATGGCCGGGACAGTCCACATGAGCATAGTGGCGCCTGTCGGTCTCATACTCGACGTGCGCGGTCGCAATGGTGATGCCGCGTTCGCGCTCTTCGGGCGCCTTGTCGATCTGGTCAAACGGAACGAACTGCGCTTTGCCCTTCTTTGCCAACTGCTTTGTGATCGCAGCCGTAAGGGTCGTCTTCCCATGGTCGATGTGACCGATCGTACCGACGTTCACATGTGGCTTGGTCCGCTCGTATTTCTTTTTAGCCATTGCCCTTTCTCCTGAAAATTTACGGTAATATAACCAAAGTGTTGAACAGGCTACATTTCCAATAGGAGTCGCGGATATGACCGGCACATCCGCTCGAACCTGCAACTGGTACTAGGTGGAGCCCACGACCGGGTTCGAACCGGTGAACCTCTTCCTTACCAAGGAAGTGCTCTACCTGCTGAGCTACGTGGGCTTTCGAAGAGTGCAGCCGACAAGAGGATTGGAGAAGGTTCATGTCTCGAATGGAATACAGAAACACTCGCCGGTTCGACACGCCGCCGGCTCAAATCTTTCCGATAACCCAAACTCAACGATGTAGTACCAACGACAATGACTTGCTGTATGGCCGCCACTATCTCCTACACTCATATATTTTGGAGAGGGGAGGATTCGAACCTCCGAAGGCTACGCCGACAGATTTACAGTCTGTTCCCTTTGGCCGCTCGGGAACCTCTCCTTGGAAACCCGCCCTTCAGAGCTACGAATTCCAAACAAGCTTTCATAGATAGCACATAAATCTGTTTAAAGCAACCCCCTTTTTTTAAATCCGGAAATGCTTTTTGTCTGCGCTTGTTTCTCGCGGCCGCATATCTCCAAAAACCTAAGGACCGACGGCTTTTACTCCGGCGATCCGCTGGTCTATCAAAGAGGCGGGAGGATATTCTCCGGAGGCCTGGGAGGCAAGCTGATACATTTCGACAGCCTTGGTGAAATCCTTCCTGCTCTCAGAAATCCTGCCCAGGTTCCAGTCGGCTTCCCGCTCCAGGTCACGCGCACCGAGTTCTTTGAGGCTGCCCCATTCACTGGCGGCCTCGTCGAGCTTTCCGGCCGCCTCGCAGGCATACGCGAGCTGATACAAAATAAGGGGCCTCAGCCCATGCGCGGGCGGTGCCAGCGACAAGGCCTCCTGCCCGGCCTTGACGGCATCCGGGTAGCGTCCTGCCTCGAATAACGCCTTCGCGAGCTCTATCCTGGCCTCCAAAACCGCTGGACCATCCTTGTAAACGGTAATGAATTTTTGCAAATCGGGAATGAGCTTCTCCCAGTCCGCGGGTGTCCCCTTGCTGTTGCCCGGGAACCTGGAGGCAAGGATCGTGTACTCGGCGCGTGCGCGAACCTGCTTTGAGTGAGCGTAAGTTGTGTAGCCCCAGACCGATATAGCGGCCAAGAGGACCGCAACGCACACTCCAATGACGATCCCGCGGTTGCTATCTGCCCACATTTTTGCTGTTTCAAAAGCTGTATCCGGAGGCAGCACCGGCTTATTTTGCACTTTTTTAACGGTTTTTATTCTCTTTGCGCCCAAAGCAGACTACCTCCAAGAGATTTATACCGGCCGGTCTTTGGACCGGACCTGGTTAGGAACCTTTCTTTTTATCCCTTTATCCCGAAAAATGCAACCCAATAATAGCCGATAATCCATTGCGCCGCCGGTCCGCATCGGGCACTGGCGTCTTTCCCCGATCGGCACGGCCGTCATGGTCACTCGACATTTTGCACCTGCTCCTTGAGTTTTCCGATCTCGGTCTTCATCCGCATGACAGCCTGGATCGTTTCCAGGTCGCCCGTTTTGGAACCGATCGTGTTGGTCTCACGGTGAAGCTCCTGGATGATGAAATCGAGCCCTCGCCCGTCAGCCGGCTTTTCCCCGGTTACGAGTGCCTCGACTTGATCAAGGTGGCTCCCTAGCCGAACGATTTCCTCGTTTATGTCTGCCCTGTCGATGATAAATGCAATCTCCTGCAGGAGCCTGTTCTCGTCAGGTTCCGTGCCTCCGAGCAATTGCTTCATCCTCTCGACGAGCCTGGCCCTGTATTCTTCGATAACTACACCGCGGCGGCTGCGCACCACAGCAAGATCGTCTCTCAATGCCGCAAGCCTCTCCCGCATGTCCCTGAGCAACGACTCGCCCTCTGTCCCCCGCATCCGAATTACCTGGTCGAGCGCCTCGAACACTGCCGCCGAAAGAAGCTGCTGAACCGCTACAGGATCGATAATTTCTTCCGGGGCCTCGTAAATATGAGGGATCCTCAGCAGGTGATCCAGCGACAGCTCGCCGCTTTGATCGATCTCGCGGTCGATCTCCTGGAGCTGAGACCAGTAGTATAGCGCCAGCTCAACGCTTATATGCGGCGCCTTCTGCCTGATATCGGTACTTTCAATCTGTACGAAGATATCGATTCGGCCTCTTCGAATTTTCTGCGCAATTAATTTTCTGCAAAGTTCCTCAAATTCCATGAAATTTTTCGGAATCCGAACAGAGATGTCGAGCTGTTTGCCGTTGAGGGCGCGCATTTCAACGCTTACGCTATAACCGGCCTCTTCCTTGCGGCTGCGGCCAAATCCGGTCATGCTGAGTATCAAGGCGATCTCCTGAGATTTTGAGATTAAAGACTGCGATATTTGAGCTATAGAACCGGCCGCCGTCTTATTGTGGGCCTATACACCGGATCAACTCGCGCATCCGGGTAACCGAAAGCTGCCCGGGCGCGGCCGCGGACTGCCCCGCCAACTGCGCGTAGGCCCAGGGGCTGCCCAGAAGGACGCTCACCACCCTGCTCCACCTTCCAATCGGCCCCATGCAAAACGCGACAAGATCGATGCCGAATTCCACCCTGGCCATGGGAATCAGCTCAAGCACTCGCAGATTGTCCTCGTGCGACCGGGCAAAGGTCGCGATTTTAAGGCAATCGGCGCCCGTTTTGCTCATGCTCTCCAGCTTCGCGCGCAAGATTTCCCCGGGCGGCGTCAGCGCCGGACTGTGCCAGGAGAGCAGGACCTTGGCGCCGGCCTGCCGAAAAGGGGCCATATCGTTCACATCCGTGTCGTGTTCGAGGTCTATCCAGTCGGCGCCGGATTTTGCAGCATCATCGAGCAATCTCAGCCGGAGGTCCTCCCGGCCGGCAAAGGACCCCATTTCCCGAAGCGGCCTGTTGGTGGCGATGACCGGAAGCCGAGGCTTGAAGGATAAGGCGCCGAGAAAAGACTTCATCTCCTCCGGAGAGGTGCTTTCGGCAAATTTGTCCATTCGCCACTCGATCAAGTCGATTTCCGGGTTTTGCAGCCAGTTCGGGAACTCCCCGAGAGGGCATTCGCAAAGACATCCGCAGATGCCGGCCCTCCGATGGCCCAGTTCATCGCCCCCCGCGCCCGGACCGAGAGGACCCTGCCTATCTTCTCTCATGCGAGCCTCCGTCCTGAACGCGGCCCCGCATCTTTTCCTTCTCTATCCGGAATGGCCGCGCCGGGTCGCTTTTAGGGTAGGAGCCAAGAATCTTCAAAAACGTAGCCTTTTCCGCCAGAACATCCAGGGCCACCCGGACCAGGTCATCGTCCAAGTGCCCTTCCAGATCTGCGTAAAAGAGATACTGCCAGGGTAACAGCCGGTTTGGACGTGATTCGATGCGGGTCATATTGATCGAGGAAAGCGCGCCCAGGGCCGCCAACAATGCCCCCGGGCCGTCGGGAACGGCAAATAACAGCGAAGTTTTGTCTTTGCCCGTCGGCGGATTGGACTGGTTTCCCAGCGCCAGGAACCGCGTGGTATTTCCGGGATTGTCCTCTATCCGCTCGGCCAGGACGTCGAGTCCGTACCCCTGGGCCGCGTAGAGGTTGCAGATGGCCGCCCCGTTCGGGTCCTGCTTTGCCAGGGCTGCCGAACGAGCGGTCGAGGAGCACTCTGTCTTTTCGGCATGACCGACATTTTCAAGCAACCACCCGCGGCACTCTTCAATGGCCTCCGCCTGCCCATAGAGGCGCTTTATATCACGCAGATCCTGAACGTTGCCGCAAAGGTAGTGCGCTATCTCCAGATAGCATTCGCTGACCACCCGAACCTCACGCTCATAAAGGAGGTCCATGCTGTGGCCAACCCCGCCCCGAAGCGAGTTCTCAATCGGGATTACGGCCAGGTGCGCTTTACCCTTGAGAAAAGAGTCAAACACCTCTTCCAGGGAAGCGCAGGGAAGATAAGAGGCGGAATGGCCGAATAACGACATCGAAGCCAAGTGGGAGGAAGTCCACTCAGGCCCGGGGAACGCCACCTGGAGCCTGTACTGGATAAGCCTTGAAGCGGCAAGAATTTCGCGATAGATCGAACGTAACGATTCCTCGGACAAGGGCCCGGGATTGAGCTTCGAGAGGCGCTGGAAAATGAGCGCTTCCCGTTCGGGGTGAAACAGGGGAAGGCACTTGGAAAGCTTTATCCGGCCAACCTGTATGGCAAGTTCCAGCCGCATGTTAAGAAGACCGAGCAACTCGGAATCCAGGCCGTCGATCTTTTCCCTTATCTTATCCAGATCTTCATCCAATGGCATTCGACTCTTAGACAACGGGAGAGAGCCCGCGCGGAATTGGTTCCCCAAAGGCCTCTCGAACCGGTTTCTCTATTCTTGAACTCGCAGGGGGTGCCTATGCACGAAACAAATCACCCGCCGATCGAAAACATTTGACGCGATATGCACTTGCGGAAAACGGGGCTGCCCAGTTGGTGCTTTTTCGGCTTTTTCCCTATAGCCCCCCGTATCGCAAGCGTAATCTCTTCATCTGTAGCCCCGTTTCGCAACAGGCGCCGCAGATCGGTCTCCTCTGTGGAAAAAAGGCAGGTGCGGAGTTTTCCGTCGGAGGTCACACGCAACCGGTTGCAACTCTGGCAAAAATGGCCGGACACCGGACTGATTATTCCAATTTCCCCCGGAGCGCCTTCAAACCTGTAGTAAAGGGCCGGACCATTGCTATCGCCCCCGTTCGAAGCCCGCAGAGGGGCTATTTGCCGCAAACGCTCCAGTATCTCGGAGGCGGAAACAAACTGCGCCTCGTACTCGTCCTCCCGGAAAGGCATGATCTCTATAAAACGAACATGAAAGGGAAACCGGAAAGTCAGGCGGGCCAGATCTTCGATCTCATCGTCATTTACTCCGCGCATTACTACCGCGTTCAGCTTCACGGGCGAAATACCCGCTTCGTGGGCAGCCATAATGCCTTCCCACACCCGGTTGAAAAGACCCCGCCTGGTGATCGCGGCAAACCGTTCAGGCTTCAGGGTGTCCAGGCTGATATTAATGCGCTTTATCCCTGCCTGGACCAACTCCGCGGCAAAATCCGCAAGCAAAACCCCGTTCGTCGTAAGACTAAGACTCCTCAGCCCAGGAGACCTCGCGATGCTTTCACACAGATTGAGGACATCTTTTCTGACCAGGGGTTCGCCGCCGGTTATGCGGACATTCGATATACCCATTGCGGCCGCGACCCTGGCAACCCTCAAGATTTCTTCATACCGCAATATTTCCGAATGATCCAGTTTGGGGACACCGTCCCTCGGCATGCAATAAGAACAACGAAGATTACACCTGTCGGTAATCGACAATCTGAGATAATCGATTTTCCTTAAGAAGGAGTCGGTCGGTGGAGCGGGCATGCAGATCCCCCCCGGTTACGAGATTTAGCGTTCCAGTCGATTAAGTTCCCTGTTCATTCAAGATTGATCATCTTCATAACATCCGGATAAGTTTTTACAAAACATAAAAGAGCCGCCGTCCCCGGAAATATTTCCCGGGATTTAGGGATTGAGGATCCAATTCCCCAATTTCTGAAATCCTTAATTCGGGGATAACAGTCGAAACCTTCTTGACTTTAACCGCCCGCTATGGTTTATGACTGACCAGTCCGTATCAGGGAGAAAAGGAACAGCTCAGGTTGCATAAAGAACCGATTCAGCAAGACGTGCTCGGCACTGTGAAAAAGCTGGCCCAAGCCGGCAATATCAAAGAGGCCGTCGAGACAATCTCAAAAGAGATATCCGCCTCAACGCCCGAAAGCCTCGTCGATGAACTCGCGCACTGGCTTTTCCTCATACGGACGGCGTTGCGCGCCGGTGCGCTCCAAAATAAAATCGGCATTTCAACCCTTATCCAAAGCTTCGAGAAAATCGCCCGAAAAAAAGGCATCCCGCCGTCGCGGTTCTACCCGGTGCTTTTGGAAAAAATTCTGATTGAAGAGACCGGGGAGGTCGCAACGATCCCATCCAAGGCGAGCGCCAAAGAGAGGATACTCGATGCGGCCCTGGAGGTCTTTTCCCAGAAGGGCTTTCACTCGGCCACCACGGACGATATAGCCGAGAAAGCCGGCGTCGGCAAAGGGACACTTTACCGCTATTTCGAGACCAAGGAAAAACTTTTTGCCGAACTCGTGCAACTGAGGCTCGAGGAACTCGAAACGCGGGCCGGTTCGATAATGGACGGTCAGGATGACGTGCTGACGATGATTTCAAAATACATTCGAATCTATTTCGAATTCTTCGACGGCAACCAACGCCTTTTCAGGCTCATTGTCCAGGAACAGCTCGACTTGGGCGAACACTCCCTGGATGAGTACTTCAGAAAAGTTATGCGGGCCATTCCTCATCTCAAAAGGAAAGTCTACGAAGGGACACAGCAGGGGATTCTAAAGGACGTCGATTTTCAGACGGTCTTTTACGGTACGATGGGCTTTGCGCACGGGGTAATACAAAAATGGCTCGCCAGGGACTGTTCCTATTCGCTCGTAAATGAGCTTCCGGGCGTCTTGGAGGTGCTATTTTATGGTTTTGTCAAAGATGCGCAAAAAATTGCATGCGAAAATTGACTTCAGCAGGAGGGTTCAATGAGCACGACAGAGGAAGAAAGCAAAGTTATCGACATTATTGCAAACCAGCTCGGGGTGGACAAGGAAATGGTAACCCCCGGGGCCAACATAGTTGACGACCTGGGGGCCGATTCGCTCGACGTCGTGGAACTGGTAATGGCGCTCGAGGAGGCCTTCGATACGGAAATCCCCGACGAAGACGCAGAAAAGATCCGCACTGTGCAGGATATTCTTGCCTACATGAAGGGCAAGATAGCCGCGTAGCTTATCGGAAGCGTGGAGCGGGGAGCGAGAAGTTTTTTGCTCCCTGCTCCACGCTCGCTGAACTTCGATCCAGGACTTTCGGTTGCAAGATTTCAACGTCCTTGCCTCGGTTGAACGGGTGGTTTTACAAGCCCGTTCGGTCTTTTTCCATCAGGATCGGGTCGGCCCCGCAATATCCAAGTGGGGGCACCACCCGGGCATCTCTTCGTCATGGGACCATCCCTGTCACTTTTTCGACGGCACGGAGGAGAGCGTCCGCTGGATTTTTACCCTGGAGGTTTTGAATCACTGCTTCTGGCCCGATCCGGGCGAGCCGGTCTGGACGGTCACCTACAAAGGTGAGCCATACTCGGGTTACTGGGGCCTCGCCGCCAGTCTAAAGCGAGCCTCGGAGATGGGTTTTCCCGTAACTGATCCCTATTTCCTGTCCAGTATCACGGCGAGCGATCTGGCCGGGATATTTTCCGGCAAAGGCAGGGTCCCCATGTTTGAAGAACGCCTGAGGAACCTGCGGGAGGCGGGCTCGATCATCGTATCCGAACTCGGCGGCGATATCATGTCCCTGTTGCATGCCGCATCCGGCAGCGCCATCCGGCTTGTCTGCGAAATCGTTTCTCATTTCCCGAGTTTCCGCGATGAGGCCTTCTACCGGTCCGGCAGGGTCTATTTATGGAAAAGGGCACAGATTTTTGCCTCCGACGTTTCCACCGCGTTCGGCGGAAAAACATTGGGTGAATACCACGACATCGAGCGGCTGACCGCATTTGCCGACTATAAACTCCCACAGGTGCTCCGGGAGCTGGGAATCCTCTCTTACAATCCTGCACTCGCATCCACGGTCGACGCCATGGAGTGCCTTCAGGCGGGCTGCGAAGAGGAGGTAGAGATTCGGGCCATGACCCTATGGGCAGCCGAGCAATTGAAAAAGGCTTTCCAGGATAGCGGCCAAAGGCTGACGAGCCCCCAAGTCGATAACTGGCTTTGGCAACTTGGCCAGTTGGATGATTTTCGCAAACACCCATACCACCGCTGCCGGACGATTTATTACTGAAAGTGATGTCGATTCAGAAAGTTGAGATCGCTTTCGGAGTCATGAGAGATATTGGGGGGGTATCACCCTTCAGAAAGACCCCGAAGGCATCGACCATTAGGCCGGCAACAACCCGGTTTGTCGATCCCGGCCTTCCCACGGCCTTCCGTGCACATAGGTGAAAACTTCGAGCCCATGCTCGCGGTTGCATTTCGCTCCCCCGTCCCACAATTCACCCCGCCGATTTTCATCGCATGTCACATTGTTGACGACCCAAAATACCCGGAGGGCACTATGAGTGGAAAATCATCAGTAGAAGTCTCGATTCAGCGATGAAATCCTCGGGGCATGCATATCTTCTCGAAGGGCGCGTAAAACCGTGCCGGGATGCCGGCCTGTCTTTTTCACTACGTCCGGAAATTCCACTGCCGCATCGGTCCGCCTTTTGTACAACCTTTGTTTTTTACGCGCAAAATGCAGGATTATCGGGAATAAGATGGTCGCGAGTTTTTCCTCTACGGAAATAGAGGCCGGATCGAAAGCAGGGAAATACCTGTCTAAAACACTACGCCTTTGACAGATTGCAACATCATCGGCTCTCTATTAACTGTAGGGATCGGGACAGAACATCCAAGGCCTTAAAAAGGCAGCAACATCCAGCCGTTATTGGCTTTGGGATGGCGGTCTTTGGCTAATTTTGACACGAAACGGGGCATACCCTCTAAACCATCTGCGCATATCTGCCGATAAAGGGTTGGAGCCGAATTACAAAATCGAGTTCCTGTCCGGCCGGCCGTCACGACGAGATAAAGCGGCCGGTAAGGCAAAGCGTCAAAATCCTCTTGTAAATACTTAGGTAAAGTGTGATTAAAGTGTGGTTAAATACAAGAGGTGGATCACAGGCTTTGCTCGTTTGCGCAGTGGATTCGAGTGGAATGAGACGGCCTGTATTTTGCATCATGGATCTGAGCCAGCGCCGATAAGAGCGCCAATTTTATGAACTCAAAGTTCAAGCGGGAGGAAACAACATGAAAGAGAGCAAATGTGGGACTTTGATTTGCTCGCTGTGTTTGCTTCTGGCCTTTTCGGCTCCGGCAATCGGACAGCAAAGACAGGACACGTCAAAACAGGACCTCGCGACTCCCGCTCAGGCCAAGGCCCGGGCGGCGTCAGAGCGGCGAGAACAACTGAACATGCAACTCCTGGCCGCCATTGACAACGACGCCGTCGATGCGGTTTCCAGGCTGCTGGCCAGTGGCGCCAGCGTGAACGCCGTGGACCGTGACGCGATGACCGCGCTAATGCACGCCGCACTTCGAGGCGACAATGAGTTGACGCGGATGCTGCTCAACAAAGGCGCCCGGGTAAATATGACGGACGTTTTCGGAATAACCGCCCTCATGCAGGCAGCCTGGGCAGGTCATGCCGGCACGGTCAAGATGCTTATCGAAGCAGGGGCGGACCCGAACCTTCAAAGCCTCCATGAAATCCCCAAGCTCAAGAAAGCGGGAGTCGATGCCCTCATGGGCGCCAGCATGAACGGCAATCTCGAAGTGGTGGAACTCCTTCTGGACAAAAACGCGTTTGTAAACCAACAGGATGCCCAGGGTAAGACCGCCCTTATGTACGCATCGCAGGGAGGCTACCCGCAGGTTGCGGATCTTTTGCTTCGCAAGGGTTCCAAAACGGAAACAATGGACCAATTCGGCAGAACGGCCCTCACTATCGCAACAATTTACGGCAACTATAGTGTGGTTTGCCTGCTGGTAGCGGCGGGCGCAGACGTTAACACCAAGGACTTTAACAACATGAAGCCCATTGTTTACGCTTCCGCGCTGGACCGTGGCGATATCTACAATCTCCTCGCGGCAACCATGACAAGGGGCCCCTCGCACTGACAGGGGGCAGGGTTCAATCACGCACCCTGACAGAAGACTTGAGTTAAGAGTTTGAGATAAGAGTTTCGAGACAGTATTTCACGTCCCTTCGGGACACCCTGAAACTACGGAAAGATCCGTAGGATGGGTGGAGCGGAGCGCAACCCATCAAATCTTTTCGTAACAGGGGACTGGGCATAGGGGAATCGGAAAATGGCCGGTTGGACGCTCGAAAGAAGACGCGCGGAACGCTTCAAGGTCGGATGGCCCGGTAAGCTGACCTGCTATTTTCCGGATCGTGAGGAAAATACCGAAGTCAAGGTGATTGACGCATCGTCTCGTGGTGCGCGGCTGGAACTAAAGTCGCTCAAAGTCGGCATGTGCAATATAGTGATAGGAAGCGAGTCCACCAGGTTCACACTGAAGGTCAGCCTGCCGGAGGCGGCCCTCTCGATTCCGCTGAAAATAATTTGGTACAGCACCGACCAGGAAAGAGATGCCTTCAATCTGGGCGTAATGTTTCTCGATACGTCCGAAGAAGTCCAAAGGGCAATCGAGCAGCTTTTAGCAGACGTTGCGCCCGGGACTGCCGCTTCAAAGGGCCGGGAATAAGAATTGCCGCGCGCTAAAGGTTTTCAGGCCGTAATTTTCGATCTCGACGGAACGCTCCTGGATACCATCCAGGATTTGGCCGACGCCATGAACGGCACTCTCAGCCATTTCGGATTTTCCGTCCATGAGCTGGACAAGTATCGATATTTCGTCGGAGACGGCATGGAGGAGCTTGTCAGGCGAACCCTTCCGGATACGGCGAGAAGCGATCCCCGCCTGGTCTCAAGCTGCCTTGAAATGATGCGAAAGTCTTACTCGCTGAATTGGAGCGTAAAAACCCGGCCCTACCCCGGGATCCCGGAGCTTCTCGACACGCTTGGCGCGCACGGACTCAAGATGGCAGTGCTTTCCAACAAACCCCACGATTTTACGGAAAAGACCGTAGAGGGGCTTCTGTCAGCCTGGCGTTTCGAGGCCGTTGTTGGCGCCCGCCCGCAGGTCCCCCTCAAACCAGATCCTTCGTCAGCCCTGGAAATCGCAAACATGCTGCAATTGGCGCCTGCCCGTTTCCTCTACCTCGGCGACACCGCAACTGACATGAAAACCGCAAATGCCGCAGGAATGTTCGCGGTCGGCGCTCTGTGGGGGTTTCGCGACGCGATGGAACTGATCGCGGGCGGCGCCGCAAAACTTATTGAAAAGCCCGCCGAACTGCTTGAGTTGCTGTAACGAGTAAATTCACCCCGGTCCAGCATCTCCCCGCGAACTGCCTGCCCCAACCTGCGGCATTTGGGCTGCCCCGTCCGCCTAAATTGGTTATACGAATTCCCAGACGGTTTCTGCAAGGCCGATAGAGTGGGTTGCTTCGAACAGGCGGAGTGCCTCTTCGTAAGCATGCTCGGTAGTCCTCTTCTTGAATGCAAGCGGCAACGCGTTGAACAATGGAGCGAACGGCTGGTTGGCTTTCTTGATATTTCCGCCCCCGTTTTTGGTCTCGGCCGCCCATTTGACTATCTCCTTCCAGAGTTCGTCCGGGATGCCTCGATAGGGCCGCTTTACATATTGCTTGTCCGCCGTCGTGACGCAGTTGCCACTCTGATTCATCGCAAGACCGAAAGCGATGTTCTGCCACAAGGTCCCTACGTTGCCTTTTCTGATGCCAAACTCGATGAACGAAGAAATTTTATCGAGCGAAGTGCCGGTGATTCCATGCTGCGCGATGTCCACAGACCAAGGCTGGATCGCTTCCCATATGGACCGCGTAAGTTCAAGCTGAATCCCCTCCTGGGAAGCGCCGAAGTAGGTTCCGTGGATCGAGCCGTTGTTAATGGCGAGAAGATTTGGGTGGATGCCCCTCTTATCGAGTTCGCCGATAAACCACCGGGCCTCTTCCGGCTGAGTGAAACCGTCAGCGCTGCCGCTCTTGGCGCCGATTTCCCCAAGTTCGACCTCCAGGTTCAACCCGGCCTCGATGATCGGTTTAGCCAGCTCTGAAGTCGCTGCAAGGTTCTTGTCATTTTCCATGTGTGAGGCGTCGATGGCGAAAGAAGTAAATCCGGCTTCTATTTCCTTGGCTATCAGCCGGCCCACCGCTTCCACTTCTCCGAGGTCCTTCACCGTAATGTGGTCCCCATGAATCCCGAAGGGCACGGTCGTGTTTCCCAGTCGCTCATTTTCCTCGATGATGAATTCTGCAAAACTCTGCGGGGTGAACTCGGTGTAGTCAAGCTCCGATTTGGCTATTTCATATAGCACGGGCGCGCCGGCCTCCATCGACGCAAGCACGATTCCCTCCACGGGCAGTTTACATCGAATGTTTGTCGCCATGATCATAGCTCTGTGTTTCTTGGCCGCTTTTATCAGCGCCTGTCCATTCAGCAGAGGGACTATGCTGTTAGGGAATCTCTTTTTGACGTTTTCCGGACGCTTATCCACTCTAATTCGCTCCATTCTTTTCTCCATACGAAATAGCTGTTCTGAATTTCATTGACTCCATCTGTACAAACTACCAATGATGATTACGTTCTGCCGCAACTGCCTTCATGAATCAAGCGATTTCGGACGGAACAACCCGCAAGGCATGCAATTATAAAATTCTTTCGATTTGTCACCAGGGCCCGAATTACCCCAACCTGATATGCTAGCCATTGAAGGCTGTAAAAGGAAGCGACGGTTAAATTACGGAAGCTGCAACATGAGCAGACACCCCCTGATTCAGCGTTCGTGCGCAAGGCAGGCAGCGCCGAAACTATTTTTATGCTTGACGCGCGAGGATTTCGGTATCAAAAAGAACATTGATCTGGAATCGAGAATCTACATTGTTCGCTGAACTGGCGCAAAACCATCGAGAATTTTAGCGCAACGGGGAAAGAGCTTATGAAATTTAACAGGACCGCAGGCCTATCGGTTTTTCTCATGTTAACCATGCCGTTCTGTTCGTTTTGCTTCGCCGACGAGGAATTCCATGCAACCATTCAAAAATTTGAGTACAGCATACCGGACAATACAGTGGTGGGGACTCCGAGATGGTACAATCTGAAGCCACAGGACACGCTCCTGGATATCGCGAGGCGAAACGGCCTGGGCTTCAATTCGGTCGACCTGCTTTTCCCGAAGATGGACGCATGGGTCCCGCCCAACGGCAAAAGAATTTTTCTTCCGACTTTTTGGGTGCTTCCTCCATCCCAGCATTATCAGTTGGTGATAAACGTTCCCGAACTGAGGCTCTATTTTTTCGAGCCCGGTTCTTCAACCGTTCAGACCTATCCGATCGGGATAGGCGATGAGGGAGTGGAATCTCCGTTGGGCACTTTTTTCATAAATGAAAAAAGACCAAATCCGGCTTGGTACGTTCCGGTCTCGCTCCAGGCGAAATACGGCATGGCGGTCATGCCGCCCGGCCCTGAAAACCCGTTGGGGGAATTCGTTATGAAGTTTTCGGCGGGCGCCTACGGAGTTCACGGAACCGCTATGCCATGGGGCGTGGGAAGGCTCGTGAGCCACGGATGCATCCGCTGCTATCCCGAGCACATACGCCTCTTATATCCCCAGGTCCCGCTTCGGGCTACGATCGAGATCATCTATGAACCGCTCAAATTCGGTCGCAAAAACGGGCAGATATATGTCCAAGCCTACCCGGATGTATACAAGAGAATCCCGGATTATGCGAAATATGCATTCGATAAGTTGGCTCAGTATCCTTTCGCAAAAGATGTCGATCAGAAGAAATTCATGGTAGTGATGAGCTTGCAAAACGGTGTCCCGACTGACGTGACACGAAGCACAAATGAGGACAACTCGCTCAAGTTCGTTGAAATGACGCAGGAGTAAATGTGTCCGGATAAGAGGTGAGAACATCCGGGCATTAGCTGAAGACATTGCAAGTGGGAGGTTGTTTTGATCCCGTATTAGCCTCCCAGCGTATATGGGGCAATAGTTGGGGCGAAAAATTGCTTGATTTTATAAAATAGGTGGCGTAGCATTTGAGCCGTTTTCTATAAGGAAGACCGCACAAGAGGTCTAAGACACCGTAAAAACTTAAATTTTGTCAATTCAGGGTACGAGAGGAGGTGGGGATACACAGGTAGTAGTAAGGAGGGTTTTCTAGGCCACAGGGTAGTTAATCTTATTTGTCGTTTTCCAAGGAGGAAAGAGCATGAAGAGAATAGTAGCAGTTTTGTTTGTTGTTGCATTAGCTTTCACGACGATGTCCGGTTGTTGCTGCTCCACCGACGCCAAGAAGTGCACGGAACTTTGCCAGGCCGCTATGGATAAGGCAGCTGCAATCGAACAACAGTGTTCGGCCAGCGCCAGAGCAGCTGAAGCAGCCGCAATGAGAGCTGAAAACGCAGCTCGCAGAGCAGAAGCCGCCGCTGACAAGGCAGAAGGAATCTTCAAGCACGGCCTGAAGAAGTAACAAAGCATTTCTTGTTCAGGGAATGAAACGGCCGGGGGACTTTCACCGGCCATTTTTAATGGCGGCTCAAATTCATTGCCTGGCAGAAATCCCGCAGGCGTGGGGGCATCAGGGAAAAGGGACGCGGCCCCGTAAGCTGTCTCGGCCCTCTCCCTGATGTCGAGCCGTCGTTCGCAATTTGCCACATCCATGCTCACACGGCCGGATTTTCCGGCGCTGTCAATTTTTTCCTCAGTAAAATTTCATCCCATCCCGGCTTTATGAGGTCATCCAGGATAGCCGTTCTTTCGAAGCCTATTCTATTGTAAAATCTTTGCGCCCCCTCGTTTTTGGCGGATACCGTGACCCAGACGTTTGTGGCTCTGTCTTTATACCGGAGGCAAACCCAATCGACGATCCGCCCCCCAATCCCTTTACCTCGAAATCCCTCGAAGAGGGCCACGAGTTCGATAAAGGGCCCGAAAAGCCAGGGGTATCTCAATGAAAAGACCCCGGCGATATTTCCGGAAACCATGATGCTGCGACGGCTGAGCGCCGGGTCTGCGCGAAGCAGATAAAACTCCAGGGCCTCGACCCTGTATTGCATGGTGCGCCAGGGATCCATCGAGCAAAGCGCCTTGCATATAGTGCCCACATCTTGAGGTCTGACAGGCAGAAGAGAAAACCCCTTACCTTCCTCGATTGCTTCCATGTGTTCCTCTTTCATGCCAACAGGTTTCAATCCGCGCCCCAGCGCGGCCAGCCAAACAAAACCACAACGATTTCCCTGCTTTTACGCTTTGTGTTCCGAGTTGCCGTTCGATTCGCTTTGCCGCTCCTTAAAGACCTCTTTTGCGACGAAAAGACCATTAAGAGCTGCTGGAAACCCGGCATAAACAGCCATCTGCATGATCGCTTCCGTAACTTCATCTCTCGCGCAACCGACATTGAGACAGGCGTTGATGTGCACCTTGAGTTGGGGCGCAGCATTGCCCAACGCGGTGAGAGCCCCCACAGTAATTAACTCGCGTGTACGCAAGTCGAGTGTCGGCCGGCTATAGATGTCCCCAAAAGGGAATTCAATCAGGTATGTCGCAAAATCGGGGGCTATGTCCGCCAGACTTTCCACCACCCTCTTTCCTTGCTGACCGTCAATTTCTTCCAGTTTCTTAAGTCCACGTTCGTAACGTTCACTTTTTTTCATCCCGCGCCCTCCTGCGAATCTGTTCAAGGCACACAACAAAGTCCTGCCGTCTTTCCGGCGTCATCTCTGAAAACATTGATTCCAACCACTGCAATTGCTTTGGTATGACCTTCTCCAAAACTCTCTCGCCTTTTGCTGTAAGCGAAATATTGAGACTTCGCCGGTCCCCCGCTGTCCCCGACCTTGCAACAAAACCATCACGAACGAGTCCATCGGTCAATCCAGTCATGGTTGCGCGAGTCACATTCGCCTGCGACGCCAATGTTGAGGGAGTGGAAGCGGCGCCCTGTCGCAGCAAAAGCAACACTGTGAAGCGGCCTTCACTCAACTGGTGACCAGCGAGCCGCTCGTGGCAAACATTGAATAACTCGTCGGCTACGCTGAGGAGTGTAAAGCAAGCTTGAAGGGCATTCTTGTCGACCTTGACCTTCTCGGCCTCAGGGAGCAATGCCCTGTACTTGGCATTTAGTATATTGTCATCGAGTGCAATCATAAGTTAACTTATAGTAAGGAGACTAATTACATTTGTCAAGTTCAATCCACGCCGCCTTGCGAGAGAGCGACGGTCACGTAGTAACAGGATTTACCTATGTCCGAAGTTTCAATCCACGCCCCGGCGGCATGAATCAGGATGGAATCGCACGCAATGCGGTGCGGGGTAAGCGGGCGCTTATCGCAGGCTCGACAGCGGGCATCATCTCGCAGGCTTCTGGTGGAACTCACGGGGGCCGGCCCATCCAGAAGCGCAACTATTCATGCGCCCGGACACGAGGGCATCTGTGCTATGCTATATCATGCTATGCTAATTCAAATTTTCTTGCCTTCGATGGAATAGTTTGCCTCGAAAGTTCATACGACCACGGGTTCTGTCGAACCTTACCCCCCCACAACCCTTTCCAAAAACTCCTCGAACAGGTGCGGATTGAGCTGTTTCATGGTTCTTCGCACCTGGATCAGGTCGATTTTCTTGATAATTTTGAGACTTTCCCGGTTCTCGCAAAGGACCATGCCTCTAAGGAAAAGCCTTGCCGCCTGGTGGGGCGATTTTTCCTTCGACCAAACCTTCTCAATAGCCAGGTAGTCGTCCACCATTTCTTTCAAACCGTCATTGAGACCGACCACTCTGCGCTCGAACAGTCCTTCGATCCGGGCGTGGCTCGGCAACCACTCCCGAGCCAAGTCGGGATCGAAGTCATATTCGAGTAAAATATCCCGATTCAACTGCTTGAGGTCCGCGTCCTCGACGTGGCGCCAATCGATTGCGGAAGGGTCGATAAAAAAGGCTTCCCGGTAGCACTGCCTTGCAACTGCGGTCTCCCCGCGAAGCAGATATGCGTCTCCAAGCCGGACGTAGAGGGCGGCCTCGTGCGGCATCATCACAATGCACTCCTGAAGGCTGCGGGTCGCTTCCCCGTAGCGCCCTGCTTGCAACAGGACATAGCCCATGGGAATACCTTCAGGCAGCATCGTCGACCCGGACAACCCCGCCCGCTCGACTTCCCGGAGAACATGAGCAAAGTATGCACCTTTTGCCCCGGCAGGAAAAACCTCGCGGTCCATGCCCTCTGAGCTTACATAGTCTTCAAAAGAATCCCAGAGCCGGCACAGGTGACCCGGAACTTCTCCGGGTCCGCCCGGCGCCTCACGCATGCCCTGGAGCAGAAATTCGGCGGCTTTCAGCTTGGAGGATATGTCGTAGCCCTTCGGAAAGAGGGTGCGGTGCTTTTGAAAAAGATCGCACGCCTTCTCCAGTTCCATATTGTTGAATGCGTGGACGCCCTGGTTGACAAAAAGCATATTCTGCGCAAACAGGGAAGTTTGCTCCGGCGCCGAGCCACCACCTGCCGGGATTGGCAGGCCGTTTGCGACCTGGACGGGAGCTGAACTTGAAACCCGGCCCCCCGCCACCCGACAGTCAGGCGCGGCGGCGCGGCGCAAAAGCCTGCGAAGGAGAAAGCGCTCAACCCCCGCGAATTGAGCTGTTTTCTTCGTGTCACCAAAGGCCTCCGCAAGGCTCACGATCCATTTTTCGAACGCCAGGGTCATGGGACAATCCTCTTTGGCCCATGGGATGCGCGGATTCTGTTTCCCGTGTTCGGGACAATCCACAACCGGAAGCCCGGCGTGCAAGAAGGTCATTTTTCCGCAAGTATCGAGATGCCTCCAGGTCTTAAAAGGCGAAAAGTCGCAGGCAGGAAAAGAGCGCCCGCACTGGGGGCAGCTGAATTGGACCGTCTCCGCACATTCGAGATAGACGTCCACGCATTCTTCTTTTAAGGCAACTGTTTTCACGGCCCAAGGCGAAGCGAACTCGATCAGGCTCGCATAGAAGTCCCGAATTTCCATAGATGTCCTCCGGAACGGCAGACGGCTGGTTTATTGCGCGATATGGTTTCGCTACCCTCTAACAGACCGCCCGCAAGCGGCTAAGGAATCAGCGCCGCCGTGGAAGACGGCGCTACCGTCCACATTCGTGACGGCTCACCCGGAATCTGCCCCCTCTGTGCCATTGGCATGGCATCACTTGACTTTTTTCTTACGCAACCGGGTATTACAAGGAAAGGGCGAAGTTTATTTAAAACTCAGGATATAGTCAGACAGAGCCTCTTTTTCCGGGTCCGGCAGCGCCTTTATCTTATCCAACTGGGGACGCATCATTCCCCATTTATCGCTCTCGATCAGAGGCTTGCTCTCTCCTTTGAAGAATTTGACCAGTTTTTCCCTGTCCGAATAGGTTTGGTCGATCTCGGCCAACGATATGGCAGCGGCTTTCTTGTCAGGTTTGTGGCACATACCGCATTTGAGCGAGGTAAACACCGACGCGCCGTCCGCGTCGGCCGCGCTTGCGGCGGCCGACATCGCGAAAACCAGGACCAGTATGGATAGCATCAGTCTCATTTGCATCTCCTTCTCCAAAATAGGTTCAAACATCGTGTTAACGCATGATATGGTGCGTAATGCAATTACGCAAATTCTAAAGAAACTTATAAGCATGGGAAAGGGGGCAAAGGATGAAAGCTGGTGTGATTATTACCGGGAGCGGTTCGATGCTTGCTCTTACTTCCTGTGATGATTTCGAAGATCCCGATTTTGTCAGCGCCCTCAAGTCAAAGGGGATCAATAAATATATCCTGTTCGAAGTTCCGGAGGACATTGCAAAGAGCCGGTATGGGCAGCACTATTTCGTTGCTATGGCCGACCGCCTGCAATCTGACATCCTGAGAATCGTTGACGTTGACGGGCAGCGAATTTTCAGGAATTTCGATCTGAAAACCTTTAGCAGTCCGACCTGTCATGAAGAACCCGCAGTTATGCAGAGGGCCGCGTAAGCGAAAAACCGTTTTGGAAAGGAGCAGGGGAGTTTTTCTCTGCTCTGTTCCGGCGGAACTTTTCATGGTCCTGAGAAATGAGTTATTATCTACTTCCTTGGCACTTGATCCAGGTACCATTCCATCGGATCGATCAGCGTAAAACCAAGTTCCCGCAGCCGGTTTTTCACCTTCGACAGGTTGCTCGTCAGAAGATAAGGGAAAACGGCCCTCTTACCCTCCTCCCAGGTCCTCACCACGAGAACGCTACCGATCGAAACCCCCTGTTCCGTTATAGCGTCCACGATCCGTTTCATCTGGCCGACTTTGTTTTCAACCACGACGCCCAGAAGGGCGCCCGGCTCATTCAACCCCAGAACGTTTGCGAACGCCCGCGTAAGGTCCCTCATGGATATTATTCCCTTGAGCCTTCCCTCCCCGTCGACCACGGGGAAAGCGCCCACTTTGACCTTCTGCATCATCAGGATCGCGTCCTGGAGCGTCTGGGCCGGAGAGACGGTCACGGGATTTTGGGTCATTATGTCCTTGACCTTCATGGTGTCCAGGCGTCTATGCTGGTCCTCTTTCTCAGCTTCGGAAAGACATGCCGAAGGCAGGGCGCTTCTTATGTCCCGGTCGGTGACTATCCCAACCAGCAGGTCATTTTCGACAACAACCGGCAGGTGCCTGATACCGTGACGGACCATCAACGCCTGCGCTGCAAGTATTCCATCGTCCGGGCCGATTGTTACGACATCCGTGGTCATGGATCTGTCAATGAACATAAGCCCTCCCCTTTCAAAGTGGGATTAAACGCTATGCGTCCAAAAGAACCAAAAGATGATTTTTGACCAACTCCGGAAGGGCCTTCAGCGAATACCCGCCTTCGAGAATTGAAACGAGCCGGCCTTCGCAATACTGATCTGCCAGGTGCAGAATTGTTTTCATCATCCAGGAAAAAACCTCGGTCGAGAGCTTGATGCCTGACATGTCATCTTCGAAGTGAGCGTCGAAACCCGCAGAGACAAGGATCACTTCGGGCATGAATTCCTCGAAGGCCGGAATCAGGTCATGCACCATTCTGCGCTTGAACTCATCGTCCCCCTGGCCGGGAAGGATTACGGAATGCAGAGTCGTCCCCAGGCCCGGGCCCGTGCCCCTTTCGAATTCGCGCCCCGTGCCGGGAAAGGCAAAAGACGGGTGTTCGTGAATCGAATAATAGAAGACATTGGGGTCCCGGTCGAAAATGTGCTGCGTCCCGTTGCCATGGTGAACGTCGAAATCAACAATCCCTATTCGCTCTACCTTCCACTGGCTTTGAAGGTACCTGGCCGCAATCGCGACATTGTTGAAGAAACAGAACCCGAGCGCCTTATTCTCTTCAGCGTGATGGCCCGGCGGCCGTACGGCGCAGAAGGCGTTGTCGATCTTTCCCTGCATCAGCATATCGACCGCGTTGAGAATCCCGCCGACAGCGAGCACTGCCGTATCGTAGCTTTCCGGACTGATGCGGTTGTCCGCGCTGTCCAGTTCGCCAAGGTCGAGCATGCAGGCCTCTTCGAACCTGTAGATGTAGCGGGGCGAGTGTACTTTCTCTATCCATTTCATTTTGGCGGGAGTGGCTGGAATAGGGATGAGCTTGGGGATAAGTCCGGCTCCCTCGAGAGCGCGCATGATAACAATCAGCCTCTCGGGGGCTTCCGGGTGCCCGGGCCCGGTCTTGTGCAGCAGGAATCTATCGTCAAAGAGCAAACCCGTTTTTCTCATCAGGTCCCTTCGATAATCTGCGTGCTCACCCGGTTGCTTCTGCCGGATATTTTGAGATCAAAGCTAAATAGTTTGAGATCAAAACTAACCATTTTGAGACAAGAGCCAAATCTGTTGGGACGAGAGCACATCGGTATCCGCCCTCAGGGGATCCGCAATTTTTGTCCCGGTGTCAGATCGTCGGCTTCCTTAAGCTTGTTTGCGGCTTTCAGTTCATGCGTGCTCACGTCGTTGCGCTGGGCAATGGTCGAGAGGCTATCCCCTTTCTTTACCACGTAAATTTTCTCCCGTGTCTTCTGCTGTGCTTTGGAAGGCTTTGCCGTTGCGGCCGGAGCGGACGCCACGGCCTTGGCCGGGGCCGCAGCATGGACAACAGGCGCAGGCGAGTCCTCCCGCTCCGCTATAACGCTTTCAGAGCCCGCACCTGTGTCAACGACCGGGGTCGCCACGGGCCTGTTGAAGTTCTGTTGGAATGCCTGCGCGGACCCCGCAGGAAGATTAATTTCAATATTGCCTGCAGGTATGGAGTCCGAGCGGAAACTCGGGTTCAAACTCTTGATTTCGCGGTATGTCGTCCCGGCCGCGCTCGCTATCGTCTGAATCGACACAGGCTTGGAGAGCGAGACATTCACCTTGTCCGGCCTGAGTTGCTGGTATCCCCATCCCTTGGGCAAATCGTATCCGTACAGGCGCGGGTTGCTCAACACCGCCTTTACCGCAAGAATTCGAAAGACGTAGCGCTCGGTTTCCACCGGCAGCTTCATATCGTAATAGTCCCGTACACCCTGCACTCGAGATTCTTCGAGGATACGCTTGTCCCCGCAGTTATAGGACGCAATAGCCAGAGACCAGCTGTTATATTTTCTGTGCAGATCGTTCAAAAGAAGGAACGCGCTGTCGGTTGAACGTTCGAAGTCGTACCTTTTGTCGACCGATCCTCTCTGGTCCAGTCCGTAGGCCGACCCCGTGCTCGGCATGAACTGCCACGGCCCGGCCGCTCCCTTGGGAGAGCAGGCGTTCGGAAGAAGGTCACTTTCCACAATAGCCACGTACTTCAAATCGTCAGGCAAATTGTGGGAGCGGAGACGTTCCTCGATTGCCGGAAAATAGCGCTCCATCCTCTTCAGCCAAAGATAGACCTGGGCATGATTATAGACGACCAGCGTAAATTCCTTGTCGAAACGCTCATATACATCCTGTCTTTCGAGCGGGACCGGCTCACCGCAAAGGTCGATGCTGTTCGGCGGCGGAATGTAGGGAAAGTTTAGACTCGCCTGAGCGGGGCCGGCGTTGTTGAGAGGAGGCGCCTGCTGTTTTTCCTGGATGTATACGCCGCTCTCCTGCGCTTTGTTTGTCGTTTGCACCGAGGTGCAGCCGCAGACCGCAAAAAGAAGTCCTACCATTCCCGCAACAGCTCTCAGCTTCCCGATTCGACGCCGGCCTTTCATCTCTAGACTCCTCTTTCCGTTTTTCGAAAAGACTTGGTGGGCTGCGCTCCGCTTATAGCCCGCCCATGGGTCTTTTCATGGTTCAGGGTGTCCCAACGGGACATTAGGTACTGATGCTGCCTTTTAACAGTGACTCAAAAGTGGATTTCCAGATCGTTGAAAAAGAACTTTATCTCCTGAGCCGCTGTCTCAGGGGCGTCAGAACCATGAACGACGTTTCTTTCGACATCACTGGCAAAGTCGCGTCTGATCGTACCCGGCAGGGCTTCCGCGGGGTTGGTGGCCCCCATCAGTTCCCTGTAGCGCCGGATGACGTTTTCACCTCCGAGCACCATTACAACGACCGGCCCCGAGGTCATGAACTCGACCAACGAGGCGTAAAACGGCCGGTCCCTGTGTACCGCGTAGAACATCCGGGCCTGCTCGGTGCTGAGCCGTATCATCTTTAACGCGCAAATCCTGAGACCGGCCTTTTCAAGGCGGCTGACGACCTCTCCGGTCACCCCCTTGCCCACCCCGTCGGGCTTGATTATTCCAAGTGTCCTCTCCATTGAATCCCCCTCATGCATTTGCGCCGCCGTGGAAGGCGGTGCTTCCGGTTCCCTGTTCGAATCAAACACTACAGATTTACATCACACGGGGCACGCCTGTCCAACGGAAATCGGAAAAAAGCACGGTGAATCAGTCCTGGCGAGGAGACGCGGAGGAAGGCGGCGCCGGCATCCGGATACGGTTCAGGGCCTTTTGGGCCGGGACTGCCCAGCCGGGTTTCAGATTATTTTTCATGACCCGGACGCACAGGCACATAAATCACTTGACAAACGGATTTTATTCCCTATAAGTGAGTCAAGTGGTAAATTGTGGGCAAAAGGGGCGAAAAGTGGAAGGCGAAAACAAACCCACCAAGTTCAAGGGACGCTCACTCGCAAAGCTCGACGCCAAGGGACGCCTCCGTATACCCACGAAATTCAAGGACGTTCTTCAAAAAACTAACGCTCTCGTCCTTACCAAAATCGAAGAGTGCCTCATCGCCTATCCACCCGATAAGTGGGAGGAGATCGAAGCCAAAGCGACGGATCATCTTTCTCAGGTTAACCCGGATCATCGGTCCTTCCTGCGGCTTTTCGTTTCGTGTGCTGAGGATTGTGAGATCGACAACCAGGGGCGAATTCTTATTCCCCCCCTGCTTCGTGACGAAGCGCACCTGAACCAGGATGTCATGTTTGTCGGAACGCTTTCGAGCTTTGAGATCTGGGACAAGTCCGCTTATGAGCTTCAGGCCGAGCGCGACAAGGTAAACTCGGCAAAGGTAATGCAAGAAATAGCGAGCATCATCTAGTATGGGTGAAGGCCCAAGGAAAAGTCAACATATTCCGGTCATGCTGGGACCGGTGGCAGAGCTTCTAAATTGCAAACCGGGAGGCGTTTATGTCGACGGCACGATTGGAGCAGGGGGGTACGCCCGGACCATCCTGGATGAAAGCGCCCCAGACGGGGTCGTGCTCGGCCTGGACTGGGATTTGGAAGCGATAGAACGTGTACGCGAAAGGCTTGCCGGATATGGACAAAGGCTCATTTTGGAAAAGGCCGATTTTGCCGATATCCGCCAGGTCCTCCACGAACACGGCATCGGGCAGGTCGACGGAATCGTAGCCGACCTGGGGGTTTCGAGTTTTCAGATCGAAGAGCCACAACGGGGATTTAGTTTCATGTACGAAGGACAGCTCGACATGCGCATGGACCGCGACTTGCCTCAAACAGCGGCAGATCTGGTCAACACGTTGCCTGAAAAGGACCTTGCCGACCTGATCTACCGGTACGGGGAGGAAAGGCTTTCGAGAAGGATCGCGCGCACTATCGTGGCGGCAAGGAGAGCGGGCCGCATCGACAACACGCTCCAGCTTGCAGAACTGATACGCAAAGCCGTCCCGGCAACAAGGGACTCTTTCAGGATTCATCCGGCCACCCGTACTTTTCAGGCCCTGCGGATAGCTGTGAACCGGGAACTCGATTCCCTGCAGCGTTTTTTGCCCGAAGCCCTCGATGTTCTCAAGTCCGAAGGAAGACTTTGCGTGGTCGCCTTCCATTCACTCGAGGATCGGATAGTAAAGGACATGTTCAGGGATTGGGCACGGTCGTGCCGCTGTCCGCGTGAGCGCGCCACGTGCGTGTGTGAAGGAAGGCCGCTTGTTCGGCCCCTTACAAAAAAAGCTCTCCGGCCTTCGCCGGATGAAGTCGAGCGAAATCCACGCGCGCGCAGCGCAAGGCTCAGGGCGGTTGAGAAGTGGGCTAGTGAATAGTGGCGGCAGGTGATTGGTGGCTAATCACCAGTCACAAACCGCCACCCACGAATAAGTTGGCGCCACGGCTTTTTTTCCTCCGGGTTTGAGGGGGCTCGGAGGAGAGTTAGCCGGTTTGACCCCCCGCAAGAGTTTATCTCAAAGGGGGGTCATCTCAGTAGGGGGGTTTTACGGGGGAGGGAAGAAGCGAGTTTCCGGACGACCTCGGGGGGTGTCCGGAAACTTCTTCCTTCAAGCGGGAGAGGCCGCCGAGCCTTAGGGGGAAAAGGTTTTTTTATGAATGGAAAAACTGCCGGCGGCCTCATCGGGCGTTCACGGACGAACAGGACAGTCGAATTTACGGACAATTTTAGAGCAGGAAAGGACGCAAACATGCAGGCAAAAGCTTTGAAGAAAAGGTGTTCAAGAAGCGGATGCCCTTCAACCCGTCTTCTTTCCAGGCGCGACCTCGCCGATTATTGCGAGTTCCAGTTCTCAAATCAGATGACCAGGGCGGATATATTCTTCGGGCCTATGGGGCGTACCTTTTCGAGGGACTTCCATGGCGCCGATCCCGGTCGCAGGCGGCCGGAATGGGACCTTTGAGCCGGCCCGGCACACGGGGTTTCAGCTCTCAGCCGCATCCCTGGGGAAACATGCACGCGGGTGGGTTTTAGCCCTCAGCGCACATTGTTGAGGGCTCCTACCAAGTTGAGTCTCATCACCCTTTCACTTTTCGGGCGGCCGGTAGCCAATGAGGATATTAAAAGAACGCGCAATGCCCGGCATAAAGTCGGAGAGTGATTTCAGGTCTTTGCAAAAGGCCCCTGCGCCTGTGCGCATTTGGGCCTGGCTGGCGTCGGCGCTTTTTCTGGGGGGTGTCTTCGTCATCTGCGCCGTTTTTTACGTCTGGCTCTATGTTCAGCAGATTCAGAACGGTTACCGGCTTTCAAAAATTTATGAAGAAAGCGAACTCTACAGTACGGTTCAGAGAAAGCTGACAATTGAGTGGTCCCGGTTTCGGGACCCGCAGCGCCTCGGCGAGATTGGCCTGAACCAGTTCGGCCTGGCGTCGCCAAGGCCCGACCAGAAAGTGATGATGCACTAGCGCAGCTTGAAAAATAACCGCGCAACTTAATTCGGGGGGCAACAATGGAGAGGCGCGAGCCGCGGAAATTTCTGAACTCCCGCTACTGGTCATGCCGCGTGCTCTTCCACCTCGTGATCATTGCGGGCCTGTGCATCGTTGTAGGCAAAGCCTTTTGCCTACAGGTGATCGAGCACTCGTTCTGGGTGGCGCGCGCCAATGCCTGTTTGAACACCAGGTTCACAGTCCCGGCCTACAGAGGCACCATTTACGATAGAAAGGGGCGGGTCCTCTCCTACTCGGTCCCTCAACGCTCGCTTTATGCTTTCGGGGCACACATCCCAAACGCGGTGAAAACCGCGGCCCTTCTCGGCCCCATCCTGGGGGAACCAACCAGGGACATCGAGAAAAAAATCACTTCATCCAACCATTTCGTCTGGTTGAAACGCCAGCTCACCGATCAGCAGGCAATTGAAATAGAGAAATTAAAAGCGCCCGGGCTTAACCTCACGGACGAATACAAGCGGTTCTACCCTTACCGGCAGGTTGGCGGCCAGGTGGTGGGCTTCGTAAATATTGACGGCGCCGGAATAGAGGGCATTGAAAAATCTTTCGATGAAGTGCTCCAGGGCAAGCCTATCCCGGTCTCCGAACTGAGGGACGGCGGGCGCAAGCGACTGTGGCTCAACTCGTCGGCGCCTCCCGAGCCTGCCGAGAGTTGTGGGGTACAGCTTACTCTGGACGCTTTTATCGAATACACTGCCGAATGCGAACTGGAGAAGGCGGCGCAGAAGTACAATGCAAGATCGGCGGAAGTGGTGGTCATGGATGCCGAGACCATGGAAGTGCTCGCCATGGCAAGCTGGCCGTTTTTCGACCCCAACATCATTCCGGAGAAAAAGGACCCGAAGGAGGAACTCGGCCGCAACCACGCCATTTCGGATGCCTTTGAGCCCGGTTCGACCTTCAAGGTTTTCCTGATGAGCGCCGCGCTCGATCAGGGCATGGTGCGCCCGGTGGACCGGATTTACTGCGAAGGCGGCAGGGCCATCCTGGCGGGCCACTCCATCAAGGACGTCCATACTTTCGGCTGGCTCACCATGCCCGAAGTAATCAAGTATTCGAGCAACATTGGAGCAGCCAAGATTGCGCTCCATGTCGGAGCGGAAAAATACGGCCGCTATATTCACGACTTCGGCTTCGGAGCTCCCACGGGTATTGACCTGCCTGGAGAATTCAAAGGGCTTCTGAGACCCACGAAGAAGTGGAGGCCGATCGACCTTGCCGTAACCGGCTTTGGACAGAGTATCGGAGTCACCAGCATTCAACTCACTAATGCCGTCGCAATTCTTGCCAACGGCGGACAGTATTGCCCTCCGATAATCGCAGGCAACATTGTTGACTCCCAGGGCCAATCTATCAAACAATTCCAATCGGTCAAAACCCACCGGGTAATCCAGAAGAAGACAGCCGACCAGGTTCGTGCTATGATGATGCTTGTAACCCAGGAAGGGGGCACCGGGGTCAGTGCGGCCCCCGAGGGTTACACGGTGGCAGGCAAAACTGGAACGGCTCAGGTAATGGATAACACGACTAAGCGTTACGCTTCGAACAAATACACCGCGGTTTTTACAGGGTTTGTCCCGGCTGAACAGCCCAAACTGGTAATTACCGTAGTTGTTCACGAACCTCAGGGATCAATTTACGGCGGAGTTGTTGCGGCGCCGGTTTTCCGGAATGTCGCCGAAAAAGTCCTGCCATACCTGGGAGTCATGCCTTCTGCACCAAACACCGCGCCAAGTGTCGACATCCACATGACAAAAGCCTCGTCCACCGGTCTTAAACAGACCCACGGCGGCAATAAAGCTGCCGGCGAAAAACCGGGCGCCAGTTCGGCCCTGAGAACAGCTTCGAAGAAACCGGCTTCAAAGAAAAATCCCGGGGCCGTCACAATTGATGCGAAGAAAGCTCAGCCGGCACAGAAGGCAACCCGCGTCGAATCGCCCGGGAAATACTCTCTCAGGCTAAACGAGCAGAAAGCAGTGGTTTATTAGCCGGACCGCCGTAGTGATGCCCTTTTGTCCGGTCCAATTGTGGGCTTGAGCCCGCTTCATTCTTTAAATTAGCGAAAATCCGCCGGCGCGATTCCCGGGAGCCGTCAGCCGCCCCCCGCGCGGGGGCGTGGATAACGAACCGATGAAGACTTTTGAGCATTTAATAGAGGGTATGGAGATTGCCGGCACGAGCGGGGGCCTGGACGTTGCGGTCTCAGGCGTGTGCTACGACAGCAGGCAGGCGGTGAAAGGAAGCCTTTTCGTCTGCATTCCGGGAACCCATGTGGATGGACGTGATTTTATCGACGACGCCGTGTCGCGGGGCGCGGTGGCGATTGTTGCGCAAACCGAGGCGCCCGCCCGTCTTTCAGCCGCTTTTGTGCGGGTGCGGGACCCGCGCGCGGCGCTTGCCTCGATAGCGGCGAACTTCTACGATCATCCGGCCTCCAGACTCGACCTCATTGGAATAACCGGAACGAATGGAAAAACAACCACTTCGCTTCTCATCGAAAGCATTCTTCGGTGCGGCGGCTTTAATCCAGGGGTCCTTGGCACGCTCGCCTACAGGTGGGGGGGCAATCAAATCCCGGCCTCCATGACCACGCCCGAGTCCCTGGATCTCCAGAGAATTTTTTCCAGTATGCTCCGGGACGGGGTCACGCATGTGGTGATGGAGGTTTCCTCTCACGCCCTCGCCCTTGGCAGGATCTCGGGGTGCAAGTTCCGCACGGGCGTCTTCACCAATTTATCCCAGGACCATCTTGATTTTCATTCGACAATGGAGGAGTATTTCTCCATTAAGAAGCTCCTTTTCTCCTCCTACCTCGACCCGGGTGTTTCGGTGGCTGTGATTAATGAGGATGACGATTACGGAAGAAGAATCATTGGAAACGGGACCCGCGCGGCTAAAGTCATAGGCTACTCGGCCGGCGTCTCTTTCACCCCTGCGCAGCGGATCGATTCCGAAGCGGGCGATCATGCGAGGGAGGCAGACAGAGTTTTCGCCGGCGAGATCCGGTTCAGCCCCGGGGGTATCCACGCAAAGGTCCAAACATCGCACGGAGAAATCAGGGTTGATTCCCAACTGATGGGCAGATTGAACCTCTATAACATTCTGGCTGCGGCATCGGCGGCAGAGTCGTTGGGTATTTCCCGGGAGGCCATCGAGGAGGGCATTCGGGCGCTTTCGTCTGTGGACGGCCGCCTCGAGCGCGTGGCAATCCCGGACCGGTGCGGCTTTCAGGTGATTGTGGATTACGCCCATACCCCTGACGCAATGGAAAAGGCGCTCGCCTGCCTTCGGGAAATGACGGAAAAAAGGCTTATCGCGGTGTTTGGTTGCGGCGGCGACCGGGACAGGGGAAAGAGGCCGATCATGGGCAGGGTGGCCGCAGAGCGGGCCGACGTCGTAGTCGTCACGAGCGACAATCCCCGGTCTGAGAGGCCCGATGATATCATCGACGAGATCGAGGCAGGTGTAAAACAGGCTGGGGCCGCTGGAATCGGACTGGGGACAGACATCTCACAGAAGGACGCCGGATTGGGAGCCTGCGTAGGGAAATACATCTCAAAGGGATACATCCGGGAGGTTGACAGGCGAAAGGCGATTGGGCTTGCGCTCGATCTTGCCCGCCCCGGTGATACGATTTTCATCGGAGGAAAGGGTCACGAAACGTATCAAATCGTTGGAACTATCAGGCACGCCTTTGACGACCGGCTGGTCGTGAGGGAGTACTTTGACCGAATCGAGAGATCCGCATAATCCGGAGACGATAGAAAAGATGTTCAGGACTGTGGCAGAACTGGCTGAGGCTGCGGGAGGCGAGGTGCTTTCCGGGGATCCCGGCGCTCCCGTAGGGGCGATCTCCACGGATACGCGCAAGATTGCGCAGGGAGACTGCTTCATTGCCCTTTGCGGAGAGAACCAGGATGGTCACGCCTTCGTGGCGGAGGCTGCCGGCAAGGGCGCGCGAGCGGTCGTCGTATCCGAACGTGTCGACTTGCCTTCGGATACTTCCGCCGCCGTCATCAGGGTGGGCGACACCCTTTATGCGCTCGGAGAACTTGCACGGCGCCACCGGATGAAGTTCGATATCCCGGTGATCGCCGTTGCCGGCAGCAACGGCAAGACCAGCACCAAGGAGATGATCTCGGCGATTTTCGACCGGACCCGCAAAGTGCTCAAAAACCGGGGCAACTACAACAACCTGATCGGCCTTCCACTCACGCTCCTGGAACTGAGCGAAGAGCACGACCTGGCCGTGGTGGAAATGGGAATAAACGCCCCGGGGGAAATGGAGCGGCTGGCGCAAATCGGCGCCCCGACTACCGCGGTCATAACCAATGTGCACCCGGCTCATCTTGAGGGGCTCCAATCTATCGATCTCATCATGGAAGAAAAGGGGAAAATCTGGAAATCGCTGGGACCGGACGGCGTTGCCGTTGTGAATTCGGACGACCCCAGGATTTCTCATTTTGCCGAAAGGATTGAGGCACGGAAAATCACCTTCTCTCTTAAAAACGGCGCGGCCGATGTATCCGTGTGTTCGCAAATCGTTGTTTCCAGACAAAGCACCTCATTTCGAATCAACGCCTTCGGTTTCCAGATACCCGTATCCCTCCCGGTCATGGGCATACACTATGCGCAAAATGCCCTTGCAGCAACGGCAGCGGCCTTGGGCGCCGGGGCTTCGGCCGAAGAGGTCGGAGCCGGTCTTTCGAACTACGAACCCTTGGGTCAGCGCATGAACTGCCTGAAGCTGCCAGGCGGGGGATTCCTGGTCGACGATACCTATAACGCCAATCCCGGCTCGATGGCCGCCGCCGTGGAGGCGGTCCTTGCCGCAAGTGCGGGCAGTCCTTTCGTGGCAGTGCTTGGAGAGATGCTCGAGCTTGGTCCGGAGGGCCCTGCCCTTCACTATGAACTGGGCCGGAGAATAGGGGCTGCAAAACCGGGCGGGCTGATCGCCATGGGGACCCTCGGCAACGATATTCTCAAAGGAGCGCAGGCAGCCGGACTCGACGAGTCCCTGTGCTTTCACGCCGGCAATCATGCCGAGGCGGTTGATTTCCTAAGGCGGGTTATGCCTGACGGGGCCTGGGTCCTGGTCAAGGGGTCCCGCGCGATGACAATGGAAAGGGTCGTTGAGGCGATGGTGAGGGAGTGGGAGTGAGAGCTGGACAGAGCCGCGAAAAAACGCTCGTAGTCGGGGCCGGCAAATCAGGCCGGGCGGTATGCGCTTTACTCCGAAGCCGGGGAGCCGAAGTGAGTGCGACGGACCTGCGCTCCCGCAGTCAATTCAACGGCGTTCTGGACCCCCTTGAGCAGGCCGGCTGCACACTGAACCTGGGGTCTCATCGGCTCCAGGATTTTCTCGAGGCGGACCGGATAGTCGTTAGCCCCGGCATTCCACTGGATATCGAACCGCTCGAAGAGGCGCGAAGCCGGGGAATCGAGATAGTCGGCGAACTCGAGTGGTCATGGCGGCAGGTCAACCTACCGGTGATCGCCGTGACCGGGACCAATGGTAAGACGACGACAACCGCTCTCATTGCTGAAATGCTCAAACGGGCCGGAAGGCACCCTTTCCTTGGCGGCAACATTGGGACGCCTCTCAGCGAGTGGATACTTTCCGGAGTTTATGCCGACGTTCTCGTACTCGAGATCAGCAGCTTCCAACTTGATACCGCTTCCACCTTCAGGCCTGATGCGGGGGTCTTGCTGAACGTAACTGAAGACCACCTTGACCGTTACAAGGACTTCGATGCTTACGCGGCTTCCAAGCTATCTCTTTTTCGGCGCCAGAACGGGCGGGATTTCGCCATAATCAACAGCGACGACCCGGTTTGCCTGGAGCACGCAGAAGAAATTCCGGGTAATATACTGACCTTCAGCGGTTCGGACCCGGCCGCAAACGCCCACCTTTCGGATGGCGGGATAAGGGTGGCAGTACCGGGCAAAGGGCAATTCGAGATTGGCCTGGCAAAAAGTGGACTCCAGGGCGCCCATAACCGTGAAAACGTAATGGCCGCAGCTTTAGCCGCCTTGTCCATGGATGCCGGCGCCGCAGCGATCCAGGCGGCAGTTGACGAATTCGGCGGTTTCGCTCACAGGGTCGAGTGGGTGCGCAACTGGAAAGGAATCGATTTCTACGACGACTCCAAGGGGACCAACGTTGGCGCGGTCGTCAAGGCTTTGGAAGGATTCGACCGGCCAGTGCTGCTTTTGCTTGGTGGAAGGGATAAACTGGGGAGCTACGAACCGTTGATTGCGCCGCTCACCGCCAGGGGCAAAGGAATTTTCGCCTTTGGAGAGGCCGGTCCAAGAATTTTCAGCCAATTATCCGGAAAGGTCCCGGCAACGCTTCGGCCGGATTTGAGATCGGCCTTCGAAGAGGCGCTCAGCCGGGCTGAGCCTGGTGACATCATCTTGCTATCACCCGCGTGCGCCTCTTTTGACCAGTATGAGGGCTACGCACAAAGGGGTGAGCATTTTAAGCGGCTGGCGATGGGGCTTGGTGATGGGTGAAGTGGAGTATCTCAAAAGTTTGGCGATGGGGCTTGGTGATGGGTGAGTCCATTGGGGAGATCGGGGGACGGATTGTCTAGATCGGCCATAGACGCTCCTTCGGCTATAGACGCCGATGCGAGGGAAAAACAGGGCTCAACCTGGAAGCCCCTTACCCTGGAGATCCAGTTGTGGGTCGAGGTGTCCCTGCTGATTTCCTTCGGTTTCATAATGATCTACAGCGCCAGCTCGATTCCGGCCCTGACGAAGTTCTCCGACCCGAACCATTATCTCAAACGCCAGCTTTTTTGCGTTATGCTTGGCCTCCCTATCATCTACATGGTGAGCCGCACCTCTTACCGGTCGTATAAGAATTATGGGGGCCCCATTCTGCTCGGCATGCTCGCTTTACTCCTCGCGGTCCTGATCCCCGGGCTTGGAGCAAAATACAACAACGCCCGGCGATGGTTCAGCCTCGGCAGCTTCCATCTCCAACCGGCCGAGTTCGCTAAAGTAGCCTGGGTTTTTTTCATGAGCAATGCGCTGGCCAAAAAGCAGGACCGAATCAAGGAACTGCGCGTAACCTTCTGGCCCTTCGTAATCCTGTGCGCCGTCTTCAGCGCCCTCCTGCTCAGGGAGCCCGACTTTGGGACCACCTTCATGTTCGTGGTTCTCACGGTCATCATTCTGGCGACAGCCGGGGTCCCGTGCCGCTACTTCTTCCTCATGGCGCCCTTTGTCGCCCTGGGAGTCTACAAGTTCGTTTACCTGGTTCCGTACCGCCGCGCCCGGTGGGATGCCTTTCTCAATCCCTGGGGAGATCCCCTGCTTTCGGGGTATCAGCTCATTCAGGCATGGATAGCCGTGGGCTCGGGCGGTTTTTTCGGCAAGGGGCTGGGCGCCGGCCAGCAAAAATTGCTCTACTTGCCCGAATCCTACACCGACTTCATCCTGGCAGTAATAGGAGAGGAACTGGGGTTCGTGGGGATTGTCGTGACCTGTTTGCTCTTTTTTTTCCTTTTTCGCACGGGTTTGCGGATTTCCAGAGATTCTTCGGATCTACTCGGAAGCATTCTCGCGCTCGGACTAACAATGCTGCTCTCTTTGCAGGCGTTGCTCAATATGGGGGTCGTGCTGGGGCTGGTACCGACAAAGGGCATGCCGCTTCCCTTCATATCTTATGGGGGAAGCGCTTTTCTTGCCAACTGCCTGGCCATTGGTCTTCTAATGAGCATAGCGAGGAGCAGCGAGAAACGAATGGACAAATATGTTTAAACGCTATCAACATGTTCACTTCATCGGGATCGGCGGTATCGGGATGAGCGGGATAGCCGAGCTTTTGCTAAACCTTGGCTACAAGGTGAGCGGCTCGGACCAGAAAGTCTCGGACTTAACGAAACGCCTTGCTCGATCGGGTGCTACTATCTATTCGGGACACGATCCCGGAAACCTTCAAGGGGCTGACGTAGTGGTGGTCTCCTCGGCCATTTCAGAGGAAAATATTGAATACCAGGCGGCTCGAAAGCTCCCAAAGGTCCCCCTGATCCGACGCGCAGAGATGCTCGCAGAGTTGATGCGCCTCAAATATTCGGTCCTTGTGGCCGGGGCGCACGGCAAGACGACGACCACCTCGATGGTCTCCACGGTCCTGGCGCGGGGCGGCCTCGACCCGACAGTGGTAATCGGGGGGAGGCTGAATGCCTGGGGCACTAACGCCAAGCTGGGCAGCGGCGAGTTCATGGTAGCCGAAGCCGACGAGAGCGACGGCACGTTCCTATTGCTTCAGCCTACTATCGCCGTGGTCACCAACATAGACCTCGAACACCTGGACTTCTACCGGGACATCGGCCACATACGCGATACTTTTCTTCAGTTCATAAATAAAATTCCTTTTTACGGCCGGGCGATCTTGTGCCTCGAGGACGAAAACATCCAGGCCGTTCTGCCCCGCATCGAGAAGCGGTTTACGACATACGGGTTCTCTTCGCAGGCGGATTTCCAGGCGCGGCAGGTCAAGACCAGCGGCCTGTGCAGCACCTACAGGGCCTATCACGAAGGCAAAGAACTGGGCGAGATGGAGATCCGGATTCCCGGGCGCCATAACGTGCTCAATTCGCTTGCGGCGGTTGCGGTGGCACATGAGTTGGAAATACCATGGCCTGCCGTTCAGGCCGGGCTCCACGATATGACCGGAGTTCAGCGCCGGTTCCAGATAAAGGGAGAAGCCGGTGGAGTGCTGGTCCTGGACGACTATGGCCATCACCCGACCGAAATCAGGGCGGTCCTGGAAACACTTGCAAGCTGCTACCCCGACCGACGCCGCGTTGTAGCGTTCCAGCCGCACCGCTACAGCCGGACACAGGCCCTGCGGGAGCAGTTTTCGAGGTGCTTCTATCACTGCGACACGCTTCTCATATCCGAAATCTACGCGGCGAGTGAAAAACCGATACCGGGTATCACCGGGCGTATGCTGGTCGAAGAGATAGCGGCCCACGGCCACCACGAGCTTTATTTTTGTCCGACCCTGGAAGAGATGTCCGATAAGCTGCTCTCGATCGTCAAGCCGGGGGATGTCGTCATGACCCTCGGGGCCGGCAGCATCCCGCAGGTAGGCGAATCGCTACTCCAAAAGCTCGATCTCCGGGGTCCGAACGGGTCGGTGGCCGAAGGTCCACATCCTCTTTTAGCCGAGGCAGGAAATGAACATCCGCTCCGCTCTTGAATCAGTCCCGGACGTCGAATTTCGCTTCGACGAACCGCTCGCCCGCCACACTACGTTCAGGGTGGGGGGACCGGTGCGGCTGCTCGCCCGTCCGCAAAGTGAAAGGGCGCTTTGCGCTCTTTTGGGCACTCTTCGAGAGTTTGGCATCCCGTTCCTGGTCCTTGGCGCCGGGAGCAACGTGCTCGCTCCCGACGGACCTTCCGAAATGGCGGTCATTCAGCTTCACCTCGCCTGCAATAAATTGGTGCGCAGCGAGCGGCAAAACCGGACGGCCCTTTACGCGGGGGCTGGAATAAAGATCGGGGAACTTATCGGGTACTGTATCGAAAATGGCTTGCAGGGTCTTGAAACGCTAACCGGGATTCCGGGCACAGTGGGTGGAGCAATCGTAATGAACGCCGGTACACCTTCGGCCGCTATCTCCGACCATCTTATCGAGGTCGATGTGGTGCACCCGGACGGCGCCAGGCGGCCTGTCCGCAGGGATGAGCTGAACCCGGGCTATCGCACGATGGGCATTACGGAAGGCAGCATCGTTCTGGGCGCCTGTTTCGAGTTGGGACCTTGCTCCAGCGAGATTTTGAGAGCACGCGCGGAGCAGATTGTTCAACACCGCAAGCGGACCCAGCCCCTGCGCTTTCCCTGCGCCGGGTCGGTTTTCAAAAATCCCGCGGGCCAATGCGCCGGGGCGCTCATAGACAAAGCCGGGCTGAAAGGCTATCGGCTGGGGGGCGCGGAGGTTTCCAGCAAGCATGCGAACTGGATCGTCAATCGAGGCAATGCCAGGGCCAGCGACATTGTCAGCCTGATAGAGAAGATAGAAAATGAAGTTTTTAAAACTTTTGGCGTGCGTTTGGAACGGGAAATTCGTATACTGAAGCAACTCTGAAGAAGCCCGGCCAGATGATAAAATCCAAGAAAAATAGAAAAAACAGATATCAGGAGAGCACGCTCAAGCGCCTGAAGGGTAATTTTCGTGCATTTCATGATTTTTTTATCGTTTTTACGGGATTTTGCCTTGTAGTATTACTCGGAGCCGGTCTTTCCAGGGTTTATTGCAAAATACTGGAAGCTCCCTGGTGCAAACTCGAGCAAATCGAAATTACCGGACTAAAAAAGCTCGAACGCACCGAGATTTTGAATACCATGGGCCTGAAAAGAGGCCAATGTACCCTGAGCATAGGTTTGGGTCCGCTGGCCGAGCGCCTGAAGATGGTCCCGGCGATCAAAGATGCTTCCGTCAGGTTCGATTCCCGCCGCCGCATCGCGGTGACGATAGTCGAGCGCGAACCGGCGGCCGTTGTCAAATGCGGCGACAGATACATGCTGATGGACCTTGACGGCTTCCTTTTCTCCGAGGTGGCCGCCGATGCCAGGGGGACACTGCCTCTCATAACCGGACTTTGCGACCCTAATCTCAGGGCGGGGGATCAGGTCCCTGCGCGCAACCTGGGGCTGATAAGGCAACTTTTGGCTGCCATCGATCATTCGAAAAGCTGGCTGGCGGGAACCGCCATAGATGAATGTTCGTGGAGCGAGAACGGATTCACCCTGGTCCTTGGTGAAAGGGCTGTCCCGGTCGATATCGGGAAGGACCTTTTCGAGCAAAAGATCGTGAAGCTGAGGAAGGTAATAAATACCCTGAACGAGCGGGCTTGGACCGATCTTGTAAACCGGATCGACCTTGACTATCCTGGCAAGGCATATCTGGAAGGCCGGTTTCCGACCCCCAAATCTGCTCAGGGGCAGGCCAGACAGCCCGGTTGATCGATGATGCGTCTGAACAGCGCAATGTTCCGGCAAAGACTCGGATCTGAGGGGTTTTGAAAGGATCCTAATGAGCAAGAAAGAGGAACTGATCGTCGGTCTGGACCTTGGAACCACCAAAGTCTGTGCCGTCGTAGGAGAAGTCACCACGGAAGGCATGGATATCGTGGGCGTGGGGACTTATCCATCGACCGGCCTGAGGAGCGGGGTCGTCGTAAACATAGACCAGACGGTTCATTCCATAAAAAAAGCGGTCGAAGAAGCCGAACTTATGGCCGGATGCGATATTTCGTCGGTTTACGCCGGCGTTGCCGGGACCCACGTCCAGAGCCTGAACAGCCACGGCGTGATAGCTATTAAGAATCGCGAGGTCACACAGTCGGATATTTCCAGGGTCCTGGATGCGGCAAAAACGATCGCCCTTCCATTCGACAGGCAAATCTTGCACGTTCTGCCCCAGCAGTATATCGTCGACGATCAGGATGGCATTCTCCATCCGATCGGCATGGCTGGAGTTCGGCTGGAGGCAAAGGTCCACATAATTACCGGAATAACGAGTGCGATTCAAAACATCGTGAAATGCTGCGAACGGGCCGGACTCCAGGTGCAGGACGTTGTCCTGGAGTCTCTGGCATCGAGTGGTGCGGTACTGGACGCCGACGAAAAACATCTTGGGGTCGCCCTGGTGGATATCGGGGGAGGAACAAGCGAGATCGCGGTTTTTCAAAATAACGCCATCAGGCATTCCACCGTTGTCGGGCTTGGCGGCAACCACATCACTTCGGATATTTCGGTAGGGCTCCGGTGTGCGATGGACGAAGCCGAAAAGATCAAGAAAAAGTTCGGGTGCGCACTGGCTGAAATGGTCAGCCAGCAGGATGTGATCGAGGTCGGCTCGGTTGGCGGCCAGAAGCCGCGTCAGCTTGCCAAGTCGATTCTTACGCAAATTATCGAGGCGCGGGTCAAAGAAATCCTGGAAATTATCGAATGGGAACTGGTCCGGTCGGGCTTTGTCGAAATGCTGCACGCAGGGGTGGTCCTGACGGGTGGGGTTTCGCTTTTGCCTGGAATTCGCGAACTGGCCGAGCGTGTCTTTGAACTGCCGGTCAGAATCGGGGTCCCCTGCAATTTCGGCGGCCTGGGCGACGTGGTTAAAAATCCGATTTATTCTACGGCCGCGGGGCTTTTGCTTTACGGAAAAGACCGCGGCGGCGGTTTGCCGATGCGGGATTCGCGCGGCAAGGTCGGGTCTTTATGGGAAGCTTTTAAGCGGTGGTGCAAAGAATTCTGGTAGAACGCGGCTTTGCCCTGCGCAGGCACCGGTTCCTTTCGGGGTGGGGCTGGTTGATGGGTGGAGCGGCAAGCTGTTTCGAATAAGGAGAGCTTTTCAGGTGGAGAGATTATGGCGAGAAAAGCTACACAGAGGGGGAAGGGCAAAATGGAGCAGATGACGATGGAACAAGCCGGACTCAGCAGCAGAGCCAAGATCACTGTTATGGGAATAGGTGGCGGGGGCGGCAATGCCATTAACAACATGATCAGGGGCGGACTCGAGGGAGTTCACTTTATTGCCGCGAACACCGACTGGCAGGTGCTCGAGAGAAATCTCGCACCGGTAAAAATCCAACTTGGAACCAATCTGACCAAAGGCTTGGGCGCCGGTGGACAACCAGAGATGGGGGCTAAAGCGACCCAGGAGGACATCGAAAAGATCCGCGAATCGGTCGACGGAAGCGACATGGTTTTCATAACGGCCGGGTTGGGCGGCGGTACAGGGACCGGAGGGGCCCCAATCGTGGCTCAGATCTGCAAGGAAATGGGCGCGTTGACGGTGGCAGTGGTCACAAAGCCTTTCATGGTCGAGGGAAAGGTAAGGCTGCGCAATGCCACCGATGGCCTTAAAGCGCTCCAGGATACGGTGGACACTCTCATCACCATTCCCAACAATCGTCTCCTTTGCCTGGCGGACAAGCGGTCCTCTTTCCTCGACATGATAAAACGGGCCGACGATGTGCTGTTGTACGCGGTAAAGGGCATTTCCGATCTGATAATTAAGCAGGGCTACATCAACGTTGACTTCAACGACGTCAAGACCGTCATGGGTGAAATGGGTCTGGCATTGATGGGCACAGGGGTCGCACGAGGCGAGAACAGGGCCGCTCAGGCTGTACAGCAGGCCATTTCCAGCCCTCTTCTCGAAGACATTTCGATTCACGGCGCCCGCGCAGCCCTCATCAACATCTCGGCCGGACCCGATCTTGGCATGCATGAATTCGAAGAGGCCCTCTCGATCATTCAAAAAGAGGTTACCGAAGAAGCCAATATCATTCTGGGCATGGTTATCGACGAGAAGATGGAAGACGAAATCCGCGTCACTGTAATCGCGACAGGCATTGGAAAGATCGAGCAGCAGAAGGCCGCCGAAGCATCGACGGTTCGTCCCATGAGACGACTGAGGCCCGAAGGGATCAATCCGGCCATCGATTACGACCTTCTCCAGATTCCACCAAGCGTGCGGCAAAGAATCCCCATGGGTGAAGCATCTCAGGGGATGGAATCGATCGACGAGGAGTCCGATTCCCAGCAGCCGCCGTCTAAAAGAAGGACACTGCTCCAGATGATCACCGGGGGCGGCCGGGGACGGGAAGAAGAAGATTTGAACATCCCCACTTTTATCAGGAGGCAGGCTGATTAAAGAAATATCAGGCTTCCATCTTGGGGGGAAATAAACGATTTAATAATTCCCAATAAAAATGACCGGTTTTTGCCGGTCATTTTTATTGGGAGTCCCACTCAATCTTTGGAGGCCGGGATGGTAAATGGGAATGCGTCAAACAAAACAGGTATGTCGCGGGATCCGTGCAAGATACGTTCTGATACTTTCGACATCTGCCGTGTAAGAAAATCAGGTAGTGCCCAGAAGGCGCCATACGGACACCTTCACCAAGCTCCTGGCGCAAGGGTGCGACCTGTGTTGCATAGGCACGATTTTGGCGCATTGTTCCCGAATTTCCCGAATAAAAGAAACAGCGCGGGACGGATTGTCACGGGCTATATAATCGCCGATCTCTTCGAGATCGAGCTCGGCGAGTGGGGAAAATACGCATTGCATGGGCAATCTCAGGATTCTTTTGTGAGCTTACTGTATTTTGCTTCAAGCCGATCCAAAACCCTGTCGGCTGGAATACCGGGGCCGCTTTCTCTACCCTCTTGAAGTTGCCCGTGCAGGGTTTTGATTTGTGCTTCCCGCAATTCTTCACGCTCCTCCAATAGGCGCAAGGCTTCGCGGACAACTTCGCTTGCGCTGCTGTAGCGCCCACTTTCGATTTTCTGCCTTATGAAGCGCTCAAAATGAGAGCCTATGGCGTAACTGGATGGCATGGTTAAACCTCCTGTTATCCATATTTATCACTTTTTGATAACACGGGGAGAACAAGGTTTCAAGCCGATTCCTGGATTTTCTCAGTAAGACGATGACAATAGAAATGTGATCTGCCAGACAAAATGATATCGCAGCAATCCGAAAATGGAGCCTTGACCTTCCGTCTCATCTTTCATAGTGGTACATATGGGCCGGACACGTTGAAAGATCCGGCGGGCCATGCACGCATCCCAAAAGATCGCGCGCTTGGTCGAGCCAGGGACCTCTATTCTGGTTCTTCTCTTTAGTAAGCAATTCCTCAAGAGCCTCGCGCAAGACCGCTGACCTGGTTTGACCTCTTTTCCTGGCGGCGTAGTGGAGCTTGGCCAGCAAATCTTCAGGCAGCTTAATTGAGATCGGCTTCATTGCAATCCTTAAATAAAGAAGTTCTGCAAATATGGTATTTTGCCCGAACTCTCATAACCCCGCGTGGGGAGAGGTAACTTTCCGGTGCTCCTTGGACTCCAAAGGGAAGAACTTCTCATAACCCCGCATGGGGAGAGGTAACTCACTACTCGCACGCCTTGGGCATGGACAGCCAGCGCTCATAACCCCGCATGGGGAGAGGTAACACTAAAGTTGTTTCCATATATGAATCCTTCATTGAAAAATCCCACGGCGGAACGCATGCGACACCCACTCCGCACATCCGGAAGCCCCACTGGCACTCATTCTGGAGAGGACCTAAAAAGGGTCCAGGAGAACGCAACCTGGTCTGCTATTGGTTACCGCCGATCCCGGTTAAGGTTAGAGATTTTGAACAGTTGATCCCAACTATCTACCCGATTGGGAAAAAATAAAGGACACTCAAAACAAGTGCCCTGAAATTGCAGATCATCACCTGCCAACCCCGTCTAGACGGGGTTCTTTTTTTGGGGGGAGGGGAAAACCGGCCAGGATATCCGGTCTTGTCGGGAGCTACCCTATCCCCTGGAAGATTAATTCTTATTTGCCCCCGAAACGTTTTTCCATGCGTTCTTGCTCCTCAAACGATGCAGCCAAGCCGCCCACAGGCTCTTCTTCATTGGCATAATATGCTTCGAGTTCTTCCGGGGTCATTTTAGCTTTTTCTTCCTGCACAATCATCCAGAGCGCACGAATCTCCGCCCCTCGTTTAAGTTTTTCCTCTTCTGTCATTTCATCCTCCCATCTCCGTAACGAGTCGTTTCGCCGCCGCCGGCGACAGCCAGAATTCTCCATATTTACTATTAACTTTGTCGACAAATCCTCGACGATCATACCATCGTATAGTCTCTGTATCTCGTATTGGTGTTGTTTCCATATATGAATCCTTCAAATATCTCATAACCCCGCATGGGGAGAGGTAACACCAATGGCGCCACATTGGAACAAATGCAAAACAGCCTCATAACCCCGCATGGGGAGAGGTAACTTTTCGCAAGCGGCGAAAGTGGCGTCGGCAGTGGATCTCATAACCCCGCATGGGGAGAGGTAACCAAGGTCAATTGTGTCGCGATAGGGCTTGCCATCAACTCATAACCCCGCATGGGGAGAGGTAACATTCCATGAGGATGTACCTCACGATCAAATCCTGAACTCATAACCCCGCATGGGGAGAGGTAACCGACCAGGCCGGAGGCAGTGGTGATGGTTTTTGCGACTCATAACCCCGCATGGGGAGAGGTAACTTTTAGCTACGTCATCGATGAACTGCTGAAAAGATCTCATAACCCCGCATGGGGAGAGGTAACGCTCAGGATCAAGGGCTCGGCCACCATGACTGTGCGCTCATAACCCCGCATGGGGAGAGGTAACTCCACCGCCGCGTGAAAGCCATATGAGGACCGCCATCTCATAACCCCGCATGGGGAGAGGTAACCGGCTCTCCACTTCCAGATAGTGGGCAGAGGGCAGCTCATAACCCCGCATGGGGAGAGGTAACTCCCTTGAGTGTGCCTTTAAATATACGGAACTCGATCTCATAACCCCGCATGGAGAGAGGTAACAAGGGTTGTCCGGAGAACTCGTATTGAGCTGATAGTCTCATAACCCCGCATGGGGAGAGGTAACTCCGCCCGGCACGGAACTGCTCGGCGGATGGTGTGACTCATAACCCCGCATGGGGAGAGGTAACCCAGCTTGCGTGAGCATCCGCTTGGCATTTCTCCAACTCATAACCCCGCATGGGGAGAGGTAACAATGCGACGGACGTGGCGAAGGCAATGACCGGAAGACTCATAACCCCGCATGGGGAGAGGTAACTCTCAGGTTTATGAAAGAGTGGTGGGTCGAGTGGCGTCTCATAACCCCGCATGGGGAGAGGTAACTGCGCCGCCCATACATATGGCCGGCAAAACAACAGACTCATAACCCCGCATGGGGAGAGGTAACTTTTCCAAAGAAGCCGCAGCAGCTCTCACCGGTGTATCTCATAACCCCGCATGGGGAGAGGTAACCCGTCCGAGTCGTCATCTACGATTTTCAAGAAGAAATCTCATAACCCCGCATGGGGAGAGGTAACTCGGAGTGAGTCCGGCGACATTATCGGTCGTGGTCGCGCTCATAACCCCGCATGGGGAGAGGTAACCCGCTGTTTCCTCTGCGCAAGCTCGGTCACAAACCCCTCATAACCCCGCATGGGGAGAGGTAACCATTCTAAGCGGCGAAGGAAATGCGGGAACTACGTCTCATAACCCCGCATGGGGAGAGGTAACTCATCAAGATGGATATTCACGGCATTCTCCTTTTTGACTCATAACCCCGCATGGGGAGAGGTAACAAGGGTTGTCCGGAGAACTCGTATCGAGCTGAAAGTCTCATAACCCCGCATGGGGAGAGGTAACTTCGGGGAAAAAAGCCGGCCGAATCGATTGCAAATACTCATAACCCCGCATGGGGAGAGGTAACGGATGCCGTTAACGACGACAGTGTTTAATTGCTGCTCTCATAACCCCGCATGGGGAGAGGTAACTTTGACTACTGTTTGCTCGCGACTGTGCTTCAGGAGCTCATAACCCCGCATGGGGAGAGGTAACCGATCAGGTTGGCGTACGTCTCACTCATAACCCCGCATGGGGAGAGGTAACCAAATTGGTAAGCACCGGCAGCATCGGCTTGAAAGTCTCATAACCCCGCATGGGGAGAGGTAACATGGCCATCTTCGACGGAGGTGCGAGTTCAAACTGACTCATAACCCCGCATGGGGAGAGGTAACATTTCTAAATTATCCGACTATCCCGATCATAACACCCTCATAACCCCGCATGGGGAGAGGTAACTGTATGCGAGATTTGTGAAGGCAAGCAGTTACCGGACTCATAACCCCGCATGGGGAGAGGTAACTCACGTGCCACCGGGGAGCGCAGAACGGGCATTCGTCTCATAACCCCGCATGGGGAGAGGTAACGCAATCTGGAGCGGTTAAGCAATGCGTCGGAGCCGCTCATAACCCCGCATGGGGAGAGGTAACCTGATGTCGGGGATCCGCCCGGCTCGGTTCAGTAGTCTCATAACCCCGCATGGGGAGAGGTAACACACAAAGCATCGCAGGCATTTTCCGGCGTTTTAAAGTCTCATAACCCCGCATGGGGAGAGGTAACTGCCGCGGTTTTCTCGGCAGCGATTTCGCGCTCGCGCTCATAACCCCGCATGGGGAGAGGTAACCACAGCTGAATCTCGGGGAGCTTCAACCCGCAGAGCTCATAACCCCGCATGGGGAGAGGTAACATGTTAGCGTTTTGTGCGGGGTAGCACTGCAACTACAGCTCATAACCCCGCATGGGGAGAGGTAACTCGGCGGCAACGGGGGGCGCTACGGCTCGCAGCATGCTCATAACCCCGCATGGGGAGAGGTAACTGGCAGTACGGAATACGGCGGCTGCAGGATTGCCTGACTCATAACCCCGCATGGGGAGAGGTAACGTTTGCGCTGCGCGAGTATCTTGCCGTATTACCAGTCTGCGTCTCATAACCCCGCATGGGGAGAGGTAACTATGCGGCCGGTCCTGAAATTGGCAACGTGCGATTACCTCATAACCCGGCAAGGAGCCATAAGGGAGAGGTAACCACGGGGCAGCCCGTGACGAGAGCGGAGGCATAGGACTA
>CAWGZP010000028.1:0-4634 GCA_963826655.1 uncultured delta proteobacterium
CCAAGGATAGCGAAATTTGCCTGCAGACCTGTCAGGGACCGTCGAAAAAAGCCTGGAGCGCACCTGTCAAGGGCACCATCCACGTGAGAAGCCAACAACTGTCTTATGGAAAGTTTACCTGGAACCCGGCCAATGCGGATGTAGTCTTGAACCCGGGGACCATAGACATCCGATTGACCCAGGCCAATCTCTGCGGGATATCCACACCCGGGGACATCACGATCACGCCGGAGGGGATCAATATAGCCCTCAGTCCAGCGGCTAAGGACCAGGACCTCGAAGCGGCGATGGCCTGTTTTTTCCATAAACAGCATCTTATATCGGGCAGCTACACTCTCAAAGGAAACCTTGCGGCCAACGGCTGTGACGGCGGCTTTGCGAATTCGCTCGAAGGCGATGTGGAGCTCAAGGCGAAAGACGGGCGCATTTTCCGGTTAAATACATTCACGAAGCTAATTTCACTGCTCAGCATCACCGAAATTTACAGGGGCGTAGTCCCGGATCTTGTGCACCAGGGATGCGCATACAACACCATAGAATCCAAAGGTAAAATAAAGGACGGAAAGCTCATCCTGTCCGATTCGGTTATCGATGGTCCCTCCGTCAAAATGGTTTTTCACGGAGAGATAGACCTCGTAAGGCAGAAAGTGAACGTCGTCGCTCTCGTGGCCCCTCTGCGTACCGTAGAGAGGGTAGTCGGGGCGGCGCCCATTATGGGCAAGCTGCTTGGTGAAACTTTCGTAACCGTGCCGGTCAGCATAACCGGAGATTTGGACGACCCGAATGTGGTCATTCTCTCTCCCGGCGCTGTTGGCGGGGAATTTTTCGGCTTCATGAAAAGGGTCTTTAAGCTGCCTTTGGCCATTTTCCACCCTTCCCATGAAAATGAAGCCGCCCACAACGCCGATGATCCGCAAGAGTCGAATCCGGCGGCTTTCGGGACATCTGTCCCGTGAGCGGAGTTCCCCGGGATGGCGGACAATATTGAACACCTCGTCTCACTCGACAACCGGCAGCATCCGGGCTATAGAAATACCCACCAGCCGTTTCCCGACGGCAATCCCGATGCAGTGATTGGAATCCGCGGAATTTGATACTGTCATTATTCTAATAATTTGTTATTAATCTAAAAAATCGGCGAACTCCCGGCTCAATCAGGCAGCGTGAATTCCAGACGGGATCAAAAAGGATAATGGAAAGACACCTTTTCCAGATAAAGGGCATGTGTTGCGGCGATGAAATCAGGACGCTCAAGGCCGAACTGGCGCCCTTGGTCGGTGGCGCTGAACGGCTTTCCTTCGATTTGCTCCAAAGCCGGATGACGATCAGCGGCAGTCTCGACCCCAAGGCCGTGCAAACGGTCAGGGCGGCGGTCGCCAGGACCGGCATGGTGGCTATCCCGGCGGAAGAGAGTTGCACGGCCGGCGTATGCGCGACGGCGGCCGAGGGGCCAAGGGAAAGGCATGCGGGATCTTTCTCATGCCTGGCGAGCGGCCTTCTCATGACAGCGGCCTTTTTTTCCCAGGCGCTCCTCGATGGGAGCATAATCGCTGTATTGATGGGAAATGAAACGGGCGCCCCTCCCGCCTTATCGATTGTCCTCTATTGCTCGGCTATCCTGGCCGGAGGCTGGCCGGTCTTTCCGAAAGCCCTCTATGCCGCGAGGAAGCTCAGACCGGACATGAACCTTCTCATGGCCATAGCTGTCCTCGGGGCAATAATTCTTGGCAAGTGGCTCGAGGCGGCCTCGGTCAGTTTTCTTTTCTCCCTTGCGCTGGTGCTCGAATCGTGGAGTGTGAACAGGGCCAAACGCGAAATAGCCTCCCTTTTAGATATCACGCCTCCGAAGGCCAGGGTCATATGCCCCCATCATAAAGGAAAGATCGAAGAAGAACCGGTTAGCGAAATACAGGTGGGTTCCACAGTCATCGTCCGGCCCGGCGAACGGGTTCCGCTCGACGGTGTAATAACGCGGGGCGCCACCTCTGTTAACCAGGCCCCCATTACCGGGGAATCCGCTCCCGTTGCCAAAGGACCTGGCGCCGAAGTGTTTGCGGGCACCATCAACGAAGAAGGGACCATAGAATTTCGCTCGACCCGCCCCGCATCGGACACCACGCTTTCGAGAATCATTCGCATGGTGGAGGAGGGCCGCTCCAGGCGTTCCTCATACGAACGGTGGGTGGAAAAATTCGCCCGGATATACACTCCTTTTATGATGCTGGTCGCCTTGACCATTGTGATTGTCCCTCCACTCTTTCTGGGCGGGAACTGGGCGAAGTGGTTTTACGAAGGACTGGTCATTCTGGTTATCTCCTGCCCGTGTGCGCTCATAATATCGACCCCCGTGACAGTTGTGGCCGGACTGAGTTCGGCGGCCGGAAACGGTGTCCTCATCAAAGGAGGGGCCTACCTCGAAGCTCCCGCGCGGCTCAAGTCGATTGCCCTGGACAAGACCGGCACTATTACCTTCGGCCAACCCACTGTGGAGCGGATCATACCGATTGACAATCACAGCGAATACGACCTGCTTTCAAACGCGGCAGCCCTTGAGGCACACAGCACCCACCCGTTCGCGCGGGCCATTATCAGACACGTCGAATCCAGGGGCATCAGTCCGGCCGTCGCCGAAAGCTTCACGATTTTGCCCGGCGAGGGAGCGCAGGGCACGATCAACGGCAAAAGCTACTGGATCGGCAGTTACAGGATGCTGAAGAGATGGCGGCGGGAAACCGCGGTTACCCACGACGCGATCCTCGGGCTGGAGGACCCGGGACATTCGCTCATGGTAATGTGGTGTAACGATCACATCTGCGGACTGGTAAGTGTCGCCGACCAAGTGCGGCCGGAGGCCCGAGAAGCGGTCGCCGCCCTCAAAGCCCTGGGCCTCGAAAAGGTGATAATGCTTAGCGGCGACAATCGCAAAACCGTTGAATTGATAGCAGGGGCCGTGGGAATCGATGAGTTCCACCCTGAATTGCTCCCGGGGGACAAGGTCCGGCTTGTCTCGGAACTCGAGAAAAAATTCGGTGGGATAGCCATGGTCGGTGATGGTATCAACGACACGCCGGCAATGGCTGCCGCAACCGTAGGGATTGCCATGGGGGCAATGGGGTCGGATGCTGCAATCGAGACTGCCGATATAGCATTGATGTCCGACGACCTGTCCAAAATTCCCTGGCTGATTCGCCATTCCAGGAAGACGATGGCGATAATCAGGCAGAACGTGATTTTCGCCCTGCTTATAAAATCCTTGTTTGTGGGGCTTGCGGCATCGGGTGTGGCAACTTTATGGGGGGCGATCGCGGCCGACATGGGAGCCTCGCTCCTTGTCATACTAAATGGACTGCGCATGTTAAAAGCTGGTGACTAGAATAGGGATTAGTGAATGAACCAGGCTGCCGATTCGTTTGCTTCCTACTCCCCACTTCTTGCATTCCGCTTCAATTCTTTATGCTGTTCAGTCCTTCAAGAATTTGCCGGAAATCTTCGGGCAAGGGAGCAGTTGCCGAAAGAGCTTCGCCGGTAAACGGGTGGGCGAATTCGAGCAGCGTTGCATGAAGCATCTGGCGCTCGGCGCCGAGCATCAACTCCCGCACCGGGGCCGATTTGATATTCTTCGCCCGTCCTCTGCCGCCTCCGTAGGTTTGGTCACCAACGACCGGATGCCCGATATGACTTAATTGTACCCTGATTTGATGCGTCCTGCCTGTTTCGATCTGCACCAGCAGCAGGGCGGCTTCCCCCCAGTCCTTTTCGACCCGCCAACGTGACACCGCCTCGCGGCCCCCCTTCTGAAGAACAGCTATCTTTTTTCGTTCTGTCGGGTGCCTGCCCAGCAGCGTCGAAATCTCTCCCTCACTTTTGGCCGGGCTCCCGTAGACCAGTGCTAAATATCTCTTCCTGATACGTCTCTCCTTGAACTGTTTGATCAGGTTGAGATATGCGCGCTCGGTTTTTGCTATAACCATGGCGCCGGAGGTGTCCTTGTCCAGGCGGTGAACGATTCCGGGCCTAAGTGGAGAACCCTGGGCGGCCAGTCGCGGCGAATGGGCGAGTAAGCCATGCACAAGCGTACCCTCGCGATGGCCTGCCCCCGGATGGACCACAAGGCCGGCCGGCTTGTTCACTATAAGCAGATCCTCGTCCTCGAAAAGAATGTCCAGGCTCATCGGTTCGGGCTTTAGGGCTTGGTCAGGGTCGGGTCCGAAGATTTTTACCGTGACCATGTCACCCGCCCTGGTCTCGCAGCTCGGTTTTACGGGAGATCCGTTCACCAGGACCAAACCCTCTTTGATTACCGCCTGGAGGTGGCTGCGCGAAAAGTCAGGGATCACTTTTGTCAAAAACAGGTCAAGCCTTTGCCCACTCAGCTCCTGTGAGACCACGAAAGAATAGTCTGTGCCCTGGATTGCCGTACCTGTCATGGATTAAGCCGCTTCATCGGTTCACTGCCATAAAAGACAATGCAATAAACGGAGGAGGGAAAAGGGGGAAGGCTAAGCTGGGTTCTTAAATTCCTCAATCCCTAAATCCCCCCCTTATGAGGCCCACTGTTGTGCGCTGTAGCAACGGTTCCGGTCCAGGGTTCTGCTGACGGCGCTTGCCAGGTCACGCATGGATACCGGCTTCAG
>CAWGZP010000029.1:0-11116 GCA_963826655.1 uncultured delta proteobacterium
CAGGTTCCAGCCCGAAGTGATCTGGGCTGGATGTACGCCCACGGCGAAGGAGTGCCGCAGGACTATGCCGAGGCGGCAAGGTGGTTCCGCGAGGGGGCAGAGCATAGTTTGTCTACTGCGCAATATGCGCTGGGATGGTTGTATCTCCACGGTAACGGAGTGCCGCAGGACTATGCCGATGCAGTGAAGTGGTTCCGCAAGTCGGCAGAGCAGGGATTTGCTTTGGCGCAATCCAATCTGGGATTGATGTACGCCAAAGGCCAAGGTGTGCCACAGGATTCCACCCTGGCCGCAAAATGGTTTCGCAAGGCGGCGGAGCAGGGAGATGCTATCGCACAATTCAATTTGGGATTGATGTACCATGATGGCGAAGGGGTGCCCAAGGACTTCGTCCAAGCGCTCATGTGGCTCAATCTATCATCAGCTCAAGGCGATGAGGAGTCTCGAAAGTTCCGAGACGAACTCGCCGAGCTGATGACACCTGCCAAGGTCGCCGAGGCGCAACGTCTCGCAAGAGAGTGGAAGCCAGTGACTGCCAAGTAGAAGAATGCTTAAGTCTTAGGGGAGAAGATTATGTGGCTATTACCTTACGACACCGGCATGTTGTGGGATAAGTACTTACTGGCAATAATAATCGCAGCCTGTGTTGTCTTCGGGTTTCTAGGTTGGATATTTAGACAAATATCTGCACTCTTTCGAAAAAAGCAATAGCATTTGCATCAGCGCTCGGACACTCTTGGCATGGTGGTGATATCAATATGAGTAAGTGGTTATCAAAACGAGACGACAATTTCATTATATGGTCGCAAGAAGCTAACTGCTTAGTTTGTGATTACTCGTTGCACTTGCGACTAAATTGGCACCATATTATTGCAAGAGAGGATTTCGGTCCAAACCATTATCTTAATATGGTAGCTGTATGCCCAAATCACCATTATCTACTTGAGCATCTTAAGCGTGAAATCATACCTCACGAAAAGCGTTCATCTGACAATTGGCTAAGAAAGGCCAAAGCAGCAGAGCACCTTTACAATAAATTACAGGAGGATGTACGTATACTATTTGATATACTGTCCAAGCCATATCGATTAACTGAACCTATAAAATCAGGAATTCCTCAGCACCTTATCGAAGCTTTCATAATCGATGTGATTCAAGATGACCTATCTCTACTTCACAATGTGAACATGAAAAGGCCAAGGATTTTGTTGCCATTCAAATATATCGGCTCTCATGATAGTGAAATCGGCCTGGAAACGATTAGGGTTGCAAAACAGACTTCGGCTACCTTTTACACTGAGGTAATCAGTTCTCATCTGGCTAACCTCAACCTGCCGTATTGGTCAGTAAAGAGCTGCCTTGATCGGCTTGGTTTGGAACACTTTAGAGGTCAATGACAGCTATGAGAAACGTCCCAGGCGTATTCCCTTACTAGCCATTATTCACCCCTGACTTATGCGGTCCATCAGCTCACATATTGTAATCGACAGGCTTGCATGGATTTACCTTTTCACGAGCGCGAGCATCTTCTAGTTCCCTCTCTTTCCTCCAAACCTGCCGAAGGTCCTCTTCGACCTTGAAGGTGGCGACATAGGCCATAGCTTCCGCCGTAGAGTGTGGAATGCCAAAAAACAAGCGTAAGAAATGTGGATGGAACATGTGTACTCCTTCATTGCAGACGCACCTTTATGGATGAGGTGAAAGTTTGGTGAACGTATGAATAGCGCGATAACCCCCATTCAAAAAATGTCATAATACTTAGCGAAGTCGAAACCATCCGGGACCTTTCCGGCGTGAAATCCAGGCCGGAAACTCGGCCGATTCAACTCGGAGAAAGGCACGCTAAGAGAAATCACTCATCCCCTTTACGGCACTTGCATGTGGAAAATGCCCTCAATAGTGCGCTCAATGAGCCGGCTCAATATTTTGAGATACGCCACTGTCAGTAAAGGGGAAGAGCCTTACCGGCCCTCCTCTTAAAGGCTCCCTTTGCTCCCTTGGATGACTCCCGTACTTTGAGCCTTTTATTCAACGCCGACGGGGTAATCCCAAGCATCGCTGAGGCGGCCCTCTGGTTGTCCCTGGCCCGGCGCAGAGCCTCCTCGACCAGGGCTTCCCCCGCTTCCCTCAAAGTCGGGAGTTTTCCGAACTGCCTGAAGAGAGCCTTTCGGGCGCCCGGGCAATCCGGTGCGGACGCGTCGTTCTCATAAATTCGCGATTGAAAAGCCTCCATCGAGATCGTGCCGGATGAGTGCTTGCCGACGGCGTCGTAGACCATGGCGCGCAGTTCGCGCACGTTTCCAGGGAAATCATATATCGCCAGAAGCTGCGGCAACCGTGGCGGGTAGGAGGGTTTGGGTTTGCCGAATTCGCCGGGCCGCCTCTTCGATGAAGTAGTCAAGCAAGAGCGGGATGTCGCTCGGCCGTTCACGCAAGGGCGAGATATCGACATGGTGCGTCCTCAGCCGGTAATAGAGGTCCCGCCGCATTCCACCGTCGTGCGCAAGCTGTTTCAGCGTCCTGTTTGTCGCCACCAGGACCCTGGCGTCAACCGAACGCGGCTTGTCCGATCCCAGCGGGAAATACTTGCGATCCTGCAATACCCGAAGCAGCTTGATCTGCGAAGCGGGCGAAAGGTCTCCTATTTCATCCAGGAAAATCGTTCCACCCGCGGCCATCTCGATGAGTCCCCGGCGGACGTCCAATGCCCCGGTGAATGCCCCCTTTTTGTGTCCGAAGAGGGTGTCCGAAAATGCGTGGTCGTCCACTCCCGCCGCATTCACTGCTACGAATTCTCCTGACCTGCCGCTTGCAAAGTGAATCGCCTTTGCGAACAATTCCTTTCCTACGCCCGTCTCACCGGTGATAAGCACCGGCTCGTTTCCCTTGGCTATGGCCTCACAATACATGAATAAACTCATCATTTTCCTGTCCTGGGTGATGATTTCCGAAAACGCTTCCGGCCTTTTCAGGCTGTCGGTCAGTAAATGATGTACAAGCAGGTCGTTTTGGCGCTTGAGCTGCCGGTAGCCGACCGCCCGTTTTATGCTGGATGACAACTGGTCCACGTTCACGGGCTTGGTCAGGTAGTCGAACGCCCCCTTGCGCATGCACCGGACTGCGGTCTGCAATTCGTCGACCGCCGTGATCATTATTACCGGGATATCGGGGAATCTGAGGGTGATTTCCTCGAGCAGACTCTCCCCCGATCTTTTCGGCATGATTATGTCCAGCAGGATGGCTTCAACGTCTTTCTCCCCCAGGATGTCCATGACTTTAGTCCCGTCCCGGCACGAAATCAGGTTGTTGACGCCGTCGAATATCAGGGTGATTTTGAAGCTCTCAGAGTACCTTGGCTTCATCATCCACGAGCAGGATCGGATGTTCGGGGAAAGAGTGGGTTTGCATTTGCGACCCCTATTTGTCTTTACTGTATGCGGGAAGCTCGACGATGGCGGTCGTGCCCCCTCCCGGCGTCGAAACGAACATAATGCGCCCACCGTATGCCTCGACTATTTTCTGTGAGATTGAAAGACCCAGGCCGGTGCCCCCGGTTTCACGTTTGGTGGTGAAAAAAGGGTCGAAAACCCTCTTCAAATGCTCGGGTTCGATTCCCGACCCGTTGTCTCTCACTTCCAGCCCGACCATCGCCCTTTCGGGCTCATAACAAGTCCGGACGCTCAGCAGTCTTCCTTTGTCCGTCAGCGCCTCCACGCCGTTTAGAATCAGGTTGATCGCTACCTGCTCCAGTCGTTGAGCATTGGCCTCCACCGCCGGGATGTTTTTCCCGTATTCTACCAGGAGGTTGTCGGTCGCCTTGCTGAGTTTGCTCGCCATAAAGTTCAGCGAGGATCTCAGGACGCCATTGATATCCACCATTTCGGTTTCCCCGGAATTTTTCCGGGACACGAATTTCCGCATGTCGCGCACAATGTTCCTGATGCGCTCCGAACCTTCGATAATCCCGTCAAGAAGGGCGGGTATGTGTATTCTGGCCTGGGAATAAGGGACCTTGCCGATGAGAAAATCCCCGTTCTCCTCGGCATATTCGTCGAGCCGTTCCAGCACATCTTCCCAGGTCTTCTTCAGAACCGGGGCGTTCAACAGGATAAAGGTGTTGGGGTTATGGATCTCGTGACCTATGCCGGCCGCCATTGTTCCAAGGGAAATCATCTTGTCGGCGTGGACCAACTGTTCTTCCTTCTCACGCGCATCGCGCTCGGCGGCCTTTCTCCTCGTGATGGCCATACAATAGCCTTGATAGTTTGGCAGAATGTCCGTGCAAACATATACTGCAAGCAAAAATGATGTTTTAGAGCCGAAACAAACTGGCGCTTGTGCGCACTTCTCCCCGTTTTTTTTAAGCTCTTTCAACTCTTGCTTGAACGAGACCCCCATGAGACGGTGAGTGCTTAAACGCGCTCAATTCGTCTCGGGGCAAGTCTCTTCGCTCACTTCTTCTTGGTTTCTTTGGCTTTTGCCTGCTCCTTGACATCCACCTTGGCAGCCGTCATGCGGTACTCGACGGTCACCTTGGAGCCCACTTTGAGGTCTCCCGTCACCTTGGTGCCGGGATCAAGGGCGATTTCCCAACGGTCTTTTCCCTTTTGTACCGCCACCATGTCTTTGTTGGCCTCCAGTACCGGCCCGGTGACCTGATACGTCTTGACTGCGCCGGCGAAAGCGACGGTGGAAAACAACCCGATGATTACAATCACTGCCAAAATGCGTTTCATCTTGAGCGCTCCTCTTTTGGTGGTAAGTTTGTTGGGTCAGGCTCTAAAAAGAGTGGCCGTGCCGGACCGGTCAGTCCACGGTAATATTGTCTTTGATCTTTCCAAAGATACCTTCTTTAATGCCTTTGACATTCATAACATCTTCAATCCTTTTGTAAGGACGGCCTTCGATGATAGCCTGAGCCTTTACCGGACCGATGTCGGGAAGTTTTTCCAACTCTTCTTTGCTGCCCGTGTTGAGGTTCACCTTCTCTCCCGGGGCAAGTTTGCCGGCGGCCACTTTTTCCTTTTCAGCGGCCTCGGGTTGGGACGACGGAACCGGCTCCTTCACTATCGTCGGTTTCTCCGCAGGGGGAGGGGCATTATAAACTGAGGTTGCCGGGGCGGGTTTAGCCTCAGGCATGGCTGCTTTGACGGGGCCAACCGTTACCTTGTCCTTCAGGGCTTCCACCTTGGCCTTGCTCATGCCTTTTACCCTGCTCAAATCGTCCACGCTTTTGAAGGGCCGGGCAGCAATGATTTTTCCGGCCGTGGCTGGACCGATACCGGGCAGGTCTTCCAAGGCCTTCTGATCCGCCGTATTCAGGTCGATCGGAGTCCCTGCCGCGGGCGCGGCTGCTCGTTGTTCTTTGGCTTTGGCGCCTGGCGTGGATTCGCTTTTCTTCTTGGCTTCCCCGGCCATCTTCTTCTCTTCCCTGGCGGCCGCGGAGGAGACCGGGGCAGGAGCTTCGCTGACGGTCAGGAAAGATTTGAGGGAGCCAATCTTTTTAGCAGACATGCCGGCTTTATTGAGGTCATCCAGGGACTTGTAAGGCCGGTTGTCGATAATTTTTTTGGCGGTGGCCGGGCCCACTCCCTTGACCGATTCAAGTTCTGCCCGGGTCGCGGTGTTGATATTCACCAACCCCTTTTGGGCGGCGGCAAGGCAGGTTCCCTGTGCCAGGATCAGGGCCAGGGTCGCTGCGGTCATCGCCAGCGCAGGCCACCGCAACGGCTTAAACATCCTGTGAATAGTTAACTCCATGGACACACTCCTTTAACTTTTTAGTTAGAATGCACTCGCTCACAGCCGAAGGGAGCGATCGGGTTAAAGATATCGTAATCAGGCCGGCGGCCGCACTCAACCTTTTCGCCCTGATTGTCCGGCAAAGCGCCCACGAAATTAGAGTTCTGCCAAGCCGATGGACCGGGCAGGGATTATCTTTAAGTAAAAAAACTCCCTGGAAATATGAGAGTTGGATTATGCCCGAGTTGCCCGAGGTGGCATCATTTAGGAAGTATTTCGAAAAAATGGCCATAGACAGGCAAATTGCCTTTGTCCGGGTGAATAACTCCAAAATCCTGCGCGGAGTCTCCCCGGCCGATTTCGAAAGACAACTTTTCGGGAGCAGATTTAAATCCACCCGTCAGCACGGAAAGTACCTCTTTGCAGAACTGGATACCGGCAAATGGCTGGTGATGCACTTCGGGATGACCGGATTTCTCGAATACATGGAGGACGGCGGCCTTGAACCGGCTTACAGCCGGCTCCTGATAGGGTTCACGGAAGGCGGGGCTCTCGCCTATGTTAACCAGAGGATGCTGGGATGGATCGGGATTGCCGGGAGCGTGGAAGAAATTATAGATGCGAGAAAGCTCGGGCCGTCGGCGCTCGATGCCCAGCTCAACTTCGAGGTTTTCAGGGGAAAGCTGTCCGGGAAAAAAAGCCACATAAAATCGGCTCTCATGGACCAGGCGATAGTGGCTGGAATTGGAAATCTCTACTCCGATGAAATTCTTTTCCAGGCGCGGATTCATCCGGAGACAAGAATTGGCGTGCTCGACGAGTCACAGGTGAAGGGCATTTTCGTTAAAATGAGGGAAGTCCTTCGCACCGCAGTCGAGCATGACGCGGATGTGGACAGATTTCCGGAAAATTATCTCTTGCCGAACAGAGGCAAAAAAGGCGCCTGCCCGCGCTGTGGCACAAAGTGGGAAACAATGAAGCTCGGGGGAAGGACAGCCTATTTCTGTCCAAAATGCCAGAAAAAGAATTGAGCAATTGAACTGGATCCCGCCCCGAGCGTCCATTAAGTTGGAGGGTGCCTTCTGGCTCCAAACGCCAATGAGGCTGCTGTCTTGCATCAGATCTTGGCGTACCCGGTAAAACACCTCTCGGAGGTCGTCAAATTTTTTAACGGCTGGTCGAGCCCCTTACGCGTTTTTTCAATTCTTCTTTAATTCCTCAATCCCTCGATTCGCTATTTCCTAACTACCAGACACCGACGCTCTTTCGCGTGTTTGATGGAGGTCTGGCGCCTGGCCAAGTATAATGGACGCCTTGACATTTTAGCGGAATACATGTACGTTATTCACGTACATGTCACAGGAGGTTACCAGAATGGCAATTCAAACTACCTATACAACCGCAAGGGCTAATTTAGCCAAGCTCCTAAATGAAGTAACTGAAAATCAGGAGGTTGTTATCATAACTCGCCGCGGATCGGAAGATGTGGCAATGATTGCAGCAGCGGAGCTTTCCAGTCTGACAGAGACTGCACATCTTCTCCGCTCACCGAAGAATGCCGAGCGTCTGCTTAAGGCGCTGACCCGGGCGCTTGCCGGGACTGAGAAGCCTCAAACGGTTGAGGAATTGCGCCGAGAGGTTGGTCTTGACGAAGAGGCGTGACGCGATATTTCAGCCTGAGTTCCGTGAGGATTTACGGTACTGGGTAGAAACGGATCGTCGTACCGCTTTACGGGTATTCGATCTCATCGAGGCTATTCTCAGGAACCCTTTTTTGGGTATCGGAAAACCTGAACCTTTGAAATACCTTGCTCCCGGCACCTGGTCGCGCCGCCTTACCCAAGAACATCGCTTAGTCTATCTCGTCAGGGATGACCGGATAGACTTTTTGCAGGCACGCTTTCATTATTGACATGAATATCGCATGAATTATGTATGACTTAATAACATTTACCCCTATGAACCAAGACATTAACTTGGTCAGACCCTTTGGAGATACGTGATTGTCTGAACGCTTCCGTCTATCCCTGATGCAAACTGCCGGTCAGTGAGTTTGGGACTCTTGTCACTTTCACAAGAGTCCTTCTTGCCTACGCCGCCTGTGCCACCTCGATCTCCTCTCCCTTCGCCGCCACATACGGAAACGCCTTGGATGGCTTTGAGGTGACCGACTCTTTGCCGATGCCAAGCCGGATAGGCGTGTTCGACGCGATAGTGAACATCACATCCGGCGCATTGTCCGTCAGAGAGCGGCCGTTCCACCCAGCGATGCCAAACACGGCCGGGGTACCGACGGTATAAGGGAGGATATTGGGGAAAAACCGATGCGCCACTTTCTCCGCATAAGCGTGGGGATCTTCCGCGGTTCCATTGGCCCTTACGGCGCCGGCGACTGCCTTGATGATAGTCTCGCCAAATCTCGCGAAATCGTCGGCCGGACGTCCTGCATTGAGTTGATTGCCGAGATCTTCGTTGTACTGAGTGAACAACGGATGGATCATCGGAAGTCCAACGCGATTGATTGAGCGCCATCCTCCGGCGTCTGTGGCCAGCGACGTCACGGCCCACACACCGATACGGCCGTTGTGGCCGGCGTCGGCGAGCAGGTCCGAGTCAGCAACCTCCAGCACAATCGAATATACACTGTGACCGGCAAATAGATTTCTGGCCTTGCCTGCATCCCAACCGGATAGATCAACAATGGCGCCGTCCTGGAACGCGTGCCCGACCGCATGCAATACGTCGGGCTCGATCCAAAACGGATCGTTCGCCCTGCCTGCCCAAATGCGAAGGCCGGACGCCTTGTTGATGGTTTCTTCGGTGGAACCCTGCGCGATGACCATACCGGCCGCGCGAGGGTCAGCGGCCTCAGGTCCCGCAATCCGGCGCAGAACAAAGCGCTGCTTGCCGGCTGCGTCGCGCTCGTCGAATATGATGCGGTACGTGAGGTCTTCGACCGCATCACCATCCAAGTCGATTTTGAATTCATACATCCCCTCGGGATGATACCCCGGGACAGGAATGTCGCCGGCGATGGAGTGGCATACGTTAATCACGAACACTGTGCCGGTTTCACCGCGGAAGCAATACAGGTCGGTGATATCGAGGCGAACGTCTTGTCGCGCGATTGGCGAATCAAGATGGTGGGACATGTCGTGCTCCTTTTCTAGTTACTCCGAAGTTTCACCTAAGCCCTTGAAGAATGCGAGCAGACCCGCGTCGAGCCGTTCCCTGCCGGTCGAACGCAGGCTGTCGCTACCCCATAGAGTAAATAGTAAACATTGCGGTCTTCGCAGCAAGCAATTAATTTACCTGGTAAATTTGATTAGTTTGCGGGGGTAAACGGGATGTGCCTAATGTCGCTAACTTAAGGGAAACTCCTGTCCATTCGCTCCCTTACGAGTTCCAGGCTGGGGTTTGATTGGAGATGCCTCTTTATGCTTACGATTGCTGCTCTTGCAGCCTTTCTCTACCCGGATTGAGGGGTTGAGAAGTTACTCTTCACTCTTCACTGTCTTGTGTTGCGTCATTAGCGTCTTCGCGTGACACTTCCTGTTCCGCTTCTCTCCTACCCAAACTTATGCCGGACGCCGTATCCGCCGCGAGGAAACCTCCACTCGATGTTGAAATGGGGGCAGCCGATCCTGCATGAACCGCATTCCAGGCATCCTTCATAGTTTATGCTTATCCGGTCCCTGTCCAATTTATAGACATTTGCCGGGCAGAAGTAGAGGCAGGGCTGGTCCGGGCACCCGCCAGAACAAACCTCGGGGTTGAGCAAACGCAGGTGTGATTCATCGTCAACGTTAAATCGGTCCAAAAAAAGTTTGTCTTCGACTTTGATGGTCATCGAACGCTTCTCCATGCGTCCCACGCGATACGGAGTAACCGTAAGGGGGAGATCTGCGACCGAATTGCCTTCCAGATCGCACGCTGCCTGACCCTTTTAGGGACCCCATCCACTGTGAGCATTTCTCTGGCTGCCATATTTGTCGCGCGGGGAAGATCGGCGAAGAGTTCCTTGTGTGTTTCCATAAATGAAGGAAATCTCCGGTATTTTTTCAAATCTTTGAGAACGAAGGATTCTTCCAGCCGTTTGACATAGCCGTGTAACCCCCGCGAGCTGAAATCCTTTGTTACCATGGCCTCGAGTATCGTTTCGGCCGCAAGTCTGCCGGAAGTCATGGCCGGTGTCGGAGCTCTCCGGTGCAGCGCATTGAACATTGTGGTCCTTGCAGGCGGCCCACACCGCAACCTACATCGCGGGGATCTACAATGTGCCGGTGACCGGTTGTGCGGTATATGTTTCCTCCGTCGGGCAGCTGGGCTGCACCTCCGCCTCCTCGGTGCGCTTCAAGACCGATATCGCCCCGATGCCGGATCTGTCTGCAAAGCTCAAGCAGCTACGCCCGATGACCTTTCGCTACAAATCGGACCAGACCGGGCTGCTGCAATATGGGTTGATCGCCGAAGAAGTGGCCAAGGTGTACCCGGAGCTCGTGATCCGCGGTGCGGCGGGGCAAATAGATGGGGTGCGCTACGAGGAGCTCGCGCCGATGCTGCTCAGCGAAGTACAGCAGCAGCAAACCAAACTCGCCGAGCAGAGCAGTCAGCTGCAACAAGAGAGCGCCGCGATGCGAGAGATGCAGCAGCAAGTGGCGGAGCTCAAGCGGGCAAACGACTCCATGCAAGCGGCGATGAAGAAATTGCTCGCGGAAGATCATGAGGTGGCGATGCGGTAATCGTAAGCTGCCGGCCGCTCGCTCGTTGCACGACCATAGTTAACAAATAATGTAGTAGGGGATTGTCATGTCAAATTTCAGGATTTGCAGGCTCATCGTGTCTTGGGAATTTCCGCGTTTGCAACCACGAGTCCCGCCCAGCAGCCGACGGACTCCGTGACCAGCGATAGCCGGTTCAACACGGCGATGGGGACCAAAGCCCTATATAAACTTCCCTTACTCTCCTCGTGCACGACCAAGACCGTCTACAACTTCGACGAGTGTGCCGGCAACACGGCTGCCGGCGCCTATTCATTATTCAACAATACGACTGGCCGCTCGAATACGGCCTTCGGAGCGTTTAGCCTCAATGCCAATACGACTTCCAACTACAACACCGCGGTCGGGTCCTACGCACTTTTAAATAATACGGGCCGCGGCAATACCGGGGTCGGATCGGGTGGCCTGTACAGCAACACCTCCGGGTACTACAACACCGCCGTGGGAGCCTATGCACTGTCGCGCAATACGACCGGCACCCGCGACGCCGCGTCCGGCGCTTACGCGCTGATAGACAATACGACCGGCAATTCCAATACCGCCTCCGGTGCCTATGCGCTCCATTCAAACACGATCGGCAACTACAACACCTC
>CAWGZP010000030.1:0-5823 GCA_963826655.1 uncultured delta proteobacterium
ACCCTATTTCGCGCCCCCAGGTTCCGCACTCCGGCTTCCTTGGTGTAATGGCGTATCAGGTAGAGCAGTATTTCATCGGTGAAGTCGATATTGTCCGAACTTATACCGTTCGCAGTCGACTGCTTCTTTATAAGAAACGTCCTCGCGATGTTAAGCTTGTCGTATTCGGTGTAGCCGGCGAGCTGGATGATTTCCATCCTGTCGCGCAACGGCGCGGGGATGGAATGGAGGGTATTAGCCGTCGTGATGAAGAAAACCTCCGAAAGGTCGTAATCCAGGTCGAGGTAATGATCGTTGAAAGCGAAATTCTGCTCGGGATCGAGCACTTCGAGCAGCGCCGCCGAAGGATCGCCTCGGAAATCCATGCTCATCTTATCGATTTCGTCCAGGCAGAATACCGGGTTACTGCTCTTGACCTTCTTCAGGCTCTGAATGATCTTCCCGGGCAGCGCGCCGATGTAGGTGCGCCTGTGGCCGCGGATTTCCGCCTCGTCACGCACACCACCGAGCGAGAGCCGGATGAAGTTTCGGTTCATCGACCTTGCGATAGAGCGGGCAAGCGACGTCTTGCCCACACCCGGAGGCCCAACGAAGCAAAGGATGGGACCCTTGATCTTCTTTACGAGCGCCTGCACTGCCAGGTACTCGATAATGCGCTCCTTTGGCTTCTCCAGGGCGTAATGATCTTCAGCCAGGATTTTAGCCGCTTCGTCTATATCGAGCTTATCCTTTGTCTTTTCATACCAGGGCAGCGAGAGTATCCAGTCGATATAATTGCGCACGACTGTAGCCTCAGCGCTCATCGGAGACATCAGTTTGAGTTTCTTGAACTCGCCCCGGACCTTGGCCGATGCTTCCTGCGAAAGCTTTTTCCTCTTTATGCGCTTTTCAATTTCTTCGATCTCGGTCTTGAAATCGTCCTTCTCACCCATCTCTTTTTGAATGGCGCGCATCTGCTCGTTGAGGTAGTACTCGCGCTGGGTCTTTTCCATCTGCTTTTTGACCCGGCCCTTGATGCGCTCCTCGGTCTGGATGATCTCGATTTCCGACCTGATGAGTCCGAAGAGCTTCTCGAGCCGCTGGGTAATGCTCAAGGTCTCGAGCAGCTTCTGCTTGGCCTCCAGCTTGAAAGGCATGTAGGAAGCGACGGTATCGGCCAGCCGCGAAGTGCTCTCGACCGCCGCGACCGCGTCCAGGACCTCCTGGGTGATTTTCTTATTATGTTTGGAATAGGACTCGAAGGAAGACCTCACGCCCCGAATAAGCGCTTCGACTTCAACCGATTTTTCCGAGGTTTCCTCAAGCGCCTCCAGTTGCGCCAGGAAATGGTCCGGATGTGGAACAAAATTATTTATCCTCGCCCGGTAATCGCCTTCCACCAGCACCTTCACGGTCCCGTCGGGGAGACGAAGAATTTGCAAAATATTAGCCACCGTCCCCACGCGGTAAATATCGCTTTCGCCGGGCGTGTCGGTTTTGGCTTTCGTCTGGGCTGCCAGAAAGATCTTCTTATCGGATCCCATCGCCTTGTCGAGGGCGTTGACCGATTTATCACGCCCCACGAAAAGCGGCACCACCATCGATGGGAATACTACGATATCTCTTAGAGGCAGAAGAGGCATTACAAACATATTTTCCTGCTGACCTTCTTTAGTGCGAGTTAATTTGAACATTTCGCCTCATTCTCCTGGTCTGTTCTTTATCCGGGCCCTTAACCGGCGGGGCCGGCGGGACAGGCAACCGGAATGACCATCCGGTCAGCACAATCCTTTATCGCGAAATCAGGCCGACTCCTCCTGGTCCTGGCCACGGTACAGGAGAAGGGGCCTGGCGTTTTTGGTGACAACGTCTTCATTGATAATGCATTCCTGAATCTCGGGATTCGACGGAAGATCATACATGATGTCGAGCATGATGTTCTCCAGGATCGACCGGAGACCGCGCGCCCCTGACTTGCGCCTCAAGGCTTCGCGGGAGATCGTTTTCAAAACCCCGTCCGTAAAGCGCAACCGCACGTTTTCAAGCTCGAACAGTTTCTTGTACTGCTTTACCAGGGCGTTCTTAGGTTCGCTCAGGATGCTCACCAGTTCGTCTTCCGTGAGTTCGGCGAGGGTCGCAATGACCGGCAGGCGACCGACGAACTCGGGAATCATCCCGAACTTGAGCAAATCTTCCGGCTGCACGTGCCGCAGCACCTCACCAACACTTTTTTCGTCCTTGCTGCGGATTTCAGCCCCGAACCCCATGCCCTTCACGCCGATTCGGGAATGAATGATGCTCTCCAGGTAATTGAAGGCCCCACCGCAGATGAAAAGGATGTTGGTAGTGTCGATTTTTATGAATTCCTGCTGCGGATGTTTCCGGCCACCCTTGGGAGGGACGTTGGCCACGGTGCCCTCGAGGATTTTCAGAAGCGCCTGCTGTACACCCTCACCCGAAACATCGCGCGTGATCGAAGGGCTGTCGGATTTCTTGGCGATCTTGTCTATTTCGTCGACATAGACGATTCCCCTCGACGCCTTCTCGATGTCGTAGTCCGCGGCCTGGATCAGGCTTACCAGTATATTTTCCACGTCTTCACCGACATAACCCGCCTCTGTCAGCGTGGTCGCGTCGGCTATCGTAAAGGGCACGTTCAGAATGCGGGCCAGCGTCTGGGCTAAAAGGGTCTTGCCCGAACCGGTCGGCCCGATCATGAGGATGTTGCTCTTCTGGAGTTCGACGTCGTTTTTGTCGACTTTGAGCTCAATACGCTTGTAATGGTTGTGGACAGCGACAGAGAGAACCTTTTTCGCTCTTTCCTGGCCGATCACATACTGGTCCAGAACAGCCTTGATTTCAGCGGGTTTGGGAATCTGCGTTGCCCTCGCAGCCCCTTCTCTTTCATATTCCTCGGCAATGATGTCGTTGCAAAGCTCCACACATTCATCGCAGATATAAACCGTGGGACCGGCAATAAGTTTCTTTACCTCGTCCTGGCTCTTTCCGCAAAAGGAACATCTAAGCTCGCCGCCTCTGTCATCACGCTTCCTAGCCATTAAAATCCCTCCTTGGCGCCCTTCTTCTGATGAAACTATCCCTTATAAACAATATCGGGTAGATCCCCCGTACTCCTAAATCAAATCTTGTCTTTCGAGACCGGTGGGCCTGCTTATTATAACCATCCGCCAAAAATTAAGCTACTTCAAATTACGCCCTGTAAGGATCACAGCCATTTACCGAAAAAATCCGCTACGGCTGGAACCCGTTGCAAATCGCAATTAGCCGAACAGGTAACTTGCCGGAGACAAAAGGTCAAGCTAAGTCCCGGAAAGCTCCAAACTTTCGCGTAAAGAGGCGAATTCCGGGAGACGAAAAAAGGGAGAAAAATACATCCCGGAGTTCCCACCTGAGCTTTCACACGAAGGCTCGGGGCAAGCGGTTTCACTTAGCATCTAATACCCGGATTGTGGAAAGTCCATGGGCGAATATTTCAGGCAGGAGTACGTCTCAGGCTCATTCTTTGAACGGCAGGACAAGATAGATAAGGTTTCCGCTGGGCTGCGGCTCGCAACCGACCACTCCGCCGTGAATCTCGACCACGTTTTTCACAAAGTTGAGGCCATGCCCGGTCCCGCTTTCAGCCTGGCTGTCCGCGCGGAACCCCTCATCGAAGACCCGTTCGCATTCTTCCCCGGTGAGCGGCCACCCCGTCGTGAAGAAATCGAACCGCACGCCCGGCTTATCTTCTCCAAACATGTCCCGGATGATCCGCCGGTTCAAAGAGAAAAGCTTCAGAGGCCTCCCCGCGGCGTTGCATGTCTTGGTGTATTTGAGCGCGTTCGAAAAGAAATTATCGAATACCTGCGATATAAGTCCCTTATCGACAAAGAGCGTCACCTGTTCGTCGGGAACGTTTTCGATCCGGTCGTCGACTTTTATGCCTCTTTTTTCGAACTCGGTCGAGTATCGGTCGATAAGAGGCTCTATTATTTCGGTGCGGAAGTTACACGACTGCTTTCTGAGGACATAAGCCCCTTTTTGGAAGTGGTCCTTGCGAAAAAGGGTCTCCAGGAACAGGCTGGTATGCTCGTAGTGTTTGCGCAGGGCGGAATACTCCGTACGGAGCCCGTTGTTGGTTTCATGCATGATCTCGGAGGCGTCTTCCAGGGACTGGGCCACAGCCGGGCAGACTCCCGATTCTTCGATAATCTCACGGGTCAGGTTTTCGATTTTATCGTAGTTCTCGATCATTTTCTTCAGCCGGATCAGGAAAAGCTTGTAATACAGGTTCGGTGTGATGACGTTATGCTCGATGTCGGACACAAGCTGGTTTATGAACTTGATATGGTTGATATTCTGCTGTACCAGCAGCTTCTGGTGGAGGTTGTATCCGATTCGGTTGGTAAATTTTTCGAGGAAAAACTGCTTTCGCTCGTCGACCGCGCTTTTCGGTTGAATTTCAAAAACTCCCAGGATAGAGCTTTGGCCCAGGAACGGCATATTCCCGAGAGCGCGGTTCCCCCGAACGGGAAAAAGCCACGAGTCTTCAGTCTTTACGGTGTTTTCGACCGCTACAGCCTTATGGTTTCCGCGCTCCCACAGCGGCACCAGGCCCTGCTTGCTCGTACAGACCAGGTTCAACTGCGAGTGTTTCGGATCGATGACATAGAGCCGGCTGTCCAGTTTGAAGAACTCTTTAGGCACAGCCACGCAAATCAGGTAGAGGCTCTCGATCGTGGTGAATTCCTGGGCAAGGTCGAAGAAGGTCGCAAAGGCTTCTTCCTGAGACCGCTCGAAATTGTAGCGCCTGTAGCGTTCCTTTTTTTCCCGGACCCTTGCATCTATGCAGTCCCTGACTTCCTGCGGAGAGGAACTCGCTCCCTGCCTGCACGAATCACAGGCAATTGTTTCAATCTCGTTCATGGTGGCTCCACAACCGCGCTTCTCGGAAAAGTGTGAACTTGAGAGAGAAAATCAGTCGGCAAGAAAATTTTATCAATAGAAATCTATCTCTTACAATCAGTTTAATTATTCGTCGCGAAAACGTCACGCAGCCTGAAAAGAAGTTGCTATTCTGCCTGCTATAAGTTAGCACTTTTCCGATGTAGGCTAGCACTTTTCCTCGAAGAGGTCATGGCCTAAAAGTTGGGGAGCAGGAAGAAATCCTGCGCCTGCGCGTTGCGAAAATCGCGGTCGCGGGAAATCACGCTACCTTTGAGAACATCGCGGCCGTGGAAGACCGCGCTACCACGAAAGACTAAGATGATACCCGTTAAGCTTTCGGATTTTGAAAAGGTCACCGCACTCGTAATCGGCGATGTGATACTGGACCGCTACCTCTGGGGGCGGGTCAGCAGAATATCACCCGAAGCGCCGGTCCCGGTGGTAAAGGTCGAGAGCAGGACCTACAGACTGGGCGGGAGCTGCTAACGTGGCAGCCAACCTGGCCGCTTTGGGCTGCCGGGTATGCCTTCTGGGGACCAGGGGAAGAGATGCCTGTGGGCAACTCCTTTCGTCTCTTCTCGAAGAAAATGGCATTGAAGATCATCTCCTTACCCTTGCCCCACCGCGCCCCACGGTAGCCAAAACGCGGGTTATGTCGCAAGGCCAGCAACTCCTGAGACTGGATGAGGAAACCACCGGCCCGATCGGCCACACGGAATCGAAGGCCCTGCTCGATCTCGCCCTTGAACGCATCCCGGACGCCGGCGTGGTCATCCTCTCGGACTATGGCAAGGGGACCCTGGACAGCGCTTTCTGCTCCACCCTCATACGCCGCGCTCGCGAGAGACATCTGCCGATATTGGTCGACCCCAAGGGCAGGGACTGGACGGGCTACAG
>CAWGZP010000031.1:0-9190 GCA_963826655.1 uncultured delta proteobacterium
ATATCCCAGATCCGTGCTGCGGGTCAAGATCCGAGCTACAGGTCTATCGCGAACCGTAAGCACAGGCATAACTGAAAACCATGCATAACGATAGAGTTCTTAACCGGTAAAATAGTTGACCGCTCTTCCCGCTGAAAAATATTCTTGAAAAGAAACGCGGGGCCGGAGAAACGGGTAAAAAGTGTGCATGGCTTGGAAACGCAACCTTGACAGAAGCTGGTTCCGATGCCATGTTTCGAAAGTTCAACTGTTTCGTCGCCGGGCAATTGGCCGTGCGCTCAGGCTGGTTCATGGCGGAGACGGTGCAACAAGTACGGCCCGGGCTGCAAGGTTTGAGTGAAGAGGGATGCCGGGTGGAACCGATTTACCACCCACAAGCCGAGGACCGGAGGGTGTTAGGATCCAGTCACGATCACCCGCTGTAAGTCCGAAGGTCATGGCGCGCCGAGAGCATCGATCCGCGTTTTTCGACCGCCGGGGTGAAGCACGTTGTTTAATGATCGGGGAGATGTGGAATTTTTCGAATCAGCAAAGGAGTGAGAACTATGGGAAAAAGTTACAAATCTACAAATGCGACGCATGTGGCAACATCGTTGAAGTGATTCATGACGGTATTGGCGAGCTTGTGTGCTGCGGTGAACCTATGAAGCTTTTTGTCGAGAACACTGTCGACGCCGCCAAAGAAAAACATGTGCCTGTGATGGAACAGGTTGGCGAGGGAATCAAGGTCAAGGTGGGCGCCGTTCCGCACCCCATGGAAGAGAAACACTACATAGAATGGGTGGAAGTTCTCGACGCGCAAGGCAAGGCCTACCGCCAGTTTCTCGCACCAGGCCAGGCTCCGGAAGCCGTCTTCAGCGTCAAAGGGGACACGTTGATACTTCGGGAATATTGCAACCTCCACGGGCTTTGGAAGGCTTAGGAAACTGCAGTCCGGTGCGGTCTCGTTTTGTCCATTACTCGGGAATGGTGAAACCTTATAGAAGCGGCGGTAAGTGCGTCGCAGTATCCGTGTATAGAATATAGCCATCCCGATTTGCGCAAGAACGAAGGTCGCACATCAATGGAAAAGGTGAACTTGCCAGTAGATGAAGCAGCTTGGGTTGACTTCTTGCAGGAGGGGAACAGCTGAGAAGCGCTCATTGGCTCAATTGATTGGCCTAAATCGCCGATAGGGTCCTTTGAATCCTGACCATTATACCCTGCAAACGACGGCGGGCATCTGTCCTGGTTCGCGGCATCCCATCGCCATCCGGTGAGGGCTGGAGCGCACCATGTTTTCGACGGCCACCGTCCGCTGCCGGCAGAGAGCAAGCACCTGCAATTTTTGGGACATCATCGGTCCCATGATGGACCAGGTTGTCGAAACGAGCGAGGTCACCTGGTCTCAGGAGTTTTTCTCGCCGATGTTTCGCTGCGATCACCTGGAAGAGAAATATTTCACTTTGTCGTATGGTCCCTTCCCTGACGAGCAGGGTCGGCCCGGCGGAATCTTTAATGCTTGGAGAAAGCACGGGACGTGTCTTGGGTGAGCGTCGCATGAAGACTCTGTGGGAGATGGCGGTTGAGGCTCGGACGGCAAACAAGGCCGCCCGGGATTGCGCCGAAATTCTCCGGCACAATCCTCACGATATTTCCTTCACTCCAGTTTATCTCCTGGATGAAAACGGGAGGCAACTCCAAGTTGCGGGGCACGCCGGGTCGACCACTCGGACAGGTGGCAGCAAACGGATACCCCTGGATTGCAAATGGCTCCAATAGTTAAGAAGCGGACGAGCGAAAAACATATCGTGTGCCATTTGTCGGAGAAACTGCGAATGGCGGCAATCAACACGCGCACGCAGTTTCTCCAATGCCGGTAGTTCTGCGTATTTGAATCAGAACAACCTGAGGCCGTTCATGTCAGGCATTTAGACAATTTCTCCAGCCTTCATATGGTCCTCCTGATTCCAGTCGTCCTCCTAAAACATATCCTGAAGGTTCATGGGGTCCTTGATTTCTATGGCAGGCTCACCTTTGAGCTTCTTCCCGCCCCGGTCGTCCAGGTATTTGGTCATCTCGAGCGGGACCTTCATCGGTTCATCGATACCGGCCTTGGCCAGGATCTGTCTCAGGAACGCCTCTGATTTCACGGCGAAGGCGATGGAGTCGCCGAGCACGCGCATTGCTTCCGGCGGGTTGTGAAAGCCGACCGAATTTTCGGCCCCTATGAAAACGACGCGATAGAAGGCCTCTTCATAGAAGTCCACGGCCTTCTTGTAGAGGTCCTCATCAATGGGTTTTCCTTGTTCCCTGGCCTTGTGGACAGTCTCGAATATCTTCGCGGTGGTCGCCACGGCGTACCCGGCGCGCAGCATGAGAGACACGGTCCTGTCCTGAATTTCGATAACCCGCTCCTTGAGCCAGTCGGGGCCTTCGGGATGGCACTGAGCGCACGCCCGCATATCGTTTTTGAGGGGGCTCATGACGCGATGATCTGAAATCTTGTGCACCCCCACCCGTGTATAAGGCATGTGGCAGTCGGCACACGCGGCCCCTGCTTTCCAATGTACGCTGTGGTTGGAGAAGAGTTCGAACTCGGGATGGCGGATGAAGGCGAGTTTGAAACCGGTCACCGTCTGTTTCCACTCCCTGTACGAGTCGTCGCTGCGCAATTGTTTGATGATGTCTTCGATGGTGATGTCGCCCCATTTGCTGCCCTGCCAGGGAAAATAAAGGCCGGTGGAATGCATTTCCTTGTCTTTGGGGATGCTGTAGGTGACGTGGCATTGCGCACAAACAGCAGAACGCATCTCCTGGCGGGAAAGCTTAGAGGGATCGACACCCATCGTATTGAGTGCTTCCACCAGAGTGAAACCCCTCGAAAGCCTCAGAGACATATCTTTGTTGTCATGACAGTCGATGCATGCAACGCCGAGGTTTCTATTTTTTTCGGGGATTTTGGCAAGGACATCGTTGTACGGCATCCTGTAGTAAGCCGACCCCAATTCTTTCTGGAGCCCCGGCGCATAGGGCGTTTTGCAGGATAGACAAACGCCGCCGGCCTTCAGCCGCGATGCATCCACCGCCAGTTGGTCACGCACCATATTGGCATGGCCCCTTGGCTCGTTGTATTCCACACCAAAGCCCCAACCGCTGAAGATGAGGGCCATGTAAGGGTACTCGGCCAACCTGTCGTAAGTCGGCCGATCTGCGTCAAAACCTCTCTTATATTTGCTCTTGCCGGCAGGCTCAGGCTCTTCAGTCTTTTTCCAGAGGTTGTACTCGTCCGGGTAGGCTTTGCCCCAGATTTCCGGGTCGATTTCACCGTCCGGAATGGTAACGGTCTTCACCGGCTCGGCCTTTGGCGGCTGGCATCCGCACAATGCGAGCCCGAAAGAAACAAAAACCGGGAACAAAAAACCAGTGAAAATCCCCCGCCCAATTGTGTCTTTCCAGGATTTGATCAGCATATACTTCCCCCGTCTCCGTCTCTTATCGTTTTGGTAAAACCCTTATCTCGTCGCTATGGAACCGCTTTTCATGTGCATGAGCCGGCGATGGCAACTCCAGCACTGGCGCCCGTTATCAATCATTTCAACGGAAGTCTCATGACAGCGGATGCAATTGGACTGCAAGACCTGTTGCGCATGATCCGAAGCCTTGATGAATTCGGGGACCTTGCCGGAATAGAAAACCACCATGTCCTTCAAACCGTCGAGGGATTTCCAGACGTAATGAGCAGCAAAATTATTGTGAGGAAGATGGCAGTCGACACAGTTTATCCTGCGGTGTGCTCCTTCGTGAAACCAAGCCTCATACTCCGCCTCCATGACGTGGCATGAGGCGCAGAAGTCCGCCTTTTCAGATTTGGCGAGCAACCCTGGGGGCCCCAGCAGGAAGAAGACTCCGATTGCTGAGCCAAGCAATACTGTCACCAGAAAATACTTAAAATTTCGCAGCCAGACGGATGCCATTCGCTCACCTTCCGGGGTCTACCTCTTAGCCATTCCAACTTCTGCAGGCCCGCGCCCCGGGGAGAGTGTGGGAGGAACCCGGAGTGAAGAGCGCAAAACTACAGACAGTATCACTGCGATACGCATCCAGGGAACTCCAGGAAGCTCACGCTGCATGATAAGTACGAGTATGGTTCATATCCATTCGAAGATTCAAGTAAAAAGAAATATACGGACGGCCGTCGTCTCGTGAAAAGCATCAGCACAACCCGATGCTTTTCGCGGCTAAAATGAAATTCTGCGCGCGAAAAAATGGGCAGCAAACACGAGAGTGCTCATAAGAGCTGCCAGGAACCGAAACGACAAACATAGCATTTGCCTCCTCGCCGATAAGATATAGGCAACGAGACTTCAATTCCTTGACTTAGATCAAATGGCTGTGGAGATTTTCAGCTCAAAAATCGAATCGAGAAGTTTAAGGCAAAAAGGACTCTCTGCGTCAAGCGGACTAATTTATTCATCCTTCCCAGAACTGGAAGATATATCGATGGATTCCTGCAAGTTTTTGAGTCCAATGGCCTTTAACTCAAGTAAGGCGATCATTTCGATCAGGTCCTTGAACGAGGGGCTGAGACGGTCCAGGCGCCAGACCACGAGAACATCGCCGGGCCTGGCATAGCCGAGCGCAGACTTCCGGACAGGCCGTTCCTCTTTGGCGCCGCTCAGCCTATCTCCCATAATACGGTCGTACCAGGATCGGGTGAGGGCGTCTTTGGGAGAGCCAAGTTTTGATCGTCGGGAAAACACGTGCGTTTACCGATGAACATGCATCATTTTATATTCCGGTCCCCTACACCTACCGGGCAGATTGTGTTAGGTTGCAGAGATGCCCCATGAATTGATGGGTTAAGTTTCCGGATCAGGATGAGATGTTCCCTTGGAGGTGGATTACAATGGCAACGGAAAGATGCGCGCTTTGCAATAAAGAAATTGATACCGAGCATTATCTTGTCAAACAATGCTCCAAATGTGGGTCATGGTTTTGCCCCGAGCACCTTGGCCAATATAAATGGCAATGTACTTTGTGCCTAACCTACACGCTCAGTAATATACGTGGGAGCTAAAAGGCAGCTCCGATTAGAGGTTTATTTTCTGTGAGACACGGCAAGAATCAACCAATTAAGGGTTGACGGGGACGATCATGGCCGCTTGCTCATCGCCTCGGAAAGGAGGGGAAGTTTCTCACTTCAGCCGTGGAATCATCGAGTTCCCCGGGGCTGAGGGGCGTCTATCGTCTATGGGAGTATCTTCAACCAAGAACGAAAATCAAGACCCCTGGCCAGCGTTCTCGAATCCCTCCGGGCTTTCGTTTTGGAACCTCTCTTTAATGTGAATCAAATCCGGCAGGCATTCAAAAAAACACGTTACAAGTCTTGGATCCAAAGCGGCGCCGCTGCCGGCCCTGATTTCATCCAAAGCGTCAGCCAAAGGCCACGCCTCCTTGTAAGGCCGTTTAGAAGTGAGTGCGTCAAATATGTCACAAATTGCAACAATTCGTCCCCCCATGGGAATCGAGAATTCTGACAGTCCCTGCGGATACCCCGAGCCGTCCCATTTTTCATGGTGAGTCAAAGCTATCAGCTGTCCCATTTTTATCAGCAATGAATCATGTCCGGATAGAATGTCGGCTCCAAGTGTCGTATGTGTTTTCATCGTCTTCCACTCCGCTGCATCGAGTTTTCCCGGTTTGTGCAGAATAGCATCGGGTATTCCGATTTTGCCGATGTCATGCATTGGACTTGCGTGGAAAATTAGATCGCAGGTTTCTTCATCACACCCGTAGGCGGCAGCCAGGGTGCTGCACAGATAACTGAGCCTCTTGATATGCATGCCTGTGTCATTGTCCCGGTACTCAGCCGCACGCGACAGGCGATAGATGATTTCAAGCTGTGTATCCTGCAGTTCTTTTGTACGCTCTTTTACGCGAATATCCAGGATGCGATTCTGGTCGGCAAGCGCCAGCATGGCATGCCGGAGTTGCAGATGGGTATGGACTCTGGCCTGTAGCTCGGCAATTTGAAAGGGTTTGGTGATATAGTCTACCGCACCGAGCTTGAACCCTTTTGTTATTTCCGCCGATTCGTGCATTGCTGTAATAAAAATGACCGGGATCGAGTTGGCCGCGGGATCGGATTTAAGTCTCGAGCACACCTCGTGGCCATCCATCCCCGGCATCATAACATCGAGCAATATTAGGTCCGGTGGGCTTTCCTCGACTTGTGCAAGGGCAGAGTGTCCGGTCATGGCGACACTTAATTTGTATTTCTTACCCAGGGCCGCTACAAGAAGATCCACGTTACCTTTCGAGTCATCGACAATCAGGACTCTGCTGTTTGAAAGATTATCCAGCATTTTGAACTCTGAAATCCTTCCAGCCTATCGGCCGCTTGCTTTCCCGGGTTCCGAGCGGGAATCCCGGATATTCTTCCCGCCGTTGGATCATTCGTTTAATCTCGGCTACCCGCTTCATTGAAAGAGAAATCTCCGCAGTGGGTTGAGGGGGGATCGGCCGGCCCTGAATCCGCTTATTTTCGCCATTATTGCTCACTTTGCTTCTCGATGCCGATAGTTTCAATTAGCAGTTCGACAGTCCTGGAAATGGCAAGTGTTCCCAAGCCCAGCGCTTTGGCGCTTGCCAGTTCATAGGGGTCTATCGCCGGTCTCTTTGTCGGTCCTATGGCAAGTTTATGACACAGGGAATCAGCAAGGGACACGATGTGAGAAATTTCGTGAGCGGACCGGGCGCAATCCGGTTTGTGGTGATTCGCCACTACATCTTCTATTGTCAGAGTGAACTGCCATTTGTTGGCAAGCAACTTCCCGACTTCGGCGTGAGTGAACCCGAGCAGTTGATGCTCGGCGTCCAAAAAACTCTTTCCCTCGTTGACCAACAGTACAATTTCCCGCATTTCGTCGGGGAATTGCAGGAAGATCACCGATTTTCCGATGTCGTGAATCAGTCCGGCGAGAAAAACCTCCTCATTGCCCTGAAGCCCCACTTCGCCGCCTATCTGCTTCGCTGCAACGGCACAACATATCGAATGTTCCCACAACTCTCTTCCCGAATCGCTCATGGCCGAGAAAACGCCTTTCATCACAGCAGTCGTAATGAGCGACCTGATCGAGTCGAATCCCATGAAAAGGGTAGCCTCTTTAACGCTGGATATGGACCGCGACGCGCCATAGTAAGGCGAATTGGCTACCTTCAAGACTTGAGCGGCAAGGCTCAGATCCTTGGTAATGAGTTCATGGATTTCCCGTGGAGTTGATCGTGGGCTTGCAAGCTTTTGCATAATCTGGGCAGCGATGTGCGGCATTGCCGGAAGGTTCCCGGTAAACTGGACCGCTTTTTCTGCACCGATGGCGGAAGCAGAACCCATTGCGTTTGCCTGACCATCACCGGGCTGATTGGCATTCCCCATGATTCTTATCCTTTTTCTCCATCGCATGAAGCAAGTTCTCGAACGTGCGTTCCCGCCATTAAACTAATCGGTATGGAGACTCAATAGCATAAAGGAAAAGGGCCGGTAGATTCGATCCGAATGCATTCCCTCGCCATCATCGGAAACGGTCAACCCGGATGACATCCCCAATCTTTGAAAGCGGAATCTCGACCCACTCCACCAAGCAAAAAAGGAGGCGAATCTTACCGTTTAGGCTAAAGACACGCCACTTCTTTTCCGAATATGAACGATAGACGGGTAAGAGGCGACTCGGATTCGGTTCCTTAAACGGAAACACATCAACCTATGGTCAGAGGAAAATGAGCAGAATCTTGACGTCGTGGTCTATTCGCGCAAAGTTAGTGCTCTTGTTGCTGATCATCTTTCTGCCCGCGTTCGGGATCATTGTCACGTCTGGTTTAAACAACCGCGGAGATGAAATCCAAAAGGCGAAAAACAGTGCTCTGCTGCTCGTTCAGAGTCTAGCAGCCCAGCAGGAACAAATTGCCACCTCAACTAAAGTGATGCTCAGCGCACTGGCTCAGTTTCATGAGGTGCGGAGTCTGGATTCCGAAGCCTGTAATCTTATCTTCCGTGAAATGCAGAATCGCTATCCATTCTATTCTGTCATACTGGCTGTAACGCCTGACGGGAATGTTTTTGCCGCTTCCATGCCTTTCGAACGGGGCAGTCTAAACCTGTCGGAGCGGAAACATGTAAAAGATGCGATAAAGACGCTGGATTTTTCCGTGGGTGAATACATCCGGGGAAGAGTCAGTAATAAAATATCGCTCAACTTCACATACCCGGTGTTCGACGGCAACAATAACCTTATTGCGGTGCTCATAGCGGGTTTCGACCTGGATGAATATGCACGATTCGTATCGAAGGTCAATTTGCCTGAAGATTGTGCCATTGTTATCACTGACTACAAGGGAATCAGGCTCTACAGGTTTCCGGAGAAGGATGATACTTCTCCGGGCATGCCTATTCCAGGTCACTCCTTTAAAGTGGTCTCCGGCGGTCCTGACGATGGAATTTTTGAAACGGTTGCCCAGGACGGCATCAGCAGGGTTTATGCGTTCAAGCAATTACGACTGAATGCAAATTCCCCTCCTTATCTTTATATGCTCGCCGGTTTGGCAAAGAAGCAGATACTCCATAAAGCAGATGCCCAGATGTTTTGGAATTTATCGGTTCTCGGGATTGCAGCCTTTGTTGCGTTGCTTGCGGCATGGACTTTCGGAAATTTCGCCTTCGTTAGGCCGATCAGACATTTGGTCGCTGCCGCAAAGAGATTTGGCAGCGGCGAAATGAGTGCACGAACTTACTTGGCTCACACTCCTGACGAGATAGGCCTTTTGGCCCAATCTTTCGATGAGATGGCCTCACTCGTGGAAAAGAGAAACGTTGAGCGGGAAAAAGCTGAGGAGGCTCTGAGCGACGCATATGCCGTATTGGAGGTGCGTGTTCAGGAACGGACGGCCGATCTGGAAATTTCAAATCACCAGTTAAAAGCCGCCATCACCAGCGCCAACGATTTGGCCGAACAGGCCAGGCTGGCTAACACCGCCAAGAGTGAGTTCCTTGCCAGAATGAGCCACGAGATTCGGACACCCATGAATGCGGTGATTGGTTTTACAGATATCCTTCTGGATACGCGCCTTGCGGATGAACAGTCCGATTATGCCAAAACCATAAAAAATAACGGAGAAGCTCTTCTCCAGCTAATCAACGATATTTTGGATTTTT
>CAWGZP010000032.1:0-38337 GCA_963826655.1 uncultured delta proteobacterium
GGCTATCAGGGCCTCGGTTGTGAGCATAAGCGAGGCAACGCTTGCGGCATTCTGAAGGGCGAACCTGACCACCTTCGTGGGATCGATTACGCCGGATTCGACCATGTCTCCGTACTCTTCGGTTTCCGCATTGAAGCCGAATGCTCCCTGGCCGTTCTTTACCTTATCGACTACAACCGAGCCCTCGTAGCCCGCGTTGCCCGCGATTTGCCGGATAGGCTCTTCGAGCGCCCGCTTGACTATGTTTAAGCCAAAGAGTTCAGCGCCTTCGAGGTGCAACTTGTCGAGTGCCGGTATACAACGCAGAAGGGCAACGCCGCCGCCGGGGACTATCCCTTCCTCCACGGCCGCCCTTGTCGCGTTCAGAGCGTCTTCGACACGGGCTTTTTTCTCTTTCATCTCGGTTTCGGTGGCTGCGCCCACCTTGATTACCGCAACTCCTCCGACCAGCTTTGCCAGCCGTTCCTGGAGTTTTTCACGATCATAGTCCGAGGTCGTCTCCTCGATCTGATTGCGAATCTGCTTTACACGAGCCTCAATGGCCTCGCGCGATCCAGCTCCGTCAACGATTGTCGTGTTGTCCTTATCGATTTGCACCCGCTTGGCTTTGCCCAGATCATTGGCTGTGACGTTTTCGAGTTTAACCCCGATATCTTCGCTCACCACCTGGCCGCCGGTGAGGGTAGCGATATCTTCGAGCATCGCCTTGCGCCTGTCGCCGAAGCCGGGCGCCTTGACGGCGCACACCTTCAGCGTCCCACGCAGCTTGTTCACCACAAGGGTCGCCAGGGCTTCGCCTTCAACGTCTTCCGAAATGATCAGGAGAGGCCGGCCCATCTTGGCGATCTGTTCGAGAAGGGGCAGCAGGTCTTTCATATTGCTGATTTTCTTTTCGTTGATCAGGATCAGAGGCTCTTCGAGGACCACTTCCATCCGCTCGGGATCGGTCACGAAATAGGGGGAAATGTATCCGCGGTCGAACTGCATTCCTTCTACGATATCGAGGGTGGTTTCCATGCTCTTGGCTTCTTCGACCGTGATCACGCCTTCCTTGCCCACCTTGTTCATGGCTTCGGCGATAATGTCCCCGATAGTGGCGTCGTTATTGGCGCTTATCTTTCCTACCTGGGCAATCTCTTTCTGGTCCTTGGTGGGTTTGCTGAGCTTTTTGAGTTCATCGACGATGGCCACGACCGATTTTTCGATTCCGCGTTTGAGCGGCCATCGGGTTGTGACCCGCCGACACAAGTTTTGCGCCCTCGCGGAAAATGCACTGCGCAAGAATCGTGGCAGTGGTCGTCCCGTCGCCGGCTACGTCCGAGGTCTTGCTGGCAACCTCCCTGACCATCTGGGCGCCCATATTCTCGAACTTGTCTTCCAGTTCGATTTCCTTCGCCACCGTAACACCGTCCTTGGTGATATTGGGCGATCCCCAGCTTTTTTCCAGCACGACGTTGCGCCCCTTCGGACCAAGGGTCACTTTGACCGCGTTGGCCAGGATATCGACGCCCTTCAACATCTTCTCTCTTGCCTTAATGTCATATTTGATTTCTTTGGCTGACATCTTTTCGGATCTCCTTTGCCTTGGGCCAACTGTTACTCGAGAATGCCCAGGATGTCGTCTTCACGCACCACCAGGTGAGTTTCGTCTCCAAATTTGATCTCGGTACCGGCGTACTTGCTGAAGAGCACCCGGTCGCCCGGTTTTACCTGCAGCGGAACGATTTTGCCGTCTTTGAGAACGGTTCCCGTCCCGACTGCGAGCACCTTGCCCTCCTGGGGCTTTTCTTTGGCCGTGTCTGGAATGATGATGCCTCCAGCGCTGATGTCCTGTCCCTCGATACGAGAAATGATTACTCTATCGTGAAGCGGTCTGTAATTCATTCTGCAACACTCCTTGGTTTTTGGGATTGGTTCTGCAGGGAAACTGATCGAGAGCACAATACTAGCACTCTTTTTAACTGAGTGCTAATTAATATAGGCCGATGAACGCAAAAATCAAGACCCAAAGTACCGGAAGGATCGATTTTTCATGGGAAAGATACCGGGAAAGCCGCCCTAAAAGGCGGCGGCGCCATGCGGAGAAGGGGAAAGTGCAATGAAGTGGGCAAACTGGGGGTAAAAAAGATGACAATCGGAAAAGCGTCACTCGCCGTTGATCATTTTTCGAAAAGACCTCACGGCCGCTGCTATATCGGGCGCCCGTGTCAGGGCAGTCACCACCGCCACCCTTTTTGCCCCCACCGACAGCACCTCCCGGACGTTTGATTCCTTTATGCCGCCCATTACGGTGAAGGGGATGCGCAGGTGTGGGGCTATCCGCCCAATTGCCTCGGGGCCGAGGCCTTGCCCGGCGCCTTCTTTGGTGCCGGTGGCAAATATCGGGCCGATGTTGACGTAATCAGCGCCTTCTTCCTGGGCCAGAAGGGCTTCCTGAAGGCTGTGGGTGGATGCGCCGATAAGCAGGCCGGGGGCTATCTTTGCCGCGGCCGGGACAGGGAAATCTTCCTGCCCGAGGTGTACCCCGTCCGCGCCCACTGCAATCGCCACGTCTACCCGGTCATCTATGATGAGCAGCATGCCGGCCTGTGCGGTGCGCTCCCGGAATTTCTCGGCCAGTCTAAAAAAATCCTTCTCGCACAGCTCCTTTTCCCGCAACTGAACAATCTTTGCCCCGCCTTGGATCAAGCCGTCGAGGACTTCGAGATTGGAGCGGCCGTTTGAAAGCCGCTCACAGGTGACCGGATAGAGGTCAATGGTTTCGAATTTAGATTTTCTTTCTTCTTTTTTCATAAATTTCCTTGGACGCTAAAATCAACAGCATTGGCTTGGGTCCATGAACCAAACGGCTCCAAGACGGTAGTGCCTGTAAAGTAACCGTTAAATTATCAGGATAATGCATTCTTGAACAGACAGGCGCGCCTGCCCTGATTAGAATACTTCCGGATTTTCCGAAATAAAACTGATTCGGGTGAGCTGATGTGCAGGAGGAGGACGAAGTGGAATGGTTCTTTAGGACGGAAAGTACATGGCAGAACCTGATCATCCGGGTTACCCTCGGAGCGGTGATTTTCCCGCATGGGGCTATGAAGCTCTTCGGATGGTTCGGAGGCGGCGGCGTCTCGGGCGCCCTGGAGGCCTTCGCGCAACACTATCACGTCCCGGCAGCTCTGACACTACTCGTAATAGCCGCGGAATCACTTGGCGCACTGAGTCTGATTGCCGGTTTTGCCACCCGATTTTGCGCCTTTGGGCTTTTCTGCGACATGCTGGGGGCTATTTATCTTGTTCACTGGCCCTATGGTTTTTTCATGAATTGGTTCGGCAAGCAGCAGGGGGAAGGATTCGAATACCATCTGCTCGTCATAGGCATCGCCCTCGCGCTCATGATTTCCGGCGGAGGCAAGCTGTCGGTGGACAGGCTTATAGCGCTCAAGGGCATTCACCACAGAGGTACGGAGAACATGGACAAAACTAGTTGAAAAAGCTGGAAAAACCCGGGAGAGCGAAGGATTCGGTACCTCAGAAAGCTTTTCTCTGCGCCTCTGTGGTGAGCGCTTATCAATCCGCAAAAGAGCTGATCCTGCCGGCGGTCTCGTCATCGATGGTCTCTATCAGCTTGAGTAAGAGTTTCAGGGTGCCCAGGTAATCGGAGATGTCGATTATCGTGTTATGGGTGTGGACGTAGCGCGACGGGACCGCGATGACCACAGTCGGTACCCCGGAAGCATGCAGGTGAATGGGGCCGGCGTCTGTCCCCCCGGTTCTCCTTACCGCGATTTGGTATGGGATAGCGATTTTTCGGGCCGTCTCGATCACGAATTCCGTGAATTTGCGATTCAGGATCGCCGATGAATCGATCAAGCGGACCTGGGGGCCCAGACCGATGGCGGCCTGGCGCTCCTGGCTGGTCGTACCGGGCAGATCGTCGGCCGGAGAGCCCTCGACCACAATGGCCAGGTCCGGATTGGCCGATGATGCGGCGGCCCTGGCCCCCCGCGTTCCGACCTCCTCCTGGACCGTACCGGCGAATATTACAGTGTTTGGATGTGATATCACCCCGGTTTCCAACGCCGCATGGACAACCACCGAAAGCCCGGCGCGGTCGTCGAAGGCCTTCGAGAGCAGCAGGTCGGGATTGTGCATCCGCGCAAAAGGGCTGTCCGGAACGACGCCGTCTCCGAGCCGGATGCCGAAGGCATGCGCTTCATCTGCGCTACGGGCCCCTACGTCGATGAACATGTCCTCTATTTTCATCACCTTTTCGCGTTCGGCCTCCGAGAGGAAATGCGGAGGCTTTGCGCCGATTACACCAGGAATCTCGATCCCTTCCCCTGTGCGGATTCGGACCCGTTTGGCAAGAAGCGTGTGAGTCCACCAGCCGCCCAGTGCGAGAAACCTGATGAGGCCGTCCGCCATTATGGTCTGCACCATCAGGCCGACCTCGTCCATGTGGGCGGCAACGAGTATCCGGGGATGGCCCGAATCGCCCTCGCGCTCGCAGAAGATATTTCCGGCCCTGTCCGTAGTGGTTCCTTCTCCAAGCTCACTTCGAAAAATCCGGCGTACTTCGTTTTCCTGGCCGGACGCCCCATGTGCCTGACTCAGCTTACGGAGAAGCTCAATGCCCTTTTCCTTGGTTGAATTTTCCATTTTTCCGCCCCGGGTTAAGGAGTAATTTCCAGATAAGAAAGCTATCGTCTTTTAAAGATAATTCCTGGCGGGCACAATAAAAATCGAAACTCTGCCGAGTAGCCTGGGAGAGATTATCGAAGTCAACAGGGCGAACCGCATAGCAAGCGTGTCAATGGACTGAACCTTCAAAAGGAAGCTGCATGTGATGCCTTCGGCAAGGGGAATTTGATTTCTGCGAAAACCCTACACGCCCAGGCGAAATTCGCGTATAAAAGCATTAAAACGCAACGATTGAATAACGTGACCTGGAGTGGTTATGCTCAAACGATTTTACGTAAGCAATTTTCGCAGTCTTTTGAATTTCGAGTTTCGCCCGATTGGCCTCAATCTCCTGATAGGAGAAAATAACGCAGGGAAAACCAATCTTTGCTTAGCGGTTTATTTCGTAGGTCTAAGCAGCCGACTTTCCCTCGAAAGTGCTGTCAGGAAAGCCATTGGAGAGACATGGAACATCACGAATTGTTATGTCAAAGACCGCGACATGAGTTTTGAAGTGGAAGCGGATATCCCGGATGGCGAGTCAACACTGGCATTCACCTATTCCTTTAAGATCACCACCGGTCCGGAACCTTCAAGTTCCAGGCAGCAGCTTTTCGTAGCCGAGGAACTGCTCAAAGTGACCGGTGGTAAATTTCAGCAGACCCCCTTAATCGAAAACAGGCAAGGCCAAGTTCGGCTTCTTCATGAGGAGCGATTCGTCCAGCACTCGACGCTGGAGCACTATGTCGATACCCAGGCCCCACGGGACGCCACCATGCTTTCCCGCCTTTATGACTTGCAAACGAATCGCCGTGCCAACATGTTCAGGCGATATCTTCAGACTTGGTGTTATTTTAATCTCAATCCATATGCTCTTCGCGTTCCAGATGTGCTTTTTGACCAGCCGGCGCTCGATGAAACCGGAGGGAACCTAAGCAGGGTTCTTTTCATGCTTCACAATGAGAACCCACGTCTTGAGAAGAAGATTGTCGAGTGCGTCAGATCTTTGGAACCAAAACTGGATCTGCTTACTTTCAACTCACCCGACCCACAACATGTCTACTTTTTCGTGGAAGATTCCGAGGGAAATCGATTCAGTACACAGAGCCTTTCAGATGGCACCTTGCGTTTTTTGGCCATTACCTGCCTAATCCTGGGCGCTGCGCATGGAATACTGTCTTCCGGTGTATCCCCACTCTCCATTATCGAAGAGCCCGAGAATGGTCTCTACGTTGGTTACCTCAAGCCCCTCCTCGAAAAGATCGATCCTACGGGGAAATGTGGTCAGTTCATCTTCACTTCCCACAGTCCGTACTTTATTGATTTGTTTGATAAAAATATCGATGGGTTACATCTCCTGAAACGCGGCAGGCCATCCTCATCGCTTGTGCGTCCCGACCCCATGAAGGTAAGGCAATTTTTGAGTGAAATGCCGTTGGGAGAGATGCATTTCAGAGAACTGCTGGGATGAGTTGCAGGAAGTTTGGGACGAGTTACGGGACAAGCTGGAAATGAGAATAGGGTATTCAGTCGAGGGTAGCACGGACCGCGCGTTAATCTCAGGTCTCCGGGAACGGTGGTGTCCGCAGGCGGAACTTGTCGAAGGGAAGTTTCGAGGGTCTACAGGGTTGAGTCGCCGCCGAGAAATGCCTCAAATTTGCCTTGAGCTTTCTACCAAGGGAGCTGATCTTGTCATTTTGTTAACGGATTCGAATGACGATGACTCCAATTCCTGTTCCTGGCGAAATATTCTGCGAGAGGAGGAGGATCGAATTCCACCGGATTATAAACATTTTGTGCTGGTGGGCGTCTGCCAAAGGAATGTGGAATGTTGGTTTTGCTCAGATGCCGAATGGCTCTGCCGAATGACAGGCCGATGTGCCTCGGATTTCCGGGCCACAGACCCCAAGGGCGCATTCGAATCTGCGATGCAGATTTCTTGCCGAGACCGTAAAGAAACAGAAATAAAGGAGTTAGTTAAGATTGCGCCGCTGCGTCAGTGGCTGCAGAATCGCTCGTTCGAGGATTTTTTCGACAAACTATGGAAGAAGAGTAAAGAGTTCGGCTGCTCCATCGAAAACATCCGGGAAAGACATTCGTGATGGCCACTGGCCTAAGGCTGATCGAAGATTTCCTACCGTGAAGGCAACCTCTCAGCAGTCCACCCTCGGCCCGCCGACAAGCGGCGGCGTATCTCCCAGGATATACGGAGAGACCCAATGGGCCTTCTATTTAGCCCGGGAGCAGGTCGGCAAACATGGGCCGTGCTGCGGCGCGACGCTCTGTGAGACCTAACTGCGCGCTTTGGCTCGATTTTCCCGTATAAGGGTGTCCAAGCCAAATTTTTTGACTCTATAGTTCATCTGCCGGAACGTGAGGCCAAGGTCGTTGGCGGCCTTTCTCCTGATCCATTTGTTGCGCTCCAGGGCCGCCGAAACCTCCTTGCGCTCCATCTGGTCGAGCCGGGACAGGGTGCAAATCCCCCCCAATCCCGTTGGGCCCGAATGTGCCGCACGCTTCGGGTCGAACACCGAAGCAAGGTCCCCCGGTTCGACTTCCGCACCATCGGCCATTATTACAAGGCGGATTACGGTGTTTTTTATCTCGTCCATGTTTCCGGGCCAGTCATGTTCGATCAGATCTTTAAATACTTTACGGCTCAAGTGGACCTTTTTGCCCTGCTCCATGCAGATGCTATCGAGAAAATGCTTTATCAGGAAGGGGAGATCTTCCTTTCTCTCCCTGATCGAAGGTACGCGAATGAGCAGGGTTCCCAGCCTGTTCATAAGGTCCTTTCTGAAGGAACCCTTCGATGCCGCTTCGGGAAGGTCCGCCCCGGCGGCAGCGATCAGCCTGACATCGAGGCCCTTCGGCCTCGCGGCGGCGCCCCCGTTGGGTCGCACCCTGTCGAGCATATCCAATAATTTTATCTGGTGATGGATCGAAAGTTCTCCAACCTCGTCGAGCAGCAATGTGCCGCCTGCCGACCTGTCGAACGCTGTCAGCCCGCAATCGAGTCTATCGCTGAGAAAACTCTTTGCGCTACTGCCGAATAACTCCTTTTCCAGCAGGTCTTCAGGCAATAAACAGTGGAGTTTGACAAAGGGAAATGCAGTCCTTCCACTTAGTTCGTGAATGATCTGTGCGATGGAACTCTTCCCCGTCCCGGGTTCGCCCAGGAGCATGACAGGCGCCTCGGCCGGCGCGGCCTTCCTTATCTCGGATTCGAGCCTTCTGGCCGCATCGCTTCTCCCCATGCAAATCAGGCCAAGATGCTCTTCGGAAAGCTGTGCCCTCAGTGAGAGGTTCTCTGTCGCCAGGGCTTCCTCGCGCCGCCTTGCCTGTGACTCCAGGCTGAACACCTGGGCAATGAAGGAGGCCAATATCGACAGAAACTGCACGTCCTCGAACAGCGGGACCTCATCTCCGAAAAGCCGGTCGACCATGATAGCTCCCAGGACCTCTTCTCCCAACATAACCGGACAGCCGCACAGCCGGACCTGCTCCTTTTGAATGGAGTGAAGGGTCTTTCGCTCCAGGAGCAGGGGCCTGGGATTGTCCCCGAGGACGACAAAAGGCTGAGGGACTCGAAAAACAAGGTCGAACCCTGTCTTGTAGAGGTTGCGCATCGATTGCTGTGTATCACCGTCCGAGCCGATCGAGGCCGGGGAGAGGAAATAGCGGACCTCTGTGCTCTTGAGGACCACAGCCGCCGTCGACAGGGGAACGACCTGTGCGAGGACCCCGATCAGACCCTCGACAGCCTGTTGCAGGTAAAGGGCCCGATCCATTATTCTATGCATCCCCGAAAAGATGCTCAGTTTGAGTTCGCATATATTGTCCATATACCGCTTCCTGCTTATTAATGTGAGTATCCTGCCGTTTCCCGCAAACCGTCCGGTTCCATGACCAAGCGTTCCAGTTCCGTGCCAAATTGGAATAGGTCCGTTTTTGAAGCGAAATCCGCCAATCCAGGCCAACGAAAACGGAACAATTTAGTTCGATTGCTTAATTTTTATACAATTTTGTACCGGTTAGATGCAAATTTCTTATTCGCCACAGCTCTAGAAGTCCTTGAAAGCTAGCTCCAGGAAGACTTGAAAGAGTTTGGCAAACAAATTGCTCTCATGCTTCATCTGCGTGCGCAGCACCAGTAGTCTCCAAATGTCGGCGATGAAGATCTTTCAAGCTGAAACCCTATTTGTGACCTCGAAAAACGCAAGGCAACAAAGAGCAGACGCAGATTGAGGAAGGCGCCTGCCAAGCCTGCCCGGGCCCTGATCCGGGGCAGGCGCTCCGGGGTCTTTAGACACTGGATACAGGTGGCGGATTGTCAATTGCATGGGTTTATGTAGACATCATCGAGAGGCTCGCAATCAAACAAGGAGAGATGGAGCATGGTAAAAATTGAGGCAATCATAAAGCCGCACAAACTGGAAGACGTTCAAAAGGCACTATTGGACATCGGCCTCCAGGGAATGACCGTTTTGGAGGTGAAGGGGTTCGGACGACAGAAGGGGCACACCGAGACGTATCGGGGCGCCGAATACACGATTAATTTCGTGCCCAAGTTGATGCTCTCCATAGCAGTCAAGAAGGAGCAGGCTGAAGAGGTAATCAAAACGATCCAAAAGGCAGCCTTCACGGGAAAGATTGGTGACGGCAAGATCTTTGTCATGAATATGGAAGAAGTCATGCGCATTCGAACAGGAGAAACCGGTCCGGAAGCGCTCTAGAGTGTGTGCAAGTAATGAAGCATATTTAATGAATATCATTTTAAGTCAAGGTTGAGAAATCCTTATAGATTTGATCATAATCATCTGTCTCGAGAAGGGAATAGAAAATGGCTAAAGGAAAAATAGTGCGGATACTTCTTTCCGTTTCAATGCTCGTTGCCTGTATGCTGGTCATACACCCGGCTTTCGCTGACGAGCCGAAGCCCGACCCCGCTGGAATTGCGACCGGCACCAAGTCGGATGCCGTGGACGCTGGCGGTACGCCTTTTGTCGTTCCCGAGCCGGCCGATACTAAAGCCCCTGACTATGCAAAGCAGAAAAAGGAGTTCGACGAGTACCAGGCTCAGGCAGAAAAAGAGCCGCTGGCGGTCAAACTGGCCGATACCGTCGGACACGTCCGGATTGCGACCAACTTCAGCTGGACTCTGCTCACGGGATACCTGGTGCTCTTCATGCAAGCGGGATTCGCCCTCCTTACCTGCGGATTGGTGCGCAAGAAGAACGCCGGCCATCTAATGATGCTTAACTTCGCTGCATATGTCTTCGCCTTCCTGGCATACTATGTATGCGGCTACGCTTTCCAGTTTGGCGCGGTCGCAGTCAATGCGGCTCCAACGAATCTCGGGGGGATACCGACTCTAAATGAGTTCCTCCTTGGAAGCGGCCAGTGGGGTTTCCTGGGTGGCAAGGGCTTTTTCTTGAGCGGCCCGGCCTACGACGCTGGGAGCAACTGCCTCACGCTCTTCGAAGTCGTGTTCATGGAGACGGCCGGGTATATCATCGTGGGCGCCATCTGTGAGCGGATCACTTTCTGGGGATTCGTCCTCTGCGAGATATTCGTGGGCGCCTTCTTATACCCCATATTCGGTTGTTGGGTCTGGGGCGGCGGTTGGCTATCGCAGTTAGGCGCCACCATGGGCTTCGGTCACGGTTACGTGGACTTCGCCGGCTCTACCGTTGTGCATGCCGTCGGCGGCTTCTGCGCCATGGCGCTTGCTTGTATCCTCGGCCCACGCATCGGCAAGTACGGTCCGGACGGCAAGCCTCGGCCCTTTCCCGCGCACAACCTTGCTTTTGTCGTGATTGGCACCTTTATTCTTTTGTTCGGCTGGATGGGTTTTAACCCGGGCTCAACCCTTGGCGCGTCCGACCTGCGCATCTCAGTTATAGCCGTCAACACCAATCTCGCCGCAGTCTCGGCTTCGGCGACAGCCTTGATCCTGTGGTACTTCCTTTTCGGCAAACCAGACATCACGATGGCGTGCAATGGCATGCTCGCGGGCCTCGTTGCCATTACTGCGCCTTGTGCGTTTGTTAGCCCAAACTCCGCCATTATGATAGGCATCCTTGCCGGCATCCTCGTTTGCGTGGGGGTCTTGTTTAATGAGCGGGTGATCAAGGTCGACGATCCCTGCGGGGCTATCTCCGTGCACGGATATTGCGGCTGGCTGGGGGCCGTTTGTGTCGGTATTTTCGCCGACGGCACCTACGGCGCGGGTTGGAACGGCGTCGGCGCAACGACCTATCTTGGCACGGCAGGCCAGGGCGTTACGGGTCTTCTCCATGGGGACGTATCTCAGTTCTTGCTGCAACTCGGGGGAGCCACCCTCACGGCTGTGTACGCATTCGGGTTCACCTTCATTGTGTTTAAAATCGTAAACGCTATCTACCCGTTGCGCGTTTCCAAAGAAGTGGAGATCGAAGGCCTCGATGTGCCGGAGTTCGGCTTGCCCGCCTACCCGGAGGAGTCGTTGGTCCCATAGAACGAAGCAACCTGTTCGTTTAAAGCGCCAGGACCCGGAGAAAAATAATTGGAGTCCAAAACTAACCAAGTCGATCCAACTTAAATATTAATCGGACAAAAGGACGTTGGTGCTGGATGCCGCAGAGGCATCCAGCATTCAACATGGAAGCCTGTTCGCTATTTCGGACGGCGGGGGGGCGGATAAAGTTAACGCAGGGCGGGCACAATACAAATCGGGATGCAAGGGTGGTGTGAGAGCAGCCTTGCAATTGCTTCGGCCCCAAGTGCTCAGTTCGAATTGCGGACCTTGCCTCGATTTTCCCGTATAAGGGTGTCCAGGCCAAACTTTTTGACTCTATAGTTCATCTGCCGGAACGTGAGGCCCAGGTCGTTGGCGGCCTTTCTCCTGATCCATTTGTTGCGCTCCAGGGCAGCCGAAACCTCCTTGCGCTCCATCTGGTCGAGCCGGGACAGGGTGCAAAGCCCCCCCAATCCCGTTGGGCCGGAATGCGCAGCACGCTTCGGGTCGAACACCGAAGCAAGGTCCCCCGGTTCGACTTCCGCACCATCGGCCATTATTACAAGGCGGATTACGGTGTTTTTTATCTCGTCCATGTTTCCGGGCCAGTCATGTTCGATCAGATCTTTAAATACTTTACGGCTCAAGTGGACCTTTTTGCCCTGCTCCATGCAGATGCTATCGAGAAAATGCTTTATCAGGAAGGGGAGATCTTCCTTTCTCTCCCTGATCGAAGGTACGCGAATGAGCAGGGTTCCCAGCCTGTTCATAAGGTCCTTTCTGAAGGAACCCTTCGATGCCGCTTCGGGAAGGTCCGCCCCGGCGGCAGCGATCAGCCTGACATCGAGGCCCTTCGGCCTCGCGGCGCCCCCCCGTTGGGTCGCACCCTGTCGAGCATATCCAATAATTTTATCTGGTGATGGATCGAAAGTTCTCCAACCTCGTCGAGCAGCAATGTGCCGCCTGCCGACCTGTCGAACGCCGTCAGCCCGCAATCGAGTCTGTCGCTGAGAAAACTCTTTGCGCTGCTGCCGAATAACTCCTTTTCCAGCAGGTCTTCAGGCAATAAACAGTGGAGTTTGACAAAGGGAAATGCAGTCCTTCCACTTAGTTCGTGAATGATCTGTGCGATGGAACTCTTCCCCGTCCCGGGTTCGCCCAGGAGCATGACAGGCGCCTCGGCCGGCGCGGCCTTCCTTATCTCGGATTCGAGCCTTCTGGCCGCATCGCTTCTTCCCATGCAAATCAGGCCAAGATGCTCTTCGGAAAGCTGTGCCCTCAGTGAGAGGTTCTCTGTCGCCAGGGCTTCCTCGCGCCGCTTTGCCTGTGACTCCAGGCTGAACACCTGGGCAATGAAGGAGGCCAATATCGACAGAAACTGCACGTCCTCGAACAGCGGGACCTCATCTCCGAAAAGCCGGTCGACCATGACAGCTCCCAGGACCTCTTCTCCCAGCATAATCGGACAGCCGCACAGCCGGACCTGCTCCTTTTGAATGGAGTGAAGGGTCTTTCGCTCCAGGAGCAGGGGCCTGGGATTATCCCCGAGGACGACAAAAGGCTGAGGGACTCGAAAAACAAGGTCGAACCCTGTCTTGTACAGGTTGCGCATCGATTGCTGTGTATCACCGTCCGAGCCGATCGAGGCCGGGGAGAGGAAATAGCGGACCTCTGTGCTCTTGAGGACCACAGCCGCCGTCGACAGGGGAACGACCTGTGCGAGGACCCCGATCAGACCCTCAACAGCCTGTTGCAGGTAAAGGGCCCGATCCATTATTCTATGCATCCCCGAAAAGATGCTCAGTTTGAGTTCGCATATATTGTCCATATACCGCTTCCTGCTTATGAATGTGAGTATCCTGCCGTTTCCCGCAAATCGTCCGGTTCCATGACCAAGCGTTCCAGTTCCGTGCCAAATTGGAATAGGTCCGTTTTTGAAGCGGAATCCGCCATTTCGGACCAAAGCTACCGGGACAAAACGGAACGATTTGGTTTCACTCTGCCCATTACGATACAACTTTGTACCGTTTAGATGCAAAATTCTTGCGCACCCCAGCCCAAAAAGCCCTTCAAAGTAAGCTCCAGGACGACTTGAAAGAGTTTGGCAAACAAATTGCTCTTCTGAACCTGACGTCGGTGATAAATCCGGATTTCACCAAAGTAGTGGCGACAGATGAGGCATGCCGAGTTTTACATCTGGTTCCATGAGTGGTCTTGGGGGGCAGCGTTAAGTTTTAGCGTTTTTGAGAAGTGGGGCTATCATATCGACATAGTAAGTTTTTATGCCCGCGCTCTTATCCAGCCGAAAGTATTGGCTAAATTTAATCGATTAATAAGGATGGTGAATTATGGCACAGCAGAGTGAATTCAAAAAGACACTCGGACTAACCGGAGTCACGATGAACGCAATGGCGTTGATCGCGCCCGGGGCATTTCTATGGTTGACTTTTCAGGTGCAGGCGGCGCAGGTGGATTTGAACAACGCCACTACTGCAATGGATATGTTTGCCGGTCTGTGTTATCGCATTGATCCTGGCATTCCTGACCGCAATTTCCTATTCCAAGCTTTCGGAACTCTATCCACATGCAGGGACAGGCAGTTCATACTATTTTGCCGAGCAGGCGATATTAAACGAGGAACGGTTATCAGCTTTCGCCAGGCTGTCCAAGTTCATCGTCGGATGGTTCTCCCATCTTTACTACTGGGTCTACCCAGGGGTAATGGTGGCAATGATGGCTACCCTGATAACCTACATATTCAGCCAGTTCGGAGTCGATCTTTCCGCCTTCTGGCAGATCGTGATTGCGGTGGCGTTTGCGTTCGTCGTCGGTTATATTGCCTACCGCGGAATCCAGGGGTCGACCATTTCGAGCATAGTGATCAATGTTATCCAGATCATCGCTTTGGTAGTGGTGACCATCCTGGCGCTGGTGTACAGGTTTACCAATCCGGAGCATGTCACCTTCGTCCATACGGAACTTTCATCGGTCGTATTGCCGCACAGTTTCGTTAATGTTATGTTCCAGGCCACTATAGCGATATTGCTGCTGGTGGGTTTCGAATCGGCCACGGCCCTGACCGCTGAATCCAAATCCCCGAAACACGTCAGCCGGGGGGTTATCATCTCGTTGGTCGTTCAGGGACTTCTCTGTTACCTTTTTGAATATTTTGGCGCCAATGCCTGGCTGAATACGGCCTACACGGGAAAAGACGCCAAAGGCGTAGTGGTTACCGGCCTTGACGCCGCGGCCGCCTCCAGCGCTCCGATTGGCGACATGGTCAAAAACCTGGGTGATGCCCTGCTCGGCAACATGGGCTTTGTGCTGATGATCGCGATCGCGATTTCAGTGGCTATCGCGGTTGTCGGCACCACTTTGGCCTGCATGAATACCGGCGTGCGTGTCACCTACGCCATGTCGAAGGACAAGGAAGTTCCGAGCTTCCTGGGCTTTTTGCATGCAAAACATGCGACGCCCCACGCAGGCGTTTTGGCGATGACCATTGCATCGGCGGTTATCGGCGCATTTGGGGTTCTTTCGGTTCTCAACCTTACGGCCATTACCTTCTGGTCGAATATCGGCACTTTCATTCTCTACGGGATGACCAACCTCATTGCGCTGGTGGCCTTCATGCGCCATCCGCAACGAAATGTGCTTACACACATAGTGGTCCCGGTCCTCGGCGCCCTCGCCAACGTGGCACTGCTCGTTGCGGTCCTCTATTTGGGGATCCTTGGCGGCGGCGATACCCAGACCGCTGCGATGTATTCGATCGTGGCCACGGCGGTATGGGTCGTAATTGGGGTGGCTTACCTGTTCGTTCAGAGCGCCAGGACCCAGAAAAAAATAATCGGAGTCCAGAGCTAACCTGGTCGATCCAACTTAACAATTAGTTGGACAATAGGGCGTTGATGCTGGATGCCGGCGAAGAGGCATCCAGCATTCAACGTTTCAGTACCAGGCTTGCGAAATTTACGCCTTTTGTCCATTGGAGGCTGCCTTGCTAGCCAAATTGATTTCAAAAAATTGCGATGTACCGGCTGCCTTACAGGTTTACGCACTCTCTGACAAAGGGAGTGTGCGCCAGAATAACGAGGACTCTTTCGGTTTTTATATACCTGACGAAGGAGGCCTGAACCGGTTTGGAAGTCTTTTCGCTATTTCGGACGGTGTGGGCGGGTGTGCTGCCGGAGAGGTCGCCAGCCAGGAGGCGGTCAACGTCTTGCTGCAGGAATACTATTTCGGCTCTCACACCAAAAAGATCCCGGATAGATTAAAAAACGCTTTCACGCATACCGCGCTGCACATCTACGATCTATCGGTATGCCATAGCGCCGCTCGTAATATGAAGTGCACTCTGTCGACTCTTCTGCTAAAAGATAACCGGTTCTATATCTCTCACGTCGGCGATTCCAAAGTCATGGTGCTTCGGGATAACGATTTGATTCAACTCACAAAGGACCATAACCTTGTCGGTAAGCTCATGCGCCTGGGACTGATTACGGAGGAGGAAGCGCGTAAGCACCCCAGTAAGAATGTGCTGTTAAAGGCGGTTGGCGAAGATCCTTTGCTGGTGCCGGATTTTTATTCGGGATTGAGCAAGCCCGGAGACATCTTCTGCCTGATTACCGATGGAATATTGGAACATGCAACTGCAGAAGAGTTAAAATCGTTTCTTGTCGAGCACGGTTCGTCGGAAACGGAATTGGCCGAGTTGATAGCGGAACTCAACAGTCGCGGCGGCTATGACAACATGACCATCATGACGGTTAAAGTTAACAGGACATAATTGTGACAATCACTCAAACAAACGGCGGTGCAAAAATGACCAAGATAGAATGCATTCTGCGTCCTGACAAGATTTTAGAGATGCGGAATGTTCTCGGAAAGCTGGGGATCAAAGGAATGACTGTAACGGAAGTAATCGGCTGCGGGTTGCAGAAAGGTCATACGCGAGACGACTGGAATACGGAGATCAATATCAATCTGCTCCCTAAAACCAAGCTCGAGTTGGTCGTTTCCGACGCTATGGTGGATGAAGTCATAACAGCTATAGTTAAAATATCCCGCACGGGCGAAATAGGGGATGGAAAAATCTTTACCTATCCGATCGGCAACGCCGTCCGGATTCGCACGGGCGAAACCGGCGAAAGCGCGATCTAAATTCTATCGTTTCAACAAAAGAAGCAAAAGTGCGATCAAAACGGCAATCAGTACGGCCCCGCCGTATATCAGCATGTTGTTTTTTTTGGTTGGAAGGACCGCGGCGAGCGGGGGGTCAGGTTCATCTATCCATTTGAGGTCCGCGGTTTCCGGGAAACGCAGGACGTTCGCCATCTGCTCGGCGGAGTCGTAGCGCTCTTCCTTTCGTCGCCGCAAGGCCCTTTTGATTGCTGCCCAGACTCCCGGAGGCAAGCCCTTTATCGATGTCAGGGGCTCCGGGTCCTTCGTCATATGCTGATACATGACCGTTAGCGGGTTATCGCCGGTAAACGGAGGAGAGCCGCTAAGAATGTTATACATCAGGCAGCCGACCGCATAGATATCGCTTTTCGCCGCGCCGCGCTCTCCCTTTATCTGCTCGGGGGCCATATACTCGGGGGTCCCCATGAGACCTGAAAAGCCACGCCAGGTTACCCGAGGCGCGCCTTCCATGAGCGCAATGCCGAAGTCGAGAATTTTCAAATGCCCGTCCGGGGCCAGCATCAGGTTCTCCGGCTTTATGTCCCGGTGATAGACCCCCCTTTCATGGCAATACTGGAGTGCGTCGAGCAGTCTTGCGACCATCTTAACGGCCTGGTCGACAGGAAGGCAGCCTTTGTCGTTTAAAACTTTCGACAGGGGTTCGCCTTCGGCATATTTCAGGACCAGGTATGGAGGGTTCCCTTCGGAGATCGCCAGGGCCACTGGAACGTCGCAGTGGTTCAAAAGCTTTCCGATGGCCACTTCCCGCCTGAAGCGCTCATAGACGGCCGGATCTCCCAACTGCGTAATATGGGGGACCTTCAAAACCACCTTCTCGTGGGAATTAAGGTCTTCCGCCAGATAAGCGGCGCCGAAGCCCCCCTGGCCCAGAGAACGCTCAATTTTGTATTTGTCCTCGAAAATCGTTCCGACTTCAGGCATTTTGTTATGAGACTCCCATCATCTGACAAAAAAAGCGGATGCGAAGATCCGGAGGGTGGGAGACTCAAAGATAATACCACTCCGCATCGCCCCGTCTCCGTGTCCCGCAGGATCTAGCCAAACTGAATGACCAACCCCCCTGCTACAATAATGCTCATGCCAATCCATGTGGAATTCGGCACGCTCTCGCCGAAGATAAAGCGGCCGCACACTACGCTCACCACGGCGAATACGGCGACATAGACACCCAAAAGCCTGGAAAAATCCCACCGCACTGTGTTTACGAGCAGGCCGTAGCCCGCCAGCATTATACCACCGGCCAGGATAATCAGGACATTGGCGCCGCGTAGACCTCTTCGTACCACCGCGTCGCCTCCGACCTCCAGGAGGGCCGAACCCAGGAAGACCAGCCAGGCGGCAAAGGGCAAGGCAAAAAACTTATCCATCTTTCATCCTTTCCTGATAAAACGTTGTGATATCCGGATGCAATTCCTGTGCTCGGTATGAATCGGGAAAGGCCTCTTCCGCACGCCGCAGCATCAAGCTTCGTTTCCACACCCGGCGGCAAGGTCACTTTGGGCGTCTCCGTCATCCACTCATCTCCGCCTGATCCCCGCGTCCTTCCGCCTCCCGGCGGGCCAACAAGCGAGTTGAGCGGCGCAAGAAAGCGCCATTGCCGGAGGCGAACCGAACGCTCCGAAAAACGATCCGAGAGCGCCCTGGCCGATTTCTTAAAAAAAGAACTAAAATCGCAAAATATGAAAAGTTATTTTTTCAATTCAGGATAGAGGGCAGCATTTTCCGCTCTAAAAAGGCACAAAATTGTCCTGCAACATTCTTGCTTCCAGGATCCTCACCCACAATCGAAGGGCGAGACGCGGAGATGTGGAGAGGGGTTTGCCACCATGTTACCGTTTTCTGCCGGGACCTTCCCGGAAAACATGAGAAAGCCCGGCCGCCTTGAAGAATTGTGTTCCTATTCGTAGGAAATAAGCACGACGGAAACCACAGCGAGGATTATCCCGGCAAACTGGACAACGGTTATCTTTTCCCTGAGAAAAATCATTGCCAGCGCCAGGCTCACGACGGGATACAGGGCCGTAATGGGTATGATGACGCTTAGCTTGCACGTTCGGATAGCGTACATGAAACAGAGCAGACCGAGACAGCCCAGCATCCCCGTGAGAAGGGCGGGAATTATCCCACGCATTTCGGCCCCGTGAAACTCGGGCCGCAGGATGAGGAAAGCCGCCAGGCCCGTTACCGCGCCGCCAATTACCTCAAACATGAAAGCTGTTTTTGGTTCCAGGCAACTGATGGCAAGTTTTGGCAAAAAAGCCCACAAGCCCCAGACCAGGAGCGCCATAGTCGAATACAGGACCCATTCCTTCATCTAATTACCATTAGCTCCTAATATAACTCCGACTTGAAGAAGGACTCGCTCGAAGAAGGGTTTACCTGTCTCAACCCCGGCTCATCGGTTTCTTGTCCGGGGACCTCCGCGGTCCTCTCTTCGCCGTCCGTTCTAGGTCTGTAACCAGGTTGCGGAACGCTGTCCGAAAAAGCGGCATAGATCGCACCCGGATCGTCCGGTCTCGCGACCGCCCCCGAAGCTCCGTTTATTTTGGCGAAAATGACACCGTCGGGTATCGTAAAAGTTTCAACGGGTTTTTCTTTCAGGTACTCTTTCATGAAATAGACCCAGATCGGACAGGCGGCCCGCCCTCCGGTCTCACCTTTGCCGAGCGAAACCGTGTGGTCGTCGTAACCCACCCAGACCCCCGTGAGCACCGTCGGAGTATAACCGACAAACCAGGCGTCCTTCAGTTCGTTGGTGGTGCCTGTTTTGCCTGCGGCGGGGCGATTTATTTCCCTGGCCTTTGTCCCGGTCCCCTCCCTGACTACGCCTTGGAGCAGGTCGGTCATCAGGTAGGCTGTTTTGGCGGAAATCACCTGTTCTTTCTTGACCTGGTGCGCCTCAATAAGATTGCCATAGCGGTCGAGGACCTTTTCCACCAGATAGGGCTCGACCTTCTCGCCCAGGCCGGGAAAGGCGGAATAGGCCGTCAGCAGTTCCTGCAGCGTCACGTCGGAGGCCCCGAGGGCGAGTGCGAGAGTGGGCGTGAGCTGAGACACTATCCCGAGTTGCCGGGCGTAATTGATCGTGTAGTTTACCCCGATCGATTCAAGCAGCTTTACCGTTACCACGTTCCGTGAATGGATGAGCGCCTTGCGCAGAAGGATCGGTCCCCAGAACTGGCGATCGTAGTTGGCCGGGGTCCAGGCGCCTCTCCCGCTGTGATCGTTATAGGAAACCGGGGAGTCGATCAGGATCGATGCCTCCGTGTACCCTTTATCGAGCGCCGCCGCATAGATAATTGGCTTGAAAGACGAACCCGGCTGCCGGAGCGCCTGCGTGCACCTGTTGAACTGGCTCTTTTCAAAATCACGCCCGCCCACCATGCAGATGACTCGCCCCGTGATCGGCGAAATCGTCATGAGCGACCCTTCCATCCCCGGGTCCTGCTCTACCGTGCCATTCCAGGTGCTTTTTCCCTCCTGCCTGTCCAGTTTCACTCTGAGTACATCGCCGACGCGGAAAATTCTCTCCGCGCGCTTGCCCGAAACCTGCGCCCATTGCCAGCCGGACTGTGGAATCAGCGCTTTTTCCGTACCCAGATCCAAAGAAATGGTCTTCGATCTGCCATCGAATTCCTGCACCAGCCCCGCCACAACTTTGCCATTTGCCAGCTCACCGTTTGATTGGCTGAGGACCCGAAGGGCACTGGGCCAGTCATCTTTTGGGACATTGACGTGAAGGTCGCGATATTGTTTGTGTCGTTTGTCGAGTTCGCGAAGACCCTGGTCGAGGGCTTTTTCGGCGATCCGCTGAGCTTTGAGATCCATGGTCGTCTGGATCGTGAGCCCCTCTTTATAGAGCATGTCGTGTCCAAAGCGCGCTTCGGCCTGCTTGCGGACTTCCTCGGTGAAATAGTCCATCTCCCTGAGCGCCCAGCGCTTCGGCTTCACGGTCTGCACCGGTTGCGCCAGGGCTTTCCTTGCCTCATCGATAGTTATGAAGTCCGCATCCGCCATCCTCTGTAAGACATAGCGCTGCCTTTCACGGGCCATCGCGAAATGATGAATGGGTGAAAAGCGGCTGGGTGCTTTGGGCAGACCGGCCAAAAGAGCGGCTTCGGGAAGGTCGAGTTCGCTCGCGTGTTTATCGAAATAGGTTCTGGCGGCCGCTTCCACTCCGTACGCCCCGGCCCCGAAATAGATCTGGTTGAGATAGAGATACAAGATCTCGTTCTTGCTCAAGCTGTTATCGATCCTGTTGGCGAGAACGGCCTCTTTTATCTTGCGCATGAAGCTTCGCTCGGGGGTCAGGAGCAGCGATTTCACGACCTGCTGGGTTATGGTGCTTCCCCCCTGTACGATCTCTCCCGCCTGTATGTTTTTCAGCATGGCGCGAAAGATTCCGATCGGGTCCACCCCCCCGTGCTCGTAGAACCGTGTATCCTCCGCGGCGATAAAAGCCTTTACGAGATGCGGCGGAAGCTCGCTGAGCGGGACCAGGTATCTTCGTTCTGCAAAGAATTCGCCGATCAACTCGCCATCGGCCGAATATACGTTGGTTACAAGTGGAGGGTGATAATTTTTGAGGGCCTCGACACTTGGAAGCGACTGGTCGATTTGCAGATACAGGGCGAAAACCGCGATGCCGCCAAAAAGGCAAAGACAGAGAAGAATTGAAAACAGGCTAAAAACAATCCACCTGAGAGTTCTTCTTTTTGGCGCGCGCCTCTGTGCAACTTGCTTATTCATCTTTCACCTCTTTTCAGTCAACAGCAAGCGGTGGGAAGCGCACCTCACTGTTCGACCGTTCACTGTTCTCCGCAATAATAGGCCTCCGGCGATACCTTTTCAATACGAATTGCGCACCACGCACCCCTTTAGGGGACGAAGAGCTGTTTGGTAACGCCGATTTTCGCCTCCCGCTTCTTCATCGGCAGCGTCGTTTTCCACGGCGGCGCTCTTTCCGCCACACGCTCGCAGGCGCAGGATTTGTTACCCCCGCTCCCCGCTTCTTTTTCAAGAACAACCCTTGAATTGCCGTGGATCGGGATTAGCTAATGACCATCCAGAAACGTCCATCCGGGTAGGCCGGATAAAATACCTACAGTTTCCTATTCGAGGTAAGCATATGAAAGCGCTCTGTTATTATCAACATGGGGATTTGGATGTCCTAAAATACGACGATGTCGCGGATCTCACTCCGGGTGCGGGCCAGGTCCTTGTCAAAGTCAAGGCCTGCGCCCTGAATCACCTGGATATATGGGTCATGCGCGGATGGCCGGGCCTCGATCTCGAAATGCCGCACTGGGGTGGAGCGGACATTGCGGGAGTAGTTGCCGGTGCCGGCCCTGGTGTAACCGGGGTGGAGGCCGGCCGGCGGGTTGTGATCTATAACGGGATAAATCCGGTCGAAGATGAATTCACACGCAGGGGCGAGCACAGCATGAGTCCCGGCTATATGATCATCGGCGAGCATATTCGCGGGGGGCTTGCGGAGTACGTGGCGGCGCCGGCCGAAAACATCGTGGAGATACCCGCTAATATCGGTTTCCCGGAAGCCTGTGCCCCGCTCCTGGTCACCCTCACGGCCTGGCGGATGCTGATAGTCAGGGGAAAGCTTCGGGCCGGCGAGACGGTCCTAATAGTCGGCGCCGGAGGAGGCGTAAACAGCACCTCGATCCAGATCGCAAAAATCGCGGGCGCCGTAGTCTATGTGGTCGCGAGCAACGCTCAAAAAGCTGAAAAAGCCCGTGAATTGGGCGCCGATTTCGTGATCGACCGCTCCAGGGCGGACTGGAGAAAAGAGGTCCAGAGGCTTACCGAAAAACGTGGCGTGGACCTCGTGGTCGACAACGTGGGCTCTGCCACGCTCGACGCCAGCATGGCCGTCGCGGCGAGGGGAGGGCGGATAGTAATCGTTGGAAACACCAGCGGTCCGCAGGCCCAAATTGACATCCGCAGAATATTTGGAAAGCAGATAAGCCTCATCGGGAGTACAATGGGTGGGCCGCAGGACTTTCGCGATGTTACCCGCTTGCTCTGGAGCGGCAGGATCCGGGCGATCATCGATGAAGTGATTCCCCTGAGCGAGGGCAGGCGCGGGTTCGAGATCATGCAGCGCGGTGAGATGTTCGGGAAGATAGTTATAGAACCATAACGTAATAAACAGTCACGAGAGTTTTGAGAGGATAATGGATCATTTTACTTGCGATGTTTTGGTGTTGGGCAGCGGGGCCGCCGGCCTCAGGGCGGCGATATCGGCACGGGAGGCTGGGCTCGATGTCCTTGTGCTCTCCAAGGCCGCGCCCGGCAAGTCCACCTGTACAGGTCTCAGCGGCGGCGTGCTGGGAGGTGCTCACAGTTCCGGAGAGTCCGGACATCTGGAGCGCACTCTTCGGGCAGGCCGCGGAATAAATCAGCAGGATCTTGCCAAAATTCTTTGCGCGGAGGCCCCCGCGAGGCTTGATGAACTCATGAGATGGGGGATCAAGGCTGAGGTTCATAATGGATTTCTGTTCGCCAAAGGCCGCCCGCCGGTTATGGGTGAAGAGATTGTGAACTGTCTCATAAGAAAAAACACCGAGTTGGGGACGCGGTTCATGGGAAACCTGATCGCCGCCGGCATGGTGTTGGAGAACGGGGCGGCGGGCCTGATCGGTTTTGCCCGGCAATCGGGTGAGCCGATAGCGTTTAGCTGCAAGGCGGTGGTGCTGGCGACCGGCGGGGCCGCCGCGCTCTATTTGCGCCACGACAACCCCGTGGGGATGCTCGGGCATGGGTGGACCCTGGCGCTTGAGGCCGGCGCTCTCCTGCAGGATATGGAGTTCGTTCAGTTTTACCCGGTATGCCTGGCCGAACCCGCACCCCTTGTGATTCCCCCGAGGCTTGCCGACTGCGGCCTGCTCACTAATGAGGCTGGCGAGGACGTTCTCAAAAAATACGCAATAGTTGAACGCCCGGCCGCGGAGATGGCTCGGGACCGCCTCTCGCAGGCGCTTTTCCAGGAAATTCATCGAAACGGGCGAGGGATTTCCCTGGATCTGCGGGACGTCACAATGGAAAAATGGCAAAGCGATCCCTTCTCGGCTTCCTTACTGCATATACTTAAAGACCGCCACGAGGCGCTCAGTCGCCCCCTCAGCGTAGCGCCGGCAGCCCACCATACCATGGGTGGAGTAAAAATCGACGGAAGAGGGGCAACCTCCGTTCCGGGACTCTTCGCGGCCGGAGAGGTCACCGGTGGCCTACACGGCGCCAACAGGATGGGTGGCAATGCGCTCAGCGAAACCCTGGTATTCGGAGCAAGGGCCGGGGCAGCGGCGGCCTACTGGGCCAAAGGGAACGGCCCGGACCAGCGGCGCTCTGCCTTGAGGCGGCTCGCCGAACGGTTCCGGGTCCGGCAGAGCGCCCGATCAGGAGAAACCGGTTTTTCGGACTCGAAACTTCTGGATACGATCCGCAAGACTATGTGGGAAGATGGAGGAATACTGAGAAACGAGACCGGGCTTTCTCGAGCTTTGGGCAGCATGCGGGAAATCCTTGAGAGTTTCTCATTTTCCAGGTCGGGAATCGAAAAAAAACTTACCCCGGCCGAGGTCGGTGCGATAGAGTTGCATTCCGCTGCAAGAGCGGCCGCCTTGATCCTGGAAGCTGCAATCCGGAGGAAGGAGAGCCGCGGCGCACATTACCTGGAGGATTACCCGAAGCAAAACGATCTGCAATGGCTGGGACACCTCCAGGTTGGAGCGGCCCCGAACGGAGATGAGTGGGAATTCGTTCCTGTGTAAAAGGTTTCAGCGACAAGGGGAGGTTAAAGATGGACAAATACCAGGCGGATTGGAATCAAAAAACTGCCCAGACCATTATCGAACACCTCGAAAAGCGCAGGATGGATGCCAGTTATGCATCCACCGCCGCGGAGGCCCTGGAGCAGGTCCTTGAATTGATTCCGCACGGGGCGACAGTCTATCGCTGCGGATCGATCACCACGACCTCTATCGGGCTCTGGAAAAAATTGGCCGAACTGCCGGAAGTGAAGATAATCGATCCTTTCCAGCACGGGCTTTCGCGCGAGGAAAGCCTGGCGATGAGGCACAAGGGACTCGGCGCGGACGTAATGATTGCCAGTTGCAACGCCATTACCCTGGACGGCAGGCTGGTCAATATGGACGGGGTGGGAAACCGGGTGGCGGCCATGATGTTTGGCCCCGAAAAGGTAATCCTCGTGGTGGGCATGAATAAAGTCGCCGCGGATCTGGACTCGGCCATAGCCAGGGTCAAACACTTCGCCGCGCCGCTAAACGCCATGCGCCTCGGTCACCAAACGCCCTGCACGGCCGATGGACTTTGCGTCGACTGCGGGTCGCCCGAACGCGTCTGCAACATGTGGAGCGTTATCGAGGGCCACAGGATAAGAGGCCGTATCCACATAGTATTGGTTGGAGAGAACCTGGGGTACTGAGGGCGGGGTAACGCAGAGCACGTTTTACCCGGGGGGCAGCTTGATTTACGCTAAGGTCCAGCACCTTGTGCCGACCTTTTTCGAACCAGCAACTCGAGTCCTATTGGGGAACACTCGGAACTATGAAAAGATCCGTAGATACAAGGGTGGGCTAACCGGAGTGCAGCCACCAGGTCCTTTACGAACCGGCAAATAGAAATTCGAGTCCAAATACCGCCGGAGGGATTGCTGCGCAGGGAACGAGCTGCAGCATTCCTCCCTTAAATCTTTCTCTTCAATAATTTGAATATAAGCTTAATCATATTGAACTCTACTGGTAGTCCAAATAATTTATGTTTCACCCTAAACCTCATGACTATAAATAGCATTCGTTCAAATGGAAGTAGCATCAATTTTATGAAGAGTGGATATTGACTTATTATGTCGTAGATCGAGTTGCTTATAAATGGGAAATAGAAATTCACCTGATAGACCTTCTCTGCCAAAGTCATGTTAGTCCAAGGTGTAGATGCATGATTCAACCCTTCGAGAAAGCCGCCCCAAGCTTCGAGATTATCTGGACTCCTATATCCGAGTTCGATGGATCGTTTGTACAATGGCGTGCCCGGGAAGGGTGTATATAAAAAAAGCAAAAAGTGATTAACGTTATTTATTTCGTACAGTTGATTGATAAAATCTATCATATTTTCAAATTCTTCATTCAATGAGACTTTCCTATTCGAGATGGGCAGGCCTATCATGAAGGAGAACTTAATTTTAACGCCAAAGTCATTGGCAATATGAGCCAGTTGGATAGTATCGTCAATAGTAGCTTTCTTGTTGATAATCTCTAAAATGCCATCATCATAAGTCTCGGCGCCAGTGAGAATACATTGAAGGCCACTATGGAGCATGAGTTGCCATGTCTCCCTTCCAAATCTCACCAGTTGATCTGTTCTGCCGTTAGCATTCCCCCACTTTAAATTCAGTTCTTCACTCATCATCTTTTCACATATTTCAACAACCCGTTTCCGATTCGTGAAAAAGTTGCTATCGTTAATTATTATGGAATCGATCTTGTACTGTTCTTTTAGGTATTTGAAATCGGATATTACCCGCTCAGGGCTTAATGGCAACCAACGTTTCCCGTAAACGACCTGCTCCGCGCAAAAACCGCAGCTAAACGGGCATCCAATGCTGGAGAGATAAGTGACTGTACGAGCACCGAATTCACTTGCATGTATGTATTTCTTCATGTCTATAAGATGATACGGTAATGGGGGGAATTCATTTGGATCGGATAAACGTCTGTCGGGATTTGATTTTATTTCTCTACCGACCTTATAGGTCAACCCTAAAACACTATCTAAGGCTCTATTTCCTTCCAACGCATCTATGAGTTCGGAAAAGGTGATCTCCCCCTGCCCGCGAACGACATAGTCGAACAAACTCGCTGGCAACTGTCTCCTCCGGCAGTATGGAAGGATGCCAGCCGCCCCACACAAGAGGGACATTCGGGTATAGTGAGCGGATATGTTTTGCAAGTTTGAGCGCACTGTTAATCTGATAGCCTATCATTGCACTGATGCCTACACAAAGGGCGCCCCGTACAAGTTGTTCCGGGAAGCTTTCAATAGCTTCGTCAATGATTACAACCTCATATCTTTCCGCATCAAGCCTTCTTGCAATGGAGAGCAATGCGAGCGGCAAGACTCCTTTGCGGCGGCTAATCGTCGATGGTGTCGGATTGAATAGTATTACCCTGGAGCGCATGTAGACCTCCCACCAGTGTCCATTTCAGGTCGTTGGCTTCGAACCCGAAACTCCAAAGCTTCAAGCCTTGGACGTTCACACTAATGAATCTGTGTCCTTCTGAATTGCCAGTTACATAAACCAAGAATAGCACCTGCCTGTAAGTACGCTATTAATCTAAGAAATATATAAACATCTATCACATAGACCCTGTCAATTGAAATCAAAGAGAACAGGTATACTGCACATAATTCCACGGTGCCAATCCCACCAACAGAAATAGGTATATATCCAATCAAAGTAGCCATTATAGGAATTAAGCCTACTTCAGGCCATTTGACTTCTATTCCAAAAGAACGGAACGCAAGGTAGTATGTAAGGCTTAACACAAGCCATTTAAAAACAGTCAACACAACATTAAGTATTATGTACTTACTTTTTGCGTCCCATAATAACGATTCATTATACATATTTTTTATGAGTTGTTTCGTGCGTCCAATGTAACCTGTATCAAAAGGAATATATAATATAAGCACAATAAATGCCATTGCACATGCGATACATATAAGTGGGATACCAACTATCCATATCGGTCCAACAGAGTCTTTGAGTAGGGATCTTGTGCCGATGTACCCAATTGATAAGATAAACAGCAGAGTTATAAGTTTATCAACTGTATACGCTAAGGTAGATCGGCTATAATAGATACCGTGTCTTTTGAGAAATATGGCCACACTTATATCTCCAAGCTGGCCTGGCGTAAACAAATTTACAGCATATCCATAACTATATGCACGCATAAACAATGTTAATTGTATATGGCATATAGAATTCATAAGCAACCATAAATTTAGCGCACCACTAAAAACTAATAATAATGACACAATAAACACCAAACAAGCTAGGCCAACATTAATATTCGACAAGGTTGATATCAATAGTGATGGCTTGCATGAATATAGAAGATAGGCAATAAGCCCAACTGCAATTGTCGATTTTACTATCCACCTGTACTTTGTCATTAGTATACCATTCGACATATTTTATGTCCATTGCCAATGAAATCGGAGTAAGGCCGGCAACAAATGCCAAGGATGGGGGATTCGAGAGCGATGAGAAGTGGATGGAACAATAGCGAGAGATAAATCCCGCATTTGTATAGCTTTTGGCAGGCACTCCACCCTGAGATCGCAAACGGGGGACATCCTTTTTAGCAACCGCACCTGTCGCAGACTATCACATCCTTCCTCACCTTTATGCCGTCAATAGATCGGCTGGGCTCCTATCGACATCCTTTTCATTGGTGATCCCGGATCTTCTCAATTGAACACAGGGACGACGACTGCGTATTCATCCGAAACTCACATTGCCGGGCACCTTCTCCGCAACGACGAGGAATGCCGAACTTACGTCTCGATCGAGAAAACATCGTTGCAGGACAAAAAAAGGGGCCAGAAAAAAATCGCTTGATACCAAACGGTTGAAAAGACTCCTTGTCCTCTTGATGCCGCTTTGCTTTGAGAGTTCCTCCTTTGTGAGATCCTGTTCCGATCCCTGAAGACCTGTTCTTTGCAAAAAAGTATCCAGCAATATCGACAACGGATAAGCATAGTTCCAAAAGTACCGAATCTTGAATCCTGCGCTCATCAGCAGATTGCTCATACCTTCTCTTTCATACCGGCGGTAGTGGCCGGTAGCGTCGTCATTACCGCCCCACTTGCTCCGATGGGCCGGAACGGAGATGAGAAGTTTTCCATGCTCGTTTAGAATATTTGACCACTCCCTTAGGCAGGTGAGGTCGTCTTCGATGTGTTCGAGCACTTCAAAGGCCATGATGTAGTCGTACCGCCTGCCATATACATCGGTTTTATTCCGGGCGAGCTGTATTTTGCTCTTGAGCGCTGGGTGTTTCTCGATTCTAAGCCGGGCATTCTCGAAAGCCGGTTCCGATATATCGAAACCGACTGCGTCCAACCCGAGCGAGGCGTACAGCAAAAGCATGTCTCCGGCGCCATACCCGAATTCCAGGCACGTCTTGCCGGACAAAGACTCTCCACCGAGTATTCTTTTGACAAGATACTTTCGCAACTTGTACCTGGGCATTGGCAGCCAGTTGTCTTCCATTGCTCAACTCCTTTTCCGCACATCGGCCAATTGGAGGATTTTATCCGCCAGCGCCGAAGGATCACCCATTTTCACGAAGTGCACGTCCTTTGTGTCCGTAGGAAATAGTTCTCTATTGGCGGGATTGTCCCCAAAAATCACCGGCTTTTCCATGGCCAGGTAGGAATAGGCCTTTCCCGGAATGACCCTGGCAGCCTTTTCGACAGCCGCGCTGAAATGTCCGGCAAGACAGACGTCCGACTTCGCTATGTGGCCGGCTATTTCAGCCTGGGGAAGCCACCGTGCTGCAAACCGGACGTTTTTCAATTTAGAGTACAACTCAAAGTTTCTTATTTTCTCATAGGGGCCAATAATAATGAAAACTATGTCTGCTGTTCCTTCCAAAATCCCGGCCGATTCCAGAATAACCTCGGCTCCCTGGAGAGGATTCATGGCGCCGAAAAAGAAAACGACGAATTTATCCTTTAAATCATGCGGCCTGGACACATTTCGCGGGTAGTATATTTGTTTATCGGCTTCGAGATAAATAACCGTCATTTTGTCCGAATCGATGTCAAACGTCCTGGAAAAATATAGGGCATGCTCGTGTGTGTCCGCAACCACATGATCCGCCGCCGTGAGCGCCTTTCGGTCGAGCATTTTCAATACCCGGGAAAGGGGGTTCGAGGGCGACAGGATCCCCCTGTCATGGACAAGGGTATCGTAAATAGATATGAAAAAATCTATTATCAGCACCTTCTTTCGAAGTCGAAACTGAATTAAGGGGACTATAAGCTGAGGAATTCCACCGATGAAAATTGCGTCGTACTTTCCGATGCTCACGGCAAGCACCTTTAAATTGATCGACAAAATACGCATGATTCCGGTTGGGCTTACTCCATGTATGTCCCCGGGAGCTATTATGTCCAAATGCTTCGCGAATTTTTGCAGTATGTTTATTTCCTGCCTGTTTCTTATATAATCGACATCTGACGGCGTTATGAAAAGCACCGTCTTGCCGTCTATGATTTTCAGCAAATCTGAAAGATTCATTTCAACCTCTGCGGGTCCACTAATCCAAATCGGCGTGTAACGCCGGCAAATCTACCTGGATAAAGAGATACGGGTCCCTTAAATTCCGGCCTCCACTTTCAGCGGTATCCCCCCGGCTCGGGCAGAGCATACCAAGCCGGGGCACGAGCCGTCAAGGACCGGCGTGACCACCGCACGGTGGCGCATAGCGAACGTCTTTGCCGTTTTTTGTCACAAGTAATGACAAGATTTGTTAACCGGTTCGGATATTGAGGCCGTGCGACAAATCACTCATCGTCCCGCGAGCCCTCGTGCGCCTTTTGAAATCACCATCCAGGGCCGGTTTACAGAAATTCAACAAAAAATTCCGGAAAGTCAAAATCGAGGCATCAATTTTGCTCAATCAATCTGGCAACACGGCAGGAAAAAAGACTAAAGGTACGGAAGGCGATTGACGATTCTTCCTTATGAATCGAAGGAAACCCGGTAGGAACATTAGCCCATAAAAGAACCCAAAAACAACCAAGGAGAAAACAATGTTTATCAAAATGAGAGAAAGCAAAGGCTTCACACTGGTGGAATTGATGATCGTCGTGGCGATTATCGGTATCTTGGCCGCGGTAGCAGTCCCTTACTATCAAAGGTACATAAGTAAAGCGCGCTTCACCGCCAAGGTATTGCCGGCGGTTCGTATTATCCAGGACGGTGTGGCGACCAACTGGAGTTTAAATACTGGCTGGGCTTCCGCCAATACTGCTTACGCTACTATCAAAACTGACGGCGATATGTCATGCATCACAGACTGACACCTTTATTAATGGGGTTTTGACTCTTACGATTGACAGCACAACTTACCCAAAAACCTGCGGCGGACTCCTCGCCCTTAATAGCCAAAAATGATATTAACTGCACAAACCACGCCGGGCATAATCACCGGGTGGGCTACGAGCGGCACCCTTGCCTTAACCCTGGGGTTGGCGAACGAAAAATAACATTACGTGAGGTAATTCGAATCTCCTAACCGAGCCAATGGATGCCGGCCGAAAGAGCCGGCATCCACATGTTTATCTTCACTAAAGGCGGTGCAGCTATGAAGGGGCCGGCCAGTCGAACCGCGATAAAAACGTTGCCGTACATTATTACCGCTGCTGTAGTATTGATGATTTTTTCAGCCTACTCGAACACCTTCACCTCGCCGCCTTTTCTCGATGATTTTCATTCGTTCATAAATGAAAAAGCCCTCTATCTGGATTCCGTTTCGGTGTCGAGCATTCTCTCTCTCTCTCATTCAGAGTTCGGATGGGCTCGGTTTCTGCCCATGGTCACACTGGCTCTCAATCACTCCCTGGGGCACAGCGAACTAATCTATTTTCACGCGGTGAATATCCTCGTTCACCTGCTGGCGTTCTTTGCCGTCTTTTGGTTCGTCAGGCAAATCCTGGCTGCGGGAAAGAGCCAGGGGGCAGAAGCGCCAATCTACAAAATGGAGATATTTTTCCCCCTGTGCGTCGCTGCTATCTGGGCACTTAGCCCCGTACAGACAAGCGCTGTAACTTACCTGGTGCAGCGCATGGCATCCATGCAGGCGCTTTTCTTTACTCTTGGCACGACCTGTTTTATAAAGGCGCGTCTGCTTTCCGGGAAAAAGAGGCGGAGCAGCATTATTTTCTATTTCCTTTGCGCACTTGCAGCTATTTGCAGTTTCCTTTCAAAGGAAAATTCGGCGGCCCTGCCTGTTGCGCTGGCCTTGGCCGATATCTGGTTTTTCGATTCCGCCTGGCTGAAAAAATCTTGGGCCGTATGCCGGAAAACCGGCTGGAAAATCCGCATAGCAGTGGTTGCCGTGCTGCTGTCATTATCCTTTTACGCCTTCGCCGTGTTGCTGCCTAAGGTTCTTAGCGGCTATTCCTTCAGGGCGTTCAACGTGGTGGAACGGCTACTCACGGAAGGACGGGTAGTCGTATGGTATATGTCGCTCCTCCTCTGGCCGGCTCCGGCCCGGCTCTCGATGGAGCATGATTTCCAAATATCCACTTCGCTTATCTGTCCTCTTACTACCATTCCGGCGCTGCTTCTTATCGGCGCTCTCATCTTCCTTGCGATTAGGTTGAGAAGGCGATTTCCAGTGGTCACCTTCGGGATCGCCTGGTTCTTTTTGAACCTGGTGATAGAATCGACGATCATTCCCCTGGAACTGGTCTTCGAACACAGGCTCTACCTGCCATCGATGGGGCTTTATCTTTCGGCCGCGGCTTTTCTTGTGATTTTAACCCGGCAGGCGGCAAAACGGCTCCCGGAAGCCGAATTTGCGAAGGCGGCCTGCTCCGCACTCCTCATCGGCGCGGCGTGCCTTTCCTCCCTGACCTTTATACGGAACGGCGTCTGGGAAGACACGATAACGATTCATTATGATGCCGTTATAAAAGCGCCCGGCAACCCGCGGCCTAGCGCCGACTACGCCAACACGCTTTATGAGGCTGGCCAATACGAAGAAGCCATAAAGTACGCCGAACAAGCAATTAAACTCGGTAGAAAGTGGCGGGAGGCCGGTTTCCTGGCCGAGAACGCTTTAACCGCGGCCCTCATAAAACTGGGAAGAGCAGACGAGGCGATCGAACGCGGTCGAAGAGTTTATCCGAACCAGGGACAGTGACGCCGAAGCAGATGCCCTTCCGCAGTTATGCCTGAACGTGGCCCAAGCCTGCGTTACTATGAACAAGCCCGAAGAAGCTTACAAATGGGCTCTCGAAGCGCTCAAGTACGTGCAGCAAACCGATAATTCCAATTACAAAAAGGACTTGGTTGCAACGTCCTTGACGAAAGTCTTTTCTCAGTTTGACCCTAGTGAAGTTGATCTCTGCCAGGAGTGTGCCCCCGATGCGGCGGACCTGCCTCTGGCCCTTAAAGTGGCTTTGGTGTTCAAAAAACATGGCGAGGGGCAGTACGCCCGTGAGATCGTTTTGCGGGAATACGCAAAGGATCCCGGTGATCCTCGCCTAAAGGCAGAAATTGAGAACTTCCAAGAAGAGGATGCCCGAAACCGCGCACAAAAGGAAAAATGGAACTACTCCCAGAAATATGTGCGAAATCCGTTTTCGAGATTCAATTTCGATATGGCGGTGGCATTTTTAGTGCAAGAGAAACGTCTGCCGAAGGTTTTCCGGGATCTTGGGGAGAGGCGCCTGGATGCGGCCCTGGAAATTTCTCCCGATTCTCGTGACGCATGGCTGCTCAAGGGCTGGTATCTCTATAACCAGGACGATGCGGAAAACGCTGTGACAGCGGTTAGAAAAGTGCTCAAAGAGGACCCGGAAAATTCTAACGCATGGCTTGCGCTTGGGTTCTTCCTGGCTAAAGCGGGAGACTCTTACGGGGCTGCCTCGGCTTTCGAAAAAGTAACCGAGCTTTATCCGGGCTATTCGAGGCGGGCCGTCGTGGAAGATATCCGCCGGAAGTTGACGCAGGGAAAATCTATCGAGTCCGCCTCGAACCGGGAATAAAAAAAGGGGGAATCGTTTTCGAAATGATTTCATCTATCCGAAGAAATGAAGTATTGTGTTTTTGTGCGGGGTCTATTGGGTGGATGAAAAAGGTTAAAAGTCGTTTTTCGGCATGCAATGCCGCTCCAAGCTGTGTCGGCAGGTATGACAGTAATTTGTCACGATATTGACTGGTCTATTTTCTACGGGGAAAAAATGGGGGGGCCATGAAAGAAGCGCGTCTTAAGAGAAGATTATTTGCGCGCCGTTTTTCTGTGATCTTTGTCCTGCTGCTTGCAACAGCGGCCTGGACCATTTCCAATTCAGCAGCCCAGCAGCAGACCGAACAGGTCCAGCCATCCCCTCAGAGTGTTCAGCCATCTCAACCCCCTGATTCCCAGGGCGGTATCGGAGTCTCCTCAGCCCCTTGCGCAACAGCCGGCCGCACCTGGTCCCGCTACCCCGGGGCAAACTTTACCGGAACAGGCCGGACAACCTGCGCAGGCCGTGACCGGGACAGAGGCGCCTCTTGAGGCGCCCCAACTCACAGGATCTGCGCCGCCAGCACCCGATGCGGCAGCCCGGCCTGAAACACCCGGTGCGAATTTTCCCTCGGAATATATCCCGTTGATCCAGAAAGAAAACTCTGCCCTGATGAGCGCCGACTTCACTTTTTACCCGATAAAGGTACTGGATCCTTTTGTACCCTTCGTTACCTCCGAAAGCGGCCATCCGGGTGACGAGGAGGAAGAATCGAATGCGGCGACCCTTACGCCTTTGCAAAAGATGACGATCAGCGAAATAGAAAAAGGGCTCAAGGCGATTACCTGGGGTGAACTCGGGAAGAGGGCCGTCATCGAGGATTCAACCGGCAGGGGGTATATAGTCAACGTTGGAACACCGGCCGGAGAGCGCAGCGGGGTTATCACGCAAATCTCCAGCGACCATCTTGTGATTCAGCAGGAACTCTGGGACAGGAAGGCAAAAAAGAGATTCCCCCAGGAATTCACCATAAAGCTTGTAAAGAAAATGGATAGTCAGAAGCATAGCTACTAATGCAGTATTCGTCCAAAGTTGTGTTGCGACGAGAACGCCCACGGATTCATTCCAATAGCGCCGGCTGGCGCAATTTCCCGTGGAGACATTTTTCCTTATCAGTGAGATAAGCAGCATCACCGCGCCCGTCGAAAGGGCGGCGTCCGCCACATTGAAGGCCGGCCAGTGCCACTTCCCAACGTAGACATCTACAAAATCTATCACTTTTCCCAGTCGGATGCGGTCGATCAGGTTTCCGCAGGCCCCACCGGCAATCAATACGTAGGCTATTCGGCTCCAGTTGTCCTTCTTCCCGGCTTTCATGTACGCAAAACTGATTGCGGCGATTACCACGATGGCAAGTCCGATGAAGATGTATTGCCGCCAGGGGGACCCCGACCCTGCGAAAATGCTGAACGCCCCTCCAGTATTATCAACATGGACGAGATTGAGGAGGCCGGAAATTATTGGAATCCCTGTATTCAGCGGGATTGCCAGGACGATCAGGTATTTCGTCAACTGGTCGAGGGCGACCAGAACGCCGGCGAGAATGGGAAACGGTGATATCGTAATTTTTGAAGTGGCCATCTCAATTCCTATGTAGTTCTAGATATTATGGTTTTGCCGGTATCTCAAAATTATGGCGTGGCTGAAAAAATCGACCTGATTCACATGGCCGAAGCTCAGAATACAGGGAAAACATTAGCATATAGAAGCCTTTCTGCCAAAGAAAAGAGGAATTTTCCACGCGAACGACGCCAAAGCAAAGGCCGCGGGAAGAGATCCCGCGACCGCGTGGCTGCTGTGAAAACCACTGAAAACCAAGAACTAAGAATTGAAAACCGAAAACACAAAAAGGCCGGCTTGAAAGCCGGCCTTTTTGTGCCTGTTAAATCGTTTCACAAAATTATCAGGGGATCGGACAACACGTCGCGCCCCGCGATTCCACTGTGCGGAGCCGCACGCTAGCAACTGCACGACGACGAACAACCGCCGCCGCCGCCGGTTTTAACCGGCACTTCGGATACGACCCGGAAGCCGGCCCCCATTCCGGAGGAGACATAATCGACCGTGATGTCCAGGGTTTTCTTATGAAGTTCCTTATCGACCAGCAGTGTAAAGCCATTGACCTCATACACGTCGTCTGTTTCCTTTGGTTCGTCCAGAACCATCGCCAGTGACGGACCTGATCAGCCGCCGGTCTGAAGGAAGATCCGGATCGGGGTCATATCCTTGTCCTTGAAATAATCTTTCAAAACGTCATCGGCTTTTTCTGAGACATTAATCATTAAACCAATCTCCTTTCAATGACCGCACTACCGGGGTTTGCCACCCTTTCACGCAGCCTCGTGAGAAACCAACCGTGCTGCCCCTTTAGCAGAGGCTACTAAACTGCGCCCGCCTGCACTGCAAAAGTCAGCCATCTAATTTCTTAAGTTTCTAAAATAAGCCATCTGGCGCCCAATAGAAATGGCTTCTTTCAAAATCCATAAGCGTTCATAGCGAAAACCCGCAGTCCCGGGATTATTTCTTCCCGTTTCCCGCTGCTCTTACCGGTTGACATACCTGACGGTCCTCTTCATACTATAAAAAACTTCGCACAATACGGCTTATACGGCGAATCGGATTTGTTTCCCCGGGCCTGGTGTCCGGTGGTTATGAGGTTCGATTTTTTTCGGTTGGAGGACAAACGATGGACAATCCGAAAAACAGGGTACTGCTCGTGGTCGACGGGTCTTACCAGTCGCTTGAAAATATTCATTATGTGAGCCAAACTCTGCCCTCCCATGATACGGAAGTCGTAATGTTCCATGTTGTGAGCAAGGTCCCGGATGCATTCTGGGACATCGAGAAGGACCCGGGCTGGCAGCAAAAGATACAGACTGTGCGTTCCTGGGAGATACAACAGGAAAAGAAGATAAACGACTTCATGCAGCGGGCTTGCGTCATTTTCACCGATGCCGGGTTTCCCGATTCGGCGGTGAAGGTGGATGTCAGACCTGTAAAAGAGGGAATAGCCAGGGATATCAGGGCTGAGTCACACCTCGGATACGATTCGGTCATTTTGGGGAGGAGGGGACTCAGCACCATTCAGGATTTGTCGCTGGGCGGGGTGGCCAGCAGGGTCGTCATCAAGACATCCGGCATGGCAGTCTGGCTGATCGGCGGCAGGCCCGAACCGAACAAGTTCATCGTCGGGATGGATTCATCGGAGGGCTGCCTGCTGGCAGTGAAGCATCTGGCCAGGATTACGAGAGGTTTTGCCAAAGAGGTCCTGCTTCTTCATGTGGTAAGGAAAGTGCCGGAATTGAACGCACTCAGCAGCCCGGAAGCCGTGGAGTTCGAAAAACAGCGCGAGCAAAAGGCGGCCGTGGAAATCGAGCCTGTTTTTCAAAAAGCGGTGACGATACTCAGGGAGGCGGGCCCCCCCCCTGCTAATATTTTGACCCGAGTCATCATGGGCGCAGCCTCACGGGCCGGAACCATCATCGAGGAAGCAAGGGCAGGCGGCTACGGCGCTATCGTGGTTGGAAGGCGGGGCCTGTCTACGATTGAGGAATTCGACATGGGCCAGGTGAGCAACAAACTGGTCCAGCTCGCAAAAGACAAGGCCCTCTGGGTGGCCGGCTGACCGGTTTAGTGCCGGGGGCCGGCAAAGCCAGCCTGTCGACCACAAAACTGTCATGAATTCGAATTTTTCGTCTTTTTGCCGGCCCTCTCATCGCTTAAGAACATGGCGAATATCAGCAAAAGCCCGCCCGCGGCGGCGATGAGGAAGAGAATTATGGCCAGCCCCGGATAGCCGAAAAGTGTGAATCGAGGCGTTGGCACACTCATCATTATGGCTGCGCCGACGACGGTTGCCGCAAGTATAATCCCCAGTGCGACTCGATTTGCGATCTTTTGAAGCCCTCGCATGAGGTATTTTTCGTCGACGGCGTTGACACCGATTCTGAGGTCATTATTGGCGAGGATACCTGCTATCTTTGCTATCCACTGGGGAAGGTTTTCGACCAGTTCTTCCGAATCCATTGTCACCTTGTAAAGGCTTGCGGCGGATAACCGTTTGAGAAGCCTCTGCCTGAAGAGATTTACGGCATAGTTTTTAATCGCTGCGTTCGGATCGAACGCGGGGTCCAGGGTCCGTCCGATATTTTCAAGATTGAGCATGCATTTGGCTAACATGGCCAGCTCGCTCGGAAATCGAAAACCGTTGGCGCCTGCCACCTTGAGTATCTCCAGTATGACCTGACCGACATCCAATTGACCGATTGTGATCATCTGCCAGTGCCCTACCAGCTCTTTTACGCTCCTGCTGAAGCTCTGCTCATCGAAGGAGGAAGTCTTTTCACCTATTTGGATTGCGCATTCGACCGCCTCCTCCGCATTGCCTTCGCTTACGGACAAAGTGAGCCTGAGGAGCTTTTTCTGCATCCCGTCGGAGATTTGGGCCACCATTCCCAGATCGATCAGCGCTATGCGTCCATCTTCGGTGAGGAATACGTTTCCGGGGTGCGGATCGGCGTGATAATAGCCGTCGATCAGGATTTGCTTGAGGTATGCCTTGAAAAGCTCCTCGGCGAGTTCCGATCCGTTGATCTCCTGCCTTCGCAAAGCGACGATATTCGTGACTTTTTGACCCCTAATATAGTCCATTGTGAGCACCTTGGAGGTTGTCAGCGCCTCGACAGGCAAAGGCACCACAATTTTTTCGTATTCTCGCAGGTTCTCGGCCAGGATGACCAGGTTCCGTGCCTCCCGCCTGAAATCGAGTTCTCTCAGTATCGCCTTGCGGAATTCCTCCATGGTCGCCTGGAGCATGTACCGTCTCGCCACGTCTGTATGCCGGTCCAAAAAACCGGATAGATCGATCAGCACATCGAGGTCCCTTACGACCTGCTTGTGAATGCCGGGCCGCTGGACTTTTACGGCCACTGAGCGACCGTCGAGGAGGACGGCGCGGTGGACTTGGGCAAGCGACGCGGCGGCAAGAGGCGTTTTGTCGAAAAAAGAAAAGAGCCTGGACACAGGCATTCCAAGCTCCAAAGTGATAATGTCTTCTACCTTCTCATAGGGGAAATGTTCGGCGCTGTCCTGAAGGCGCGCAAGCGCTTCAA
>CAWGZP010000033.1:0-6491 GCA_963826655.1 uncultured delta proteobacterium
CAACTGCTTTGTCACTTTTCTTTCAACGTCCAGAATTCCCCGAACGACACCGATCTAAGTAGAACTGCCAAAAAGAGATCACTTTGGAGTACCGGCGGCAGAATTTGGAACCTACTGTCAACGAGGGACAGTATGCCACCGGGGCAGTAATTCATGCCCGGGCTGGGCGCCCTGAATCCACGAAAAGGACCCGTCGGAGGGGGTGGACCGGCAGCGCAACCCGCCGTCCTCGCAGTACTTTAGCCCGCGGGCGTTCTTTTCGGGAACAGCATGAAAAACAATCCAATCAGGCCGATCTATTTGCAAGCTATGGGGAAGGCAGGATGTATTCCGTACTGATCGTTGAAGATAACTCTATTTTTCGCGCTTCTCTGAAGGGTGTGTTGGAAGAGAAGTTCCCGCTGATTGCAATCGAGGAAGCCTCCAACGGGGAAGAAGCACTCTCAAAAACCCAAGAAATCGAACCGATTCTCATCTTCATGGACATAAAGCTGCCAGGCAGAAATGGGCTGGAGCTTATCAGGACAATCAAGAACATCAATTCGGAAATAGAGGTTGTCATTCTCACGAGCTATGACGCCCTAGAATACCGGGAAGCCGCTTTCCGCAACGGAGCGGGCCACTTCCTGACAAAAGGGAATGATGGAATTATCGATGATATAACCGCTGCGGTGGCATCCACGCTGGCATTGAGGACAAGCAACGCGGGTTCGGGTACTCCGGCCGGTTTTGGCGTTATTGGACAATCGCGACACCCTTACTAAGCTGCCTGCAAGACGCTGCTCGACAACTGCAGGATACATTTCAATCCAAATCGAATTCACACCCGGGGTAATGTCCCGGAGTTCCGCGGAGAGTCAAATGACAAGATTCATATGCCTGATCCTCATTTCTTGTTCAGTGCTGTCATTATTGTTTTCGCCAAGTTTCGCGGCCTGCCCGGAAGACGTAGCGGTGGGTGCACGCCCTTCGGGCGTACGCATGATGGCGGTTGCCCCGAACGCCGGCGCCTACGAAGCTCTTCGTGAGGATCTGGTAAAGTCCGGGGTCCGGATCATTTCCGAACTTCCCGAAATTCACACCTTTGTCGTACTGAATCCCGGCGCCTTGCAAGCTCAGCTTCACGCGAGCACTCACCTGCTTGGCATGGCCACGGATGGTGTCGTCAACCTGGTGCGCCCGGAGATGAAGGAAGAGTTCTTCAACTCCAGCAAGGCAGGCGAACGGATCCCTGTCGATCTCAGAGGCTTAACCTCTTCGGTGTCTCCGGACCCCGCGTTCACCTATCCAGGTCTTATGTGGAATGTCCAGCGGATTGGTGCGCCCCAGGCATGGAAAAAGACGATAGGATCGCCCTCCGTCGTAGTCGGTGTTGCGGATACCGGTTTGGATTTCACCCATTCGGAGCTGGCATCCAAGATCTCGGAATCGGACGTAGTCGATCTGACGGCCGATGAGAGTCCCTCTATTTGCTCAACATATTTTGGATGTTCCGATGGGGACCTGGCGGCTAAGTTCGGCGGACCGGCGACAACGGACTGGAACGGCCATGGTACATGGATCGGTGGAAATATCGCGGCGGCTCTCGATGCTGTGGGTGTAAACGGGATAGCTCCCGGGGTGAAACTGGTGCCGCTAAAGATATCCCAGTGGTGCGGTTCAGCCTATGACTCCACCATAATTGCTTCGTTCCTTTATGCAGCCAAACAACCGGATCGACATTGTCAGTATTTCATTTGGCGGATATCTGGACAGATCCACCAGCGAGGGGGATCTCATCTATAGCCAGTACGTGAAAGCTGTAAAGTATGCCCGGTCCAGGGGCACTATCATTGTTGCCGCCGCAGGTAACGATCATGTCAACATCGGCGCCGGAGGCAAGGTGCTAAGCCACGGCAGCCTCACCACGCCCGGAGCCGATGTTGAGGATCTGTACGGCCTCTACGAGACACCGGCTGGAATTCCCGGAGTAATTATGGTATCGGCTACCGGGAACGTTACCAACGCGGCACAGCAATACTGTCAGGACGGTACTGTCGGCGATATCGGCGATCCCAATGCCACGTGCAAGCCCCTCTCGGACACCCATAAACCTACCGGCGCCGGAAAGCGCGATCAGCTTGCCTTCTACAGCAACTATGGCGCCAGGATCGATGTGGCGGCCCCGGGCGGCGCCCGGAAATTCAACCTGCCGGCTGGTGATCGGGGTGGGACTTCGGGATGGCCGGTCACTCAGTCCGATGGCTTCAATGCCTGGGAGGACTTCAGCATCACATCCAACTGGGCGCGGGAAATACCCTGCTACACATTCATCGGCGGCGGGTTCCCCGCCGATCAGTGCTATTCCAGTATTCAAGGGACTTCCATGGCCACCCCTCACGTATCGGCTGCACTGGCGCTCATAGCGAGCGCCTTCCCGGCTCTTCGGCACAACCCCGCCAAACTGGTTTCCATTTTGAAGGCCTGGACGAAAGCCGCGGGCCCGAATGCTACTCCGCCCTTGAGCACAATGGACATATCTCCCGGTGACTTGACAGGAGAAGCTTGCACAGGAGGATACTGCCATCTCGGAGGAAGGCCTATATCCAACCGGGCTGCTTATGGAGCCGGTTTGATCGATGTGAGGCGTATGGTGGGGAGTCTCAGCACAATGGAAATGCTTCAAGATTGACTCCGGCAAATTCGCTGGGAACCGCTATTAGCAGGAACTGCTGCTTTGCCCGGTGAGGCTTGAAGTGATTGAATTAACGGACCGGTAAAGACACCGGATCGCCGGCCTGTCCGTGTTGCACCCTGTATGGACGCGCGGGATTTTACCCCTTGGCGGGTGAATCCGGGAGTTGCCGGACGGCATACCCCATGTAGGACATGTGGAGATCCTCGCATTCGGATAATTGTAGCGCCGCCACCATTTCTTCGCCGCGCATCTTGCCGGTTTTTATGGCTCGCAGGTTCCGCAGTAGTCTAAGATAGTTCCTTTTTCCGGGGGCGATGCCCTTCATCTCCCGGTGGACCAGGTCGCAGCTTTGCATGATTGCGGTCAGTTCGGCAGGTTTGATAAATTTTTCCCATACATGAGTGTTCCTCGGGCAGCATCTGGTGAACGGCCATTCCTGCCAGATTTTGATGATGGCTATTTTGCTCCGCCAGGTCCGATTGACGGTATCATAGAAAAACACTCCTCCCGGCTTCAGCAAGCGGGATACTTCCCGGAGCACCTTCTCCAGGTCGTCTACGTGTTCCAGCACGTCGCAGCAGGCAACCAGATCGAAGGAGCCGTCGGGAAACGGCATCGTTTCCCCTCGTCCGACCTCGTATCGTATATCCAGTCCGGATTGGGCGGCGTGTTTGCGCGCCGCGGCCACGGACCTTTCCGAAGGGTCGATTCCCGTTACCCGGAAACCGTCCCCGGCAAATTCTTCGGCAAGAAAACCGCCCCCGCAGCCCACATCTAAAATGGCCTTGCCGGGAACGCGAAGACCCTGCAGTATCCTTTTGAAATAACCATACCTCACGGGGTTCAGGCAGTGCCTGAGGCTGGAAAAAGCAAATTCGGCGTCGTCATTCCACCATCCGTCGCCGTATACCTCATAAATCTCGTTGTTTACCTTTGCTTCATTTCGCATACTTTCACTCATCCTTCAGCCAAGCCTCTCTATTGCGGTCCTCATCCGCGCAAGGACTCGTACCGCCGTTGCGACCTCATCGGAATCGATACCCCCACAAATTGTTTCCTCGAATTCATGTGCGAGTTCGTGGACCAGCTCGAAAGCCTTGCGTCCCTGTTCAGTCAAGTGCACGTAACTGCGCCTCCCGTCCCTCGGCTCGGAAACACGCTCCACCAGGCCATCCTTTTCCATTTCCTTGACTTGGCGAGTCACAGCCGAAGCATTGATGCCCAGACGCCGTGCGATTTCCATAATCCCAAGCATTTCCGGACCGCTTACCGCCAGGACCCTTAAAAGTGCGAGACGCGCCGATGTCGTGCCGACTTTGCGGGCGAACACGTTGAGCAACGCCTGGTGAGCCAGCATTATTTCCCGAAAAAGGTGAGACTCCTCACCGGTATGGAAGGGCATTTGTTTTTCCAGCATTGTTTTTACCTCCGGGAGATATAGTTGTATATGTCATTGACAATGTCAAGTAAGTTCTTCTAAATTCCTTCCGGAAAGTGGGTGCTGATAAGAAAGAAAATACGAGTCGGCAGGGGAGCGAAGCTGCGAAGGCTTGAGGAGAAGAGGTCGCGCGGCATGTTGAAAAGTGAGAGATCGAAAAAAGACCACGTCGAGGAGTAGACTTCATGGCGCGGGATATATCGGGATTCGAATGAATTGTCCTGTTCCACCAGGAACGTTCCCCCGAATGCTCTTGTCGGAGGAAATCCGGCGAGGGTCATTCGTTCGATTGCCGACTGGGGGCACGACTTTCCTGCGTCTTTCAAAAGACGCCAATTCTCGGCCCTGGAGACCGCATTGCAAATCTTGATTTATGGCATTGCGCAAGGCGCAGTTGCGCCGGCTTTTGGGAGACAATTCGGCTAAATATCTTGTGGGGGATAAAAAGGAGCGTCGTTCAGCGCGGCTCAGGGGTTTGGGCTGATCCTGACTGTTGGTATGCCTTGGCGACGAGCAACCGTTGCTGCTTCAGCCATTCGAGCAGCGATGGCGGCAACGGATTCAACACGATATAGGTATCCTGCCTCAATGTCTGTAAGGCAGTTTGTTCCGTGGCCGAGGACTTGTTGCCAGAATTGATCGAGTTCGTTTCCATGCTTCTCTTTTAGCATAAAAAGGGTTTCAGGGCGAGCCGCTACTTTTCGGCCTCCGCCCGTCTCGGTTAGTGTCGTCATGCCTATGACGCGGCCCCCGTTTGCCTCGATGTACCCGCGTAGATTGGCAAGAGTGCCTCCAAAACCAACGTGGTCATCTACCAGAAGATAATCAGCCCCTTTAATGATCGTGCCGGTGAATGTTGCCGGGGTCACGAGCCTATGCCAGCCATTAGCCCGTGTATGGGCGACGTAGTTTGATACTTCTCCCATTTTGCCTTGTGTTTTATTGCGTTACGAATTATCCAACTATCGGCCGGGAGATACTATTTGCGGCAATTGGCAAATACGTCAATTGCCTTCGGCCTCATTGTCCTATTGCTGATTCTTTATTATCCCTTATTGACATTTTGAGACAAGACGGCCGGAAGATTCAGCTTTGATTGACTTCTCGCAAAGGTTTTGTCCGCGTGCAGCCGCGAAACGGCAACTTGATTGAATTCAAAAGCGACAGGAGATTGGAATGCACAAGAGAGTACTGGTGGCTGCGATTCTGTTCCTGGTTGCCGTCGTCCTGACAAATACAGGAACCGGCGCCTCCCAAGTGGAAAACAAGGATACCACGAAAACGAAATCGGTGCAGGACAAGGAAGGCAAGAAGGTCTTCGACGCCCACGATACAAGCGTTCGCTACCATTTTAACGATACGGATATGGATTTTAACTTTGGTGCGCTCGTTCTTGGTTCCACTGTGAACCACGGTGTCGAGATCGGCGAAGCTTTCTACACCGCCTCTAAAATTAAGGACGGCGATGCCGCAAGCTGGCAGGAGGAATGGTTCAAAATGGCGCGGCTTGCCGAGACCCGTGGAGAGGAATCTCTTGCAGGTGGCCACAAGGTTAGCGCCCGCGATCAGTTGCAGCGCGCCTCCTACTACTATCGTATATCTCTTCTCTCCATATTGCCGGACGATCCACGCCTTAAGGAAAGGGCGCTCAAGAGTCGTAGCCTCATGAAAAAGGCGGGAGAGCTCTTTGAGCCACCTATGGAGTATTTCGAGATTCCGTTCGAAGGAACGGTCCTTCCGGGATATTTCCGTAAGGCGGCCCGGGGAACATCCCCTTCGAAGACCCTGATCATGATCGGTGGCGGCGAGACCTTCGCCGAGGATCTTGTATTCTATATCGCCCCTCAGGCTAATGAGCGCGGCTACAACTTCATGACTGTGGATTTGCCGGGGCAGGGGCTCCTGCCTTTGGAGGGGAAAACCTTCCGGCCTGACATGAATGTCCCGATGAGCGCTGTCGTCGACTATGCCCTCAGCCGCCCCGACGTAGATCCAAAGCGGTTGGCTTCCTATGGATATAGCGGCGGCGGAGGGTTCGTGCCTCAGGCAGCCATGCACGACTCCCGGATCAAGGCTATTGCCATGAATTCCGCCGTCGTTGACGCCTACCCCCTTTTCTCCACGATGCCGGTAGTTTTGGCGACAAAGAAGGAAATCGCATCCTGGACAATCTTTCATGGCAACATCGTTAAAGCTATTTGCTGGCGCTGGGGCGTGCCAATGGACAGGCCTTCCGGCCTCGCCGAGGCCAATAGAGGGTTTTCCTTCGATCCGGCCAAGGTCGGCGTTCCGGCCCTGCTCATCGTCGGTGAAGGTGAGTATAAGAGCGACGAGGTTAAGAGCCAGCAGAAGCTATGTATGGATTACTTCCCAAAC
>CAWGZP010000034.1:0-37589 GCA_963826655.1 uncultured delta proteobacterium
CGTAAAGGATAACGAATTGGTAGTCACACATAATCCCGAAGCCGGGACAGTTCCTGCGAACTGAAGTCGGGACACCCACAAAAAGATCCGCAGGGTGGGCCAGGTGTAGAGCGCAGCTCACCAAATCTTTTTGTGGCAAAATCGAAATAATTCAAAGGGAGTTAGACTGAAACAGACCTCGGCTGAAAGACTCACATCTTTGGCTTGAAGACCCCGGGCCCCACGGCCCGGGGTCTTCTTCGCCGTTACTGACTCAAATCGCTGTCGAATCTTTTATGATATACGAAATCTGAGAATAAAGCCGCTCAGCCTTCTGAAGATGCAAGAGCGCTTTCGATTGAGTGCCCTGGATTGCCGAGAACCTCCTGTATTCGATTGAATGCTTCTCGGCTTTTTCGTTAAGGCGAATCAACCGTTTAATCTGAGAGAAAGTCATAAACACCTCCTTTAAAATCCCCTGAGTGTGCCATTGCAGGCAAAGTCAGAGTCTGCCTTTGCAGCTCCGCAGGCATAGATATGCACGACCGCTTCCATCATGAAGAATTAGGGCAAAAATTCTGTGCCCCTATATAAGACGGGAACGCGGGGCAACGAAATCAGGTCTATATGGTAAATGGCTGTGGGGTTGACCGTATTTGGAGATCGGCAATGGCAGTATAAGCAAATCGCATATACATTAGAATTTAAGAAATTCAGGAATTATTAACTATTCCTAAGTCTTTAATTTCGATCTTCAATTCGCTTTTAATCCCTCAGTCTCCCAATCCCTCAATTCTTTTTACACCATATGCCTCGCTGAGGATTTCAACGGGGTGAAATACATTGAATGGAAGTAGCTGGTTGAACTGGATTCGGCAACTCAGGCAATCGGTCACGAGCCTCTCAGGATGAATCGCGGTGATCTCCTCCATCAATTGGCTCCCCATTTCGACCGATATTCGATAGAAATCCCGTTTGAACCCCATGATCCCGGCGATGCCACAGCAATGGAAAGGGCCGTCGATTCGCTTCATAGAAATCCCCGGCACAAGCCGCAGCAAATCCGAGTAGGGCTCCCCGATCCCTTGTTCCCTGAGATGGCACGGGGGATAGTATGCCATTCGTGTCGGGACAGGACCCAGGTTGGTGTTGAATTCCCCTGCGCGAAGGAGCGACCTGAGGTATTCCCCCAAATCGAAGGTATGGCTTGCGACTTTGATTCGTTTCACCGGATTAAGGGATGCGAAATATCCTTCATCTCTAAAGAGATTATCCATGATCGTGGCAATAAACAGGCCTTGCCTCGCCTGGTGTACTTCCCCCGGCGCACTCTCTTGCTTCGATTCGTCAATATTTGGGGCTGCGGATTCACGATATTCTTGCGAGTAAGAACTGCCCTCGCTTATCACGTGCTTTAGCATGTATGCGCATGTAGGACAGGAACAGACGATTTCGTAGCCGGAATCCACCGCCTCGCACAGCCGGTCCAGGTTGAAGGCTACAAACTCCAGCGTGAGTCTCATGTCTCCCTCGAGCAGGCTCGGCATACCGCAGCACTTGATTTCGGGCAAATAAACATCGACCTCGTTTCGGTGCAAAACATTAACCACAGCTTTCGGTACATCCGGGAAAAGGTACTGGGCCGTACAGCCGGGGAGATACGCTATTTTTTTCCTTTTCCCGTTTTGTTTGACGTGGAGTCCCCGATTCCCGGCCCAGGAAGCAAAGTTTTCTTTCGGGAATCTCGGTAAATTCCTGTCCCGATGAATTCCGGCCAACTTCTTCAAGAGGCCACTCGTCCATTTGCCTCGTAAAAGGCCGTTGGTTAAGCGCGGGTATGCCCCACATATGCTTGCAAGGCGCTCGATGTCTTCCAGCAGGCGAACGGCCGGGGTAAGACCGTCCCTGCCGATAAACGCGTGTTTGGCTTTCATTATGTTCGACCTGGTGTTTGGACATGGACAGAGTCCACAGAAATTGCACAGGCCCACCAGGTTTCTCAGCTCCACGGAAGTTATCTCTCCTCCTTTCCCCACTTCTCTATCATAGAGCCTGTAAATCTCGGGGAATACCCGGCAGGGAGTATCATCCATGAGATCTCTGCAGACGTCACAATCTACACATGCTTCCACGATCGCTCGAGTCATACTTTCGGGGCTGTCTTTTTGCATCCTGGGGCTCCAAATCTCCAAATCCTGAATCCCTTTGCCGTCCTGTCAACACTAACAGGTGTTCTTGAAGGGACCCGGTCAACTGGGCTTAACGGCATTACATCCCAATATCGCCTGTATGAGCAGAAAAGAAAACCTGGAACAGCCTCGAGCCTGACCCTGGACACAACCTGGCCAGAGTCGGTGTATACGCGGTGCGTCAAGCCCCCATACTGCGCCATAATCTGCCGGTCGCGCTCGAAGGAGGTGAGATGGAACAATTTGTGAAAGAATTCCAGATTCCGGTAGAATCCGGGCGCACAAATAATTAAGCCAGACCTCACGCGGTCCGGCTAAAAGACTTTGCTGGTAGATGTGAAATCAGTTAAGGCTCAAGGACTTCGAAAACTTCAGTTTTCCTTCAGGATCATTTGATGGCACATGCTCCCGACTCTCCAGTCTGCTGTCGTCATCGATGCACTTGCTTATTTCCTTGGCACTGACCCGGTTGGCGTCCTGCAATTCATTCATGGGACAAAGATGCCTTCGCCCCGCCTTATCTTTTGCCCAAATCAAAGTATCCGGCTTCATAATTTAGCACCTCCTAGGTGGACACTGTTACTTATTTGATAATCATTATTTCATCGAATGACATGAGGCGCGTCCCCTCATTTTTTTGAAAATAACGGGACCTGGAGAAGATGCAGAGCGATGCCTGGAAAGAAAAGCCGGGAATGCTTATTAAAAATTTACCTTTTATACCCAAAACGAAAGGGGGAATTATGGAAACCGCTCCAACAAAGGACTGCTCGTTGGAACAGGTGTTCTATCCGCAAGCGCACGACCTTTGAACGGCTAAAGGCCGCAAGGTTTGCGCCGATAGAAAGTGGCTGGATGGTTGCCGGAAAGAGAAATATTTAGAAAATCATGGTCCGCCTTGAGAGCATCGAGTGGCTTGTTTTCTGCCCTCGCTGGACATTGAGACTCCAACCGCAGATGTGCCCGCCGCCCGCTGTTTGCCGGAGGCTACGGACTCACGGCAGACGGATTTTGTAACCGACTTTCTTTTTCCGGATAATGCGCTCGTCACTCCGATTCTCGACAGGCGTCGAGGTTTGGCCGCATAAAGAAATGTGCGTCCAGGGAAGATAGGAGGTTAAAAAAAATGAAAAAGTGTTTCAGCTTTCTGGTGCTTGCATGTATTGCCTTCACGGCCTGTCCTGCTCCGGCTTCGACTCGCTCGGGGATTGTAACTTTGGAGGTGGACCTTTCCGGCCAGGAAAGCGGTAAGGAAGTCAAACTTTGGATTCCGTACCCGGTTTCCGATCCCGATCAACTCATAAGCAACGTCAAGGTGTCAGGCGACTACAGTCACTCGGCTGTCTACACAGACCCTCAACACGGGAATGCCATTCTTTTTGCAGCCTGGGACAAAGACGCTGGAGGCCGCAAGCTGACACTCTCTTTCGCGGCTGAGCGCAAGGAGATCGTCCGAAGGGATTTTCCCGCCACTGAACCCGCCTGGGACCGCACCTCGTTCGAACCTTATCTTGGAGCTACGAGCCTCGGTCCCATAGATGGAGAAGTAAAAAAGCTTGCCGATAAGATCATTGGAGACAAGAAGACTGTTGTGGCGAAGGTGAGAGCTATATATGACTGGACTTATACGAATATGTACAGAGACCCGGACACCCCGGGCTGCGGCATAGGAGATGTCTACGACCTTCTTCACAAGCTGGGCGGCAAGTGCACGGACATTTCTTCGGTGTTTGTGGCCCTTGCCAGGGCCTCCGGCGTTCCCGCAAGAGAGGTCTTCGGCATTCGCCTCGGAAAGAAGGCGCAAGAAGATATTACAGGTTACCAGCATTGCTGGGCGGAGTTCTACGAACCTGGTTACGGCTGGGTGCCAGTCGATCCCGCCGATGTCCGCAAGGCAATGCTGGTTGAAGACCTCAAGCTCGAAGATCCGAAGACAGCGGGGTATATAGCTTATTTTTGGGGCGCTATAGATCCGTACCGGATCAAACTTGCCGTTGGCCGCGACATCGTTTTGAATCCAGCACAGGCCGGAAAGCCCCTCAACAATTTTGGTTATCCCTTCGCCCAGGTCGGAGGCGCCACAATCGACTGGCTCGCTCCAGCGGCCTTCAAATATAAAATCGTGTACAAGGAACAATAGTCTTCACCGCTATGCGGGAGAGCCTCCACCAATCGAGGCTCCCCCTACCGGCGGTCCGGGTATTCGACGGGCGTTTATTCCGGACCACCCGCTTTTATCTGCGCGCCTCCATGACAAGGTTTCTCTTTAAATACAAAATCCGAAAAAACTGTTTACTCTTTTCCGGATGAAATGTTAGGTCATACAGGAAGCGGATTTTTCTTATCAATTCCTTCGCGTCGTCCTGTTTTTTGACGGTCATCGTGACTTGCAGGCGGCCTTGTATCGTCTTGAAACGGAGCGGCCCGGAACGGGGATCGACTTTTACACGACGGGAGGAAACGGCTCAAGCCGTTAATCACCTTTGGGTATCGACTTTGTACAATATGCGATAAGCGGCCTCACGATCGGCGTGATCTACGCCATGGTGGCGATCGGTTACAATGCCATATACAACGTAACCGAAATCATAAATTTCGCTCAGGGCGAGTTCGTGATGCTGGGGGGCCTTTTTGCAGTGCTCTTTGCCGGGTCCTTTCACTTTCCTCTTTACGCAGCCTTCTTGTGCGCCGTCTGTCTGACAGGCTGTATCGGCCTGGCAATGGACCGATTCGTCATCGGGCGCGCCAGGGACACGAGCGTTCTTTCCCTTACGATCATTACACTTGCCCTTTCTATTATGCTCAAAGGCGCGGCCATGCTCTCCTGGGGGAAAGACCCTTACAGCCTGGCGGCGTTTACTTCCGGCGGGCCGATAAAAATCGGTGGTGTCGCGATCCAGCCCCAGGCGCTCTGGATAATCGGGATTTGCTCGCTGATAATAATCGCGCTTACCCTCTTTTTCAAAAAGTCGATATACGGACAGGCCATGCTCGCCTGCGCCGACAACCCCAATGCCGCGAGGCTTGCGGGCATTCCGGTCGGATTCATGATTTTACTCTCGTTCGTCCTGAGCGCTGCCATCGGGGCGGCGGCAGGCGTCATCATCACGCCCGTTTCGATGATGGACTACGACAGAGGGGCGCTGCTTGGCCTCAAAGGTTTTGGGGCTGCCGTCCTGGGTGGGCTGGGACACTTTTCCGGAGCGCTGGTAGCCGGGGTCATTCTCGGGCTTGTCGAGTCTTTCTGCGCGGGGTATCTTTCTTCGGGCTACAAGGACGCTGCGGCTCTTGTTTTGCTCCTGCTTGCCCTTTTTTTCAGACCTGAAGGCCTTTTCGGCAGCGGAGAGGCTGCCAGGCTCAAAAAATATTAGGGAAATTAAATGGGCAGGAAAAACTGGCTGGTTCTGCTCGGGACCGCTCTATTCATTTGCTTGTTTCCCGTAGCCGCCTCCAAAATCAAAGCCATTTCCCATTATGTGGACGTAATGATCTTCGCGGGCATTTTCACCCTCGTGAGCATCGGGCTGAGTCTGCTGATGGGTTATGCCGGTCAGATTTCTCTCGGCCATGCAGCATTCTTCGGTATCGGCGCGTACACATCCGGCATCCTGACCACTAAATTCGGCCTCCATCCATTGGCCGCGGCCGCTGCCGGGATGGTTCTCTGCGGCCTTGTGGCCTGGTTCATCGGCAAGCCCGCCCTGCGTCTCAAGGGCCATTATCTCGCGATGGCCACACTCGGGTTCGGTGTAATAGTCAACATCGTTCTGGGGGAGGAGGTAAACTGGACAGGCGGGCCGTCAGGGCTGCCCGGTATCCCTTCGCTCCGGATTGCCGGTTTCGGGATTTCCAGCGAAATCGCTTGGTATTTCCTCGTATGGGGTATTGTCTTCTGTGCGATGATCTTCTGCCTGCATATACTTCATTCCAGGGTGGGGCGCGCGCTGCGGGCCATTCGCGAAGAAGAAAAAGCCGCTGAATCCATGGGGGTCCCAACCGCCCGTTACAAGATCCAGGTCTTTATCCTGGGGGCCGTGCTCGCCGCCATTGCCGGCAGTCTTTACGCCCACTACGTTACCTGCATAAACCCCGGCTCTTTCAACCTTATGTGGTCGATCCGTTTCATGCTTATGGTCATGGTGGGAGGCATGCACAGCCTTTGGGGAGCGCTTGTCGGGACAATCCTGATGACTTTCGTGGGAAATGAGTGGCTCCAGATGTTCTCGGAATTCGAAATTCTCGCTTATGGTTCAATACTTCTCGCCGTTGCGCTTTTTCTGCCGGGGGGAATAGTATCTCTGGCGCCCACGATTCCCTCGAAGCGCAAAACGCGAACACCGGTTATCGAGGATGTTGTATCATGATTGTCCCCGAACCCGGCCGCCCCGTCCTCCGCATAGAGGGCCTCGAAAAACGATTTGGTGGAGTTGCCGCGCTTCACGCAATAGACTACGAAGTGCCGGCTGGAATTATCCAGGCGGTCATCGGCCCCAATGGAGCAGGGAAAACTACTCTTTTCAACTGCATAAGCGGAGTGCTCAAACCATCGAGCGGCAGCATCAGTTTCGCTGGGCGCCGCATCGAAGGCCTTTCCCCTCACAGGATCGCCAAGTTGGGAGTTTCGAGGACCTTTCAGCATGTTGCCCTTTTCAAAAGGATGTCAGTGCTCGAAAATGTCATGATAGGCAGGCACCCAAGGACCAGGAGCGGCTTTCTGGCTACCGGGTTCAGGCTTCCGGAAATGCGTTCGGAAGAAAAGGATATCAAGCAAAAGGCCTTGGAATACCTCGATTTTGTCCACCTTACCCGGATGGCCGGACTAGACGCCGGAACGCTTCCGATTGGAAAGCAGAAAATCCTCGAAATCGCCCGGGCACTGGCAACCGAACCGAGGCTTATTCTTCTCGACGAGCCGGCCGGCGGACTTAATATGCGGGAAACCGAAGAACTGGGCGATTTAATCCGGCAGATAAGGGGACTCGGCGTGACAGTGCTGCTTGTCGAGCATGATATGAATCTCATAATGGAGATTTCGGACCGTATTCTCGTGCTTCATTACGGAGAAACGCTTGCAAGCGGCGCCCCGGCTGAAATCAAGGAAAATAGCGCCGTAATAGAAGCCTATCTTGGCATAGAAGACGGTTGAGACCTGCTCAGATGCTGACCGTAAAAAGCGTACATACATATTACGGAAACATCCATGCCCTCAAGGGGGTCTCGCTGCATGTGCGCAGCGGTGAGATAGTTACCCTGATTGGCGCCAACGGGGCTGGAAAAAGCACCCTGGTAAACACTATTTGCGGAATGGCCAAACTGTTCAGGGGAGATATAGAGTTTAACGGGCAGCCTATCACGGGCCTATCCCCCGAAAGAATTGTCCTTAAAGGAATTGCCATGGCGCCGGAAGGGCGCCAGATATTTTCCGCCATGACGGTGGAAGCCAACCTGCTCATAGGGGGATTCATTCATCGCAAAGACCCCGAAGGGTTGCGCGAAGACATGGATAAGCTCTATAATCGGTTCCCGATCTTAAAGGACCGGCGGCGTCAACTGGCCGGAACTCTCAGCGGAGGTGAGCAGCAGATGCTCGCCATCAGCCGGGCGCTCATGTCCAGGCCGAAGCTCCTGGTCCTGGACGAGCCGTCAATGGGCTTGGCGCCGATGATTACAAGGGATATATTCTCTATCATCAGGGAACTCAAAGAGGAGGGACGCACCATTTTGCTGATAGAGCAGAACGCGCGGGCGGCCCTTAAGATCGCAGACCGGGGCTACGTTATTGAAACCGGCAAAGTGGTGCTGGAGGGAGAGGGCAACCAGTTGCTCGAACATAAAGAAGTAAAGCGTGCCTACCTGGGCCGTGGCGCAAGGCAAATCTGGGAGGCATAAGCCGGGATTGCGCGGAGCTTTGCCTGTATAATTGCTTACCCCGCGGATTCATACCAACCAACCAATTCCAAGGATTTTCCCATGCCGATCTGGGAACCTCAAAAAGAATGCGTGTCACGGGACGATCTGCGGCAGACGCAACTCGAGCGGCTTCAGGCCACACTCAATCGGGTTTTTAAAAACGTCTCTTTTTACCAGCGGAGGTTCAAAGAGATCGATTTCAGACCTGAAGACGATTTTACTGAAATAGGCGACATAGAGAGGCTGCCTTTCATCACCGGACAGGACATTAGCGAGAGCTATCCTTACGAGATGTTTGCCGTGCCTTTGCATGAGGTGGTGAGGGTCCATGCCTCTTCGGGCTCTTCTTCAAATCCGCGCGTCATGGGTTATACAAGGCAGGACCTCAAGACCTGGAGCAATCTCGTCGCGCGCATTCTTAGCGCGGGCGGCGTCGTTCAGGACGACGTTATACAGATCACCTTCGGCTATGGTCTGCTCACCGGCGGACTGGGTATCCACTACGGCGCGGAACGTATCGGCGCCTCGGTTCTCCCCACCTCGGTCGGGCGCACCGAAAGGCAGATTAAAATAATGCAGGACTTCAGGACGACTGTCCTGGTCTGCACTCCCAGCTACGCTCTGCTGATAGCCGATCGAATGGACTCGATAGGCCTGAGCGCCAAGAAGCTCTCACTCAAGTACTGTATCTGCGCCGGTGAGCCATGGACGGCCGAGATGCGCCGCGAAATCGAGGGTCGGCTCTTCGTAAAGGCGACCGACAATTACGGAATATCTGAAGTCCTTGGCCCGGGAATAGCCGGAGAGTGCCTCCACCAGTGCGGAATGCACATACAGGAGGACCACTTCCTGGCTGAAGTGATCGACCCGAAGTCAGGGACAGTGCTGGGTCCGGGAATGAAAGGCGAACTGGTCCTGACCACCCTTACTAGGGAAGCCTTCCCAGTGATCCGCTTTCGAACCGGCGATATTTGCAGCATTACCGACGAACCATGCGCCTGCGGCCGGTCGTTTCAACGGATCAGCAGGATTTATGAGCGTTGCGACGATGTGGTGGTAGTCAAAGGCATAAACATTATCCCTGATCGAATCGGGGATATCCTGCAGGAGATCAGGGGCGAACGGCCGGTGTTTCAGTTGGTGCTGGTCCGTGAGGGCCACAGAGACCAGCTTGAGATCCTGGTCGAGGTAACAGAGCAGCTTTTCTTCGACAAGATGCGCGAGCAACGGACCCTTGTCGATTTCATGAGCAGGAAGATAGCTAATTTCATAGGGCTGACACCTAAAATCAAGCTGGTCGAAAGAGGTTCTCTCGAACGTGAGGGCGATCGGGTCAAACCTTTTGTCGATCGCAGGTTTAAAGCAATGGAGGATACCGGATGCACGAACTCCTGATCGCTCAAACCGGCAGGCCGCAATTTTTGCTGGGCAACGAGGCCATCGTGCGCGGAGCGCTCGAGGCTGGAGTACGCGTTGTGGCCGCCTATCCCGGGACACCATCCTCGGAGATTATCGACCGGTTCTACCAATTGGGAAATGAGGCCGGGCTATACGTCGAGTACTCCGTAAACGAGAAGGTTTCGATGGAAGTCTCCTGCGCTGCTGCAATTTGCGGGGTGAGGAGCCTGTGCGCGATGAAACACGTCGGGCTAAACGTGGCCGCCGATGCTTTCATGACTCTTGGGTACGTGGGGGTAAAAGCCGGCATGGTGATCGTTGTCGCCGATGATCCTTTCCTCCATTCCAGCCAGAATGAACAGGACACCCGCCACTATGCGAGACTTTCCGGGATCCCGATGCTCGAGCCTTCGACCCCGCAGGAGGCTCACCAAATGACGCTCGAGGCCTTCAGAATATCTGAAAAATTCAAGGTGCCCTGTCTGCTGCGCACCACGACGCGGGTAAACCATTGCCGGGGGCCCGTAAAGATCGGTCCGATGCCGGCACAAGACCTCTCGGGTGAATTTAACAAACGGGGTGCATTCAGCAAGGACCCTTTCAATCTCGTTGTGATTCCGGCAGTGGGCCGAAAATTGCGGCTGGCCATGCTGGACAGGACTCAAAAGCTCCTCACCGAATCCGTAGACAGCCCTCTTAATTTTATTTCCGGAAAAGGCAGCCTCGGCATCGTTACCAGTGGCGTTTCGTTTCTCCATGTGCGGGACGCCGTAAACGGCATGGGACTCAAGGATAAATTCAGAATTCTAAAGCTGGGCTTCACCTATCCTCAGCCAAAAGCCCTTATAGCCGGCTTTCTTGCCGGCGTTGAAAAAGTCCTCGTTGTGGAGGAACTTGATCCTTTCCTGGAGGAAGCGGTAAAGCTTTGCGCCCAGGAATCCAAACTTGCCGTCGAAATTGCGGGCAAAGGCGAGGGACTGATTCCCATGGCTTTCGAGCTCGACCCGGTAAAGGTAAAGAGTGCGATCGGCCGCTTCTTTGGAATTTCCTGCCCGCAGCCGAAAATCCACGAGGCCCCCGAGTTGCCGCAGAGGCCGCCCAATCTCTGCCCGGGTTGCCCCCACAGGGCAACTTACTACCTGGTGAAAAAGGTGTTTGGAGAGGAAGCGGTGTACCCCTCGGATATTGGATGTTACACCCTGGGGGTTCTTCCACCGCTCAAAATGGCCGATTTCCTTATCTGCATGGGCTCCGGCGTCTCCACGGCGGGAGGATTCAGTACGGTGCTGGACCGACCCGTAGTCGCTTTCATAGGTGATTCCACATTTTTTCACGCGGGAGTTCCCGGTCTCATAAACGCCGTTTCAAACGACCACAGGTTTTTGCTGGTAATTCTCGATAATGGGACCACCGCAATGACGGGACATCAGCCCAATCCGGGGGCAGAGCTGACATCGAAGGGCAGGATCGAGCCCAAAGTGAGCATCGAGAAGCTAGTCCGGGGATGCGGGGTCAATCGGGTTGCAACGATCAATCCTCTCCAGGTTGAAAAGAGCCTGAAAATCTTCCAGGATTTCAAAAACGGGCTGAACGAAGACGGGGTCTCCGTAATTATCTCTAAAAGCCCCTGCCCGCTTTTTGAAGCCCGGGTACTCGGCAAGAAAAAGAAGATAGTTTTTCAGACCGACGGGTCCAAATCCTGCGCCGGTTGCAAAAAATGCCTGACCGAACTCGGTTGTCCCGCCTTTTCCGTTGAGTTTTCAGGCGAAGTCGAGCATGTTTTTATAGACGAGTCCCTTTGCAGCGGGTGTAGTGTCTGTTCGCAAATCTGCGATTCGATCGGTCCTAAACGAGTTTGCTGAAAAGAAGAGATCCTGACGATGGAAAACGAAGTCAGAACATTGCGAATATTTTTCACCGGGGTTGGTGGCCAGGGGACCCTGCTTGCAACTCGCCTCGCCGGTGAGGCCGCCATGGAAGAGGGTCTCCCGGTTCTGATGAGCGAAATCCACGGTATGGCGCAAAGAGGCGGGGTCGTCGAGTCCTCCGTGGTGCTCGGGAGCGACGCCAGTCCAATTATCGCCGACGGCGAAGCCGACGTCGTGATTGCCTTTGAGCCTCTCGAGGCGGCCAGAGCTCTGCCGAAATGTAATCTAAAGACGGTAGTTATTACGAACACTGTGCCTGTCCTACCCTTCTCCGTCACGACGGGCCTGAGCGAATATCCCGGGCCGGATGCACTCTACCGGATGGTTGAACCTTACGTTGCAAGCCTCATCAGGGTGGATGCCAATGGTCTTGCAAACTCCGCCGGCGCAACCCGCAGCTCAAATGTCGTCATGATAGGGGTGTTGGCCGGATCGGGCCTTATGCCTGTATCAAAAAACAGCTTCGAGCAGGCGCTTAGGCAAATCCTGCCCGCACGGCTTCTCGAAGCGAACCTGCGCGCCCTGGATGCCGGGTGCCGATTTGGCGCTCAGGTCCTCGCCGGCGCCGCAGGCCCTCCATCTGCGGATACCTCGTCTCTGAGATAGACTATTTCAGAGACGGTTCCGGGGGCTTAAGGCGGGGAGACTGAAAAGGATCTTTAAATGGCTGAAATAAAGAGCACTCTTGAACTGGTGATGGAAAGAACGCGAAACCTTTCCATGAGCGAGGAGGATAAAACGAAAACAGGCGGCCGGGAAATACCATGATGCCGTAAACAGGCTGGTCCTTAAATACCTGGATGGACAAATCGATCTGGACGGGTTTCGGGCGGAACTTGGCGGGCTGGAGGGGGAGCTTTCCGACAGGGCGAATGCGGCCGCTGAGATTGCATTGCGAATCGACCCCGTCGCCGATAACGAGCCTTTGCTCGACCTGGTGGAACACGGTTTCGGCGGCGATATCTCCGGTATCAAGACCCTTTTAAGCGACTTCGGCCGGACAGCGCGGGCAGAGAAGGCCCTGGCAGAGGAGCGAATCAGGGGCGATCTGCTCAAAAGGGGCATATCCGGCAGCGCCGTGATGCCCAACCTCGGAGGCGGATAAGGACTGGGCAGGAAGGCTCGCGCAGATGTCTGGAACTTTCAAGGAGGAACTTGCCGGGGAAATTACACAACTCCGGCACTCAATTGCACAATTGGAATAAAGCAATCCCGGTAAAAAACCGAATTCCATTCGAGCAGCAATTACAGCCGGTCCGCGATATAATTTTGTTCTGATTGATTTCCCGCTTTTGGGGCCCCCGGCTCCAGGATCGGATTTTCCGCCCTCAGCAATTCGATTCGGCGGTGAAAAAGCCATGAAGGTAACACTTCAGCGTAAAATCATGATATTGAGCCTCGCCGCGTTCGGGTTGATTTCCCTATTTGGCGACATGGCCTTCACGGACGTAACAATTCCCTGGAAAGAGGCCGATGATGGTCTGCTGGTCGCAGAATTCCAGTCCGTTTATGACAATGAGACCTACGCACTGACGTTGGTCAAGATCGACCCGCAACGCTATTCCTTTGAGCTTCTGTGCGCCAGCCAATACGCCAAGGAGCCCCTTACCACCAAAGAATGGGCTTCCAGGCATCAAATTATTGCGGCCGTAAACGCCGGCATGTTTCAACAGAATGGTTTGACAAGTGTCGGCTTTATGAAGAACTTCGACCATGTCAACAATCCGAGGCTCAACAGGTCCAATACCGTTTTGGCTTTTAACCCTGTGGATGAGAGTGTCCCAGAAATACAGATCATAGATCGTGAGTGCCAGAATTTTAACGACTTGCGCCAGAAGTACCGATCATTCGTTCAAAGTATAAGGATGATTTCGTGCGACCGGCAAAATGTCTGGAACAGGCAGGACTCCAAGTGGAGCACCCTTGCCGTCGGAATGGATGCTCAAGGGAGTATCTTGTTTATGTTCGGCACGACCCCCCATTCCGTTCACGATTTCATAGAAATCCTGCTCTCTCTTCCCCTGTCGCTGAAGAGCGCCATGTACCTCGAGGGCGGCCCGCAAGCCTCACTCTATCTCTCGACCCCAAAGATAACCCTGCAAAGAGACGGCCTGTGGGGAGGCCTTGAAGAGAATTCCCTCCAATTTTCGTTGCCCATTCCCAACGTGATCGGGATACATAAGAAACCGCAGAAACCGCCCGCCAAAGGCTAGCGTAAGGGCACTTGCCGCTTCTGTTCCTTTGCCTGGAAAAGAATCTGGCTGCATTCGTCAAGCATTCGATTCAATGTTTCGGCGTCCTTGACCTTGAGCACCCCTCCCGGCTGCTGCATCATGTTGTACTTCACTTTGATCTCGTAGAGTTTTTTCTGGGCAGGCCTTACCAGATTGTATGTCAGTTCTTTGGAGGTCACTGCTTCGTCCAGCCACTTCTGCATATTGGTGATTCTGGTCGGTACGTCAAGTTCGGCCGGCTTGAGTATAGGTTTGACTTCCGTCAGGCAGCCCGCAAGCAAAAAAGATAACACAATGAGACAACCGCTAATTTTCCGCACTCGGTTCCTCCCGGCAAGCATCTCAAAAAATACCGTGTTTTTTTCGAAAAATCGGCTTCAAGACGAATCCTGTCACCCGGATTGGAAACACCGGCCTAATGTCTCCCTCTTTTCTCAAATTTCGACTCGATCTTCAAGCTTTTCCGTTCCAGGTCCAATCCAATAATCTGGGTAAGGTAATTTAGCATCCTTCCCACCCATCTTTCATAACGCCCCGATCAACATTACTATATGCTGGGTTAACAATCATTATTCGATTGGAGAATACCGCATGTACAATGATCGATCTGACGAGAGTGTAGGATGCTGCGCGTGTGAGGAGAAGGATATGGACGGAACTTTTATCGGTCTCACCTGTGCGGACAAGAAAAATATTTTTACAAGAAGAGAGCAGGAAGTCCTGGAGAAGATCAGGGAAGCATCAAGGCGCGCCGAAACCATCAAAAGCGAAATCAGCCGGGCAGATGAACCCGGCAGGCAAGCGGCTTTGCTCGAACTGGAGCAATTGAGGCATCTCAGGGCGGAACTCGAAGTGGAACGGCTCGCCGCTTCAGAGGAGCGCATGCGCATGCTGGGACATGCGTAAGCTGGAGGCCTGGTGTTTTACCAATGAGTCCACAGAAGCCGAAAAGGATCCTTACCGGTGACCGCCCGACGGGCAGATTGCATCTCGGCCACTGGGTTGGAAGCATCAGCACGAGGGTCAGACTCCAGTACGACTATGAAACCGTGATCATTGTCGCCGACCTGCACATGCTGACTACAAAAAGGAGCAGCGAAAATATCAGGGAAATCTTATCGAATGCTCGCGGCCTTGTGCTTGATTACCTGGCCTCCGGCATCGATCCTGAAAGGAGCGCCATATATCTCCAGTCGGCTGTGCCCGGTACCCATGAACTGCATACGTATCTTCAGAATCTCGTTACGGTGAACCGGCTCCAGCGCCTTCCCAGCATCAAACAGATGGCCCTGGACGCAAGCATAGCCGAAGAATCGCTCCCTTTGGGACTTCTTGGTTACCCCGTCCTTCAGGCGGCGGACATTCTGCTTGCCCGCGCCGACATCGTCCCTGTCGGCAGGGACAATGTGGCCCACATCGAGATCACCCGGGAACTGGCCCGCCAGTTCAATAGTTCCTACGGTCCCGTGTTTCCGGAGCCCGAACCGCTCCTAAGCGATATTCCCGCGCTCGTCGGAACGGACAACCGCGGCAAAATGTCCAAATCGGCCGGGAACGCAATTTTTTTGAGCGACGACGAGTCGACCGTCCGGGCCAAAGTCAGTGCGATGTTCACCGATCCAAAGCGCATTCACGCCAATATACCGGGCACGGTCGAGGGAAACCCCGTGCTTATTTATTATCGGGTATTCAATGACGACCGCCCCGAGGTAACAGACCTCGAAGAGCGCTACCGGGCAGGCAAAGTCGGGGACAAAGAGGTGAAGGATAAACTTGCCCGGGCGTTGAACAATTTCCTGGTCCCATTCCGCGAGCGCATGGCATTCTATCGAAGTAAACCCGGCCTCGTCGATGAAATCATCAGCAGCGGCACGCAAAAGATGAGGCGGATCGCCGCCGAAACGATCGAGGAGGTAAGAGCTAAAATGGGAATAAGCCAGGTCTGGAAATCTCTTGGTGTGGATGTCCGGATAGAACGCTCGCCTTTTTAAATACCGACACGGAAATTAATTTTCCTTGACGGCTTTCGATACTTGAATGTAAATTCACTTGAACAACTATCCACTATTGGGAGTCACATGGCTTTCGAAAGCATCTATACGAGCGAATTTTGTTCCCGGCGGCTCAAGGCAATAGCCGAGCCAACTCGTTGGGCTATTGTAGCGCAACTCATCGAAGGCCCCAAAAATGTTGGGGAGTTGAATATCTCGCTGAAACTTGACCCGACCTTGCTTTCCCATCACCTGAAGATCCTGCGTGACGAAGGTTTTGTCGTTTTTTCGCGGGAGGGAAAGAGCAAGCGTTACCGTCTATCCGCCGAAGTTGAACTGACCCCTTCCGGTCGCGGCATAAATCTGGGGTGCTGCTGTTTGGAGCTGAACGATCCTTCTTCGGAACGATAATATACTGGGGGAAAATGGGCACTGCCGAATCAAAGAATCTAATCTCGATCAAGCTAATCCCATATTCAAAGAAAATAGGAACAGACTGTCAGCGCCATGAAAATCACCCGGACGATTGAACGGATACTGGATACCGCAATGGAGGGCAAAGCGCCATCCAGGCAGGAGTGCATTCAGTTGCTCGGCTTGCCCGAAACATCTCCGGAGACTGCGGTCTTACGAGCCACGGCGGATACAGTCTCCCGCAAAAGGTTCGGCAACCGGGGAGTCTTGCAGGCACAGATCGGTTTGGAAACGGCCCCATGCCCCGGCGCCTGCGGATTCTGTGTCTTCGGTGAAGGCCACAGCATAGGCGGGCACAAATCTCTATCGGATGAAGAGATACAGTTGAAGGCTCAAGAGGCCACGGCGGACGGCGACGTGAGAGTTCTGTTTCTGATGACCATGCACTTGTTCGATCTGGACAGATTCCTCGAAATTGTTCGTCAGGTGAAGATCGTCGTTCCTTCGCATACGCAGATTATTGCGAACGTTGGAGATTTTGACCTGTCACAGGCGCAAACAATGAAGGCATCCGGTGTTAGCGGAGCTTATCATGTGTGCCGTCTTCGTGAAGGAACAGACAACAAGCTTGATCCTGTTATTCGGCAAAAGACATTGGGCGCCATCCGGCAAGCAGGGATGGATCTGTATTTCTGTGTGGAGCCGATAGGGCCGGAACATTCGAACGAGGAACTGATGGACCAGATGGCCATGGGCTTCGAGTATGGCTGCTTCCAGCACGCAGCGATGCGACGCGTTGCAGTCCCGGGAACACCTCTGTGCTCCCGGGGGCAGATCACGGAACTGCGCCAGGCCCAGGTCGTGGCCGTAGTCACGCTCGCGTCTCTGGGATGTCCGGAAGTGAAGAACATTGGCGTTCACGAGCCCAACCTGCTTGGACTCACCGCCGGGGCAAATGCGATCTCAGCGGAAACCGGGGCAAATCCTCGCGATACGGAGGTCGATACCGCCAATAACCGTGGCCGCAATTCCTCCTCCGGTAGAGTAATGCTTTGGGAAGCGGGCTTCACGAGTCTGCAGCGCGGAGACGGCACGACTATCCCGCTCAGCCTTCATGTGCCCGCTCAATAATCGATACGTACTCGCTCGTCAAAACGAACACGAAAAGAAGAAACGGAGGAATATAATGTCGGAGCCCTACTATAAACCGGAAGACCTGGCCGATTTTGCAAATATAGGGGAACACTCGCCCGAATTGGCGGCCAGCTTTTTTGACTACTATGGAAAAGCGACCGGAGCCGGCAAGCTCACAGAGCGCGAAAAGGCGCTCATTGCGCTCGCAGTCGCCACGGTACGCCATTGTCCCTATTGCATTGACGCTTACACCAACAAGTGTCTTTCCCTGGGTGTCGGGAACGACGAAATGATGGAAGCGGTTCATGTCGGCGCCGCGATGGTTGCAGGAGATACACTGGCCCATGCCACTCAAATCAGAAAAATTATTCGAAAGAAAGAAATGTGATGGATCCGCGGCAGCAACTCGCGATGCTTGAAATTCCCAGTCGAAGCGAGAGTTTTTCCGAACGTCTGAAAGCGATGGAGGTCTTCCCGCTCTGTGCAACCGGGGTGAAAATCCTCCAATTGAACATCACCCGGCGATGTAATCTGGCCTGCCGCCACTGCCACGTGGGGGCATCGCCGGATCGGCCGGAAATGATGTCGCAAGAGATCCTGGGGGAATGTGTACGAATTGCACACATTCCTGAAATCGACACGATAGATGTCACCGGAGGAGCACCGGAATTACACCCTCAGTTGCCCTGGTTACTGCGAGAACTTGCAGCCACCGGCAAGCGGATCATCATAAGGACCAACCTGGCCATTTTGACTGAGAAAGTCTGCCAGTTTTTCCCGCGGATTTACCGTGACCTCGGTGTGGAAATCGTAGGATCGCTGCCGGATTACACTTCGGAACGCACTGACCGGCAACGCGGTCCCGGAGCATTTACCCGCTCTATGGCGGCGATTTGCGAACTCAACAAAATCGGCTATGGCCGTGAGGGGACAGGCTTGCTCCTGAACCTTGTGCACAATCCATCCGGCGCTTTTATGCCAGGCAATCAATCGTCGCTGGAGCACGAGTATAAGCGCCGGCTTCGAGAAAGCTTCGGAGTTGAATTCAACGGACTCTTCGTCTTAACAAACTGTCCCGTAGGCCGCTATCTCGATTATCTTATCAGCAGCGACAATCTCAACGATTATATGGCGGACCTTGCTTCGGCCTTCAATCCCGCCGCTGTCTTAAACGTCATGTGCCGCAACACGCTTTCCGTCGGCTGGGACGGCCGATTGTACGATTGCGACTTCAACCAGATGCTCGGTTTGGAGATTAACGACGGCTCGCCGACCCACATTCGCGAATTTGACCTAAAGATACTCTCCCAGCGTAAGATCACGGTAGGCAATCATTGCTTCGCCTGTTGCGCCGGAGCCGGGTCCTCATGCCAGGGCGCACTCGACACATAGACAACGCTTCAATGTGGGAACGGTTTGCCATAGTTCCAAACCGGCTATAAATTTCCCACAGCCGCAGAACGGAATCCATTTGCAAGCCTTCATCTTCGATATCGGCGGCGTATCAATCGACTTTGACCTCAACATGCCGACCGCCAACATCGCTCGGGGAGATCCGGCTGTCATGAGCCGCGCAAACTTTTTGCGAAACGACCCCAGTTTGCTTGTACGCCCCGGAGGACATGCCTCCGGGGCGCCAATGCTTTTCACCTGCCTGTTACGAAAAGTCTCAAGCGAGGTGCAAAATCCCCCCGGCCCCCCTTTCGAAAAGGGGGGTGATTGCAATGTCTTTTCATGGTTTCAGGGTGACCCGAAAGGGACGTGAAATACTGTTAAACTAATATCTCGGAGGCCTCCCGCATGAGCCTGGATATTGCCAGCTTTTGTGGACAAGCCTCTTCCGCCTTTGAATAATCAATTTGCGTAAGCACCGCTCTCGCCTCCTGAGGTAAGGTTGCGAAAACCTCGCGCGCCAGGTCGCGTTCGCCGTAGTCGCGGTAATACATCAGGCACCTCATGATCTCGCTTACCGGCACGGCCCCGGCCACGGCCTCGTGACAGATACGGCCACACCCGGCGCAGTAGTTCTCGCGAGTCTCGGCCGCAAATTTTTTGAGCAACTCGAGGTCGCCTTCTGTTAGGGCCGTCTGGTCCCGTACCGCGGCAATGTTGGCCGAAAGGATCGTAAGGCTCGGCATCTGGGAGCAAATGCTCGCGATGTTGGGATTTTCCATTACAGCTTTGAGCCTGGCCTGCTTATCGGTAAAACCGCGTTCGAGAAATCGTCCCGCCAACTGGAGTTCGGCTTCACTGTCCGTCTTTACCTGTCCGCCTCCCTGCGTTTTCATGGCGATAAGCGCGATTCCCTTATCCACACATGCGGCAACGGCGTCTTTCATCTTCTGCGTTTGCATGAGCCGGAAGTTGTAACTGAACATTATAGCATCGATCCAGTCGGTCTTGGCCGCGCTCAGCAGGTTGTCTTCCATGTTCTGGTGGGTGCTGAACCCAAAGAGTTTTATTTTGCCGGCTTTTTTTGCTCCCGAAGCCCATTCCCCGTATTGCTGAGGGGCCGCCATTTCGCTGAAATCGTTTATAGCGTGCACGTAAAATAAATCCACATAGTCCGTGGAGAGCCTCTTCAGGCACTTGTCCAACCCCTCCGTCATCGCTTTGGGTTCGCGAGGGCGCAGCTTCGTGGTTAGAAATATTCCCTTCCTGGCATCGGGATTGCGCGAAAGATAGCGCCCGTACCCCTCCTCACTCAAACCGTTCCCGTAGACTTCGGCTGTGTCCCAGAAATTCACCCCCCAGTTGAGCGACTGTTTCAGGAGCAACTGGTTATTGATCGTGTCGAACATCCCCCCAAGCGCCAGGGTCGATACTTCCACGCCCGTTTTACCCAACTGTCTCCGTGGCACGGGGCCCTTGCCTGCGGCAGGCTGTTCGGCAGCAACCGCGCTATTGCCGACACCCAGCCCGGTTGAAGCTATTCCAGCCAAACCAATGGTTTTTATAAAGGTGCGGCGTGTCAGGCCTTCGGACTTGTCTTTCTTTTTCATTTTTGCGACCTCCGAGATTGCGAGTGAAATTTCATTCCGAAAATTTCAAGTACCCTTTGACCTTTGACGGTGTTTCCAGGCAGGGAGCAGGCTTCATTTGCCGTCAGCCTTGCCACTCCTGAGGTTGTATATAGGTTTGATCTTTAGATCGCCGGTCAGGAAATCCTCCGGTTTTTTCAAAATCAAATCGCCCTGGATCTCGATGAATCGGACCTCTGAGTCAACCGGGAACCCGCTCCCGGCAGCCTGTTCCAGAAGGGCGCCGGTCGCCCCGTATTGGTCCTCGGCCTTGCTTTTATGAAATACCTTTCGCCATTCCATCCACTGGCCGGCTTTTGCCAGGGTCCTGTCGACAAAAACGTAATATACCACCTTTCCGGGGCAGTCTTCTTCGAGATAAAGAGTATATTCGAAGGGGTCCGACTGGTTCTCCCTGTTCTTGATCCGGTCTCTTTGGCCCTCTTCGATAAGCCATGCCGTCCGACAGGACCGGGATTTTTTAAAGTCTTTGACCGGTCCGAAAATGAATTGCGGCTCGATTTCATCGGCGACAAAATTGCCCTTTAAAAATGCCTCCGAAGGCGTGAATTCAGAAAGTCCGTTAAGGGCGCGAAGCTTCATTGCCCCATCGCTTGCCCCCCATACAAAGTTAACAGGGGCAAAGATCGCACAGACTGACAGAAGAAGCACTACAACCTTGAGCATACATCATCCCTCCTATTTTCATTTCCGGTCCACCCAAGTCAAAATCGTGGCTATTTTAGCAATCCTTCTACCGCGATGTCACAACAATTCTTTGACTAATGCTCTTTTGATGCTAACTTCAAACCCCGATTTCAATTCGATTTTTCAAAATACCCAGCCTTGGAGAACCCCCATTGAGCGACTTCACACGCCTGGACCCCACAAGAAGATCTCCGTCGGAAATGGAACTGGAGTGGTTTCGAAACGTCTACCGGGGTGATCTGCCTCAACTAACCACAAGGGCCGTCCTGATGGGGTGCTTGCTGGGTGCGCTCATGAGCCTGTCGAACCTCTTCGTTGGCCTGAAAACAGGATGGGGCCTGGGAATAGCAATAACGGCCTGCGTTCTTTCCTTCACCTTTGGCGCTCTTCTCAGGCGCACGGGACTCCTTGGCTCCAACCTCTCGATTCTCGAGAACAACTGCATGCAGTCCGCCGCCAGCTCGGCGGGATACTCGACCGGCAGCACAATGGTCAGCGCGGTGGCGGCCCTGCTTATGATCCAGGGCCATCACATGCCTTTCTGGACATTGATGGCCTGGACGGTCCTGCTCGCGGTGCTTGGCGTTTTCCTGGCCATTCCGATGAAAAGACAGATGATAAACGTTGAGCAACTCCCTTTTCCGAGTGGCCTTGCAGCCGCCCAGACCCTGCGTTCACTTTACGCCAGGGGAGACGAGGCCGCGAGGAAAGCAAAAACCCTCGGTATAGCCGGCGCCCTGGGCGCTGCCGTGGCGTTCTTGCGAGAGAACACCTTCTCATGGTGGCCGGCCTATTTGAGGCTGCCCGAGATGATTGAATTTCCAGGCACGATTGCTGCCAGGAGCCTGGCGTCCTGGACTATTTCTTTTGAATTCAGCGCCATCATGGTGGCAGCCGGAGCGATAATAGGAATGAGAGTTGCCTGCAGCATGCTGGCGGGAGGCATTCTGAATTATTTCTATTTGGCTCCCCACGTCTACAAAATGGGGATTATCACGGAACCCGGGTACAAAAACATTGTCGCCTGGAGCCTGTGGGGAGGGACTGCCCTTATGGTTTCCTCCGGTCTGCTTACTTTCTGTTTCCAATGGAGGACGGTCTGGAGGGCCATCGCCGGAACTGGACAGATTTTTAAGAGGAAGTCTGTCAGGGATGTAAACAAGGGGTTGCCCGATTCCGAATTGAGGCAAATGGAAAAAATTGAGGTGCCGGGCAGTTGGTTCTTTGCGGGTCTGGTTTTTTCCGGCTTCGGGATAGTGGCCGTTCAGGTCTTCGAGTTTTCGATCTCATGGTGGATGGGCGCTCTTTCCGTCATAATGGCCTTCTTTCTTTCCGTTGTGGCGTGCCGCGCGACGGGAGAAACCGACATAACCCCGATTGGAGCAATGGGGAAAATTACCCAGCTGTCCTATGGAATTATCGCACCTTCCAACATTACGGCAAACCTTATGACTGCGGGCGTAACGGCGGGAGCGGCCGCCTCATCGGCCGACCTTCTGACCGACCTCAAGTCAGGCTATCTTCTCGGCGCAAATCCCAGGAAGCAGTTCATAGCGCAGTTTCTGGGGGTTTTTGCGGGAGCCGCGGTGGTCGTGCCCGCTTTCTACCTTCTCGTACCCACGCCGGAAGCTCTTGGCGGTCATAAATTCCCCGCCCCGAGCGCCCAAGTGTGGAAAGCCGTGGCCGAACTCCTCGCCAACGGGATATCGAGCCTTCACGGTTCAGCAAGGATTGCGCTCGCTATTGGGGTAGCCGTCGGGGTGCTGCTATCGGTGCTGGATCGCCTGGCGCCGTCCCGAATCCGATCCATCCTCCCTTCAGCAATGGGCCTGGGGCTTGCGTTCGTAATTCCGTTCTGGAATACGCTCTCTATTTTTCTGGGGGCTTTTCTGGCCTACCTTCTCAGCAAAACTCGTGCTGAAGGCCATGTCATACCGGCGGCATCGGGGTTGATTGCAGGTGAGAGCCTGGCCGGAGTACTGATCGCCATCGTTTCAGCCGTTGGGGCGGGATGATCCGACGGGCACGAAGCGAGAAGCGGGGAGCGGGAATAACAAGAGCGTCCAAGAGGGGCTATCCCACTACGGTTCGTGCCACAACAATTCAGGCGCTTAGTTCCGGACTGTCGCTGGCGGTTTGAAGCAGGCAGATAAAGATGGCGCAAAGTACCGCTGCACCCGCAGCAAGGAAGAGCGCCTGGAACCCCGCAATTTCGCCCACGTAGCCGAGCATCACGGAACCTACGAACGCTCCCGCATCTATACTCCCCGTGTAGGCCCCCGTGATCTTTCCCCTCACAGCCTGTGGCTCCCCCCGGACCGCACTGGCGTTCAGCGCGGGGTAAAGCCACCCGTGACCGCACCCCGTCATCAGTCCCGACAACAAGAGCACAATGCTCCCCTTCATGAACACGAGCAAGACCAATCCTCCACCCATGAGCGCAAGCGCATACGGTATGATTTTAGTTTCACCCAGCCGGTCTGCCAGGGAATTTCCCCCCAACACCCTGGTTAGAATAGCCGCGGCGGAATATGCGATGTAATAAATCGATATAAAAGTAATACGTTTTTCGCTGGCATAGGGCGATACGAACCCGTTGACGGCGGCCAGCCCAAACCCGAAAAGCAACGATATAACAGCTATCATGAAAATCCGCCTCTTCTGGAGGATCAGGAAAAAGGAGGACTCGATTGGCTTCATCGCGTGAACGTAGGTCTCTTTCAGCGGATGCTGGATTATCAAGCTCACGCAGGATATGGCCGAGGCCACGATGAAGAGGGGGTAAAACCCCACCCTGCGGATCACGATCTCCGCAATCAACGGACCGAGGGCGCTCCCCACAAGCCCGGATATCCCGAACATTCCGAGTCCTCCGTTCAGGTGCTTATCGGGAATTATGTCCGCGATATAGGTGAGCGCGGAAGTCAGGCAGATCGCGAACCCTACCCCGTGAATCACCCGCACGAGGATCAGGGGAAGATAAAAACCGTCCAGAGGGCCTCTGAACAAAAGGTGCGCAAGCGGCATCACCGTCATTATCAGGGAACCGGCCGCATAGCTTTTCTTTCTGCCGACCCTGTCTATCATATCGGAGATCCAGGGGCGGCACAGGACTGAAGAGAGTGCGAACGCTCCCATTATGATACCGATGTCGACCTGGTCTCCTCCGTGGGCAGTGATGAAGATGGGGAAAAGGAAAAATGTGCCGTAGCTCGCCAGGCACAAAAGGTTGGCTGCCGCCATGCAGAGAAAGGTTCGGCTGAAAGGCATCCGATAAACCCGGTCCTGTTTTCAAGCATTAGAGTGTGACCGCGCACGCGGTGTGAAGTTTCGACAACAGTAAATGCTGTTGCGGTTCGTGAAAAGGGCTCTATGTAACTTTGCCTCACAATGCTTAACATTATGGCGCCGGTTGGTGAAGTGCCCAAATGCAAACACAACACCGCTATTGGAACTCGATGAAAAGATCTGGCGCGGGGTGCGGTTCCCGTAAAAGAAGTGATTTCTATACTCTGATTGCGCCATTTTATGACGGCATTGTCGGACCGTTTCTGCGGGCCGCCCGAAAAGATATCCGCAGGGAGGCGGAAGCCCAAAAATGCCGCCGTGTACTCGATGTTGCGTGCGGGACCGGAGAGCAGGCCATAATGCTGGCGAAGGCAGGAATGGATGTCTGCGGAGTAGACCTGGCCCCGGCGATGCTCGACATAGCACGTACCAAAAGCCCTTCAACCGTTTCATACTTTCTCGGAAATGCCGAAAACCTGCCTTTCGCCCCGGGAGCTTTCGACTGCGTCACTATCAGCCTGGCTTTACACGAAATGGCGTACCCTGCGAGGATGAAAGTGGCAGGCGAAATATTGAAGGTCCTGGCCCCGGGAGGAAAGCTGCTGGTCTTCGACTACGCAGGACTGCAGAACATGGGGTTTGCTCCTGCCCCTGGGCTCCTGGGTCTGCTGGAAAAAATCGCCGGGAGCGAGCACTTCGGAAATTTCGTCCAATTTACCCGGGCGGGAGGCATTGACCGCTTTTTCGAAGTCTTTGAATCTACCCGGCCGGGTGGTATCGATCTGTCTTCCAAAGAGTTCCTGCTGAGGCCCATCAAGAGCAAGGCCCGTTTCATGGGCGCCCTGCGACTCGTTATTTATGAAAAAGACCCTCGAAATTACGGGTCAGCCGCATAAACAGCCGTTGTCGTTTACCTTGCCGGTTGGCACCACAAAAGCCTTCACGGGCAAATGGTCCGACGCCCTCCGGCTAAGGGGTGTATTGTGCGTAGACACACTCGCCAGGGCGTCCATGGGACGCATCCAGATCCTGTCGAGCGGCAAGACGGGCATCATGGATGGAAAAGTCCTCAGGGTCGGCGATTTTCCGAAAAAACTGTGGACCCGGCCCAATGGGCTTCCAAGCGGGACCCACTCGTTAAAATCACCCAGCATTATTTCCATCCGGTCCCGTTCCGAACAAAAGATGTCCAGAAGCCGCCTGATCTGCTTGCGCCGTTCTCTGAGCCCGAGCCCGAGGTGTGCCACTATCACCCGGATGGTTTCCCCTTTTACCAGCAGGTCGACGTCGAGAGCGCCTCTGGGTTCCCGGCCGAAAACACTCAAATCGATATGCCGGACGTCCTTTACCGTGTATTTAGTCAGCAGACCGTTTCCGTAATGCCCGTCGCTGCTTCGCCGAGTCGGCCCGAGAACCACGCCCAGGCCCGCCTTTTCAAATATCGGACCGGCATGCTTTTCCTTCCTGTAAAAGGACGAGTCAATCTCCTGCAAGCCCACGATCTCGGCTTTCAACTCTTTTATCACCCGGGCTATACGCTCGGGGTCGAATACACCATCGATACCGACATACCTGTGAATATTATAGCTTGCAACCGAGAACCCGGCGTTGCCGTTATCCCGGCTGACAATTTTTTTTCGTCTCATTTCTTTTTCCTGCGAGGGGTGCGATGGGCACAATTGCGAAAGCGAATTCGCAGCCCTTGCGCGCGACGCAACCGATCAATCCGTTTGCTCTGGAAGATCGGCCGGCGTTATGAGATAGTTTTTGAGTTCGTCGGCTTCCATTGTCCACTGATAGCCGATTCTCGTTGCGACGTTGAACAGGACCGGGCTCTTCACGTGAAAGCGTATAGCGCGCTTTTCCCGATCGAAGGAAACTATGTTCAGAACCACAAGATCGTCCCTATTTTCCAATTCGATCAGCTTTGTTTTCGACTCCGGCGCCGTGTACTCCAGGCCAATGAAATCAGGAGGGCAGACTACGAAGGCCACGGAGGGTTCCTCCACTGACTGGAGCCACTCAAAAGGGCCGTCCCTATATTCAAGAAGGACATAGTTCTTCAACAATTCAAAACCGGGAATCCCCCAAGGGAAGGTGATCACCTCTTTTTCCCCAACCTCTATTCTTCCAAAACGGCTCGTATCAACCTGCATGAAAACTCCTCGAATCATATTCCATAAGACTATCCCCGGTCGGGGGGACCGCCTTGTCCACCACCGGCGCACATGTCGAGCAGACTTTCAAACTCTTCCTTGCCAATACACGCCGCAGCCAGGTTCTCCTTCTGGATTTTCTTGTAAAGCTCTTCCCTGTATATGGGAATGTGGGACGGGCTTTGAATCCCAACTTTAACCTTATTCTGATCGATCGAGGTGATTGTGATCTCTATGTCATCGCCGATCAAAATTGACTCACCCGCTTTTCTGGTCAGTATGAGCACGCTTTTTTCCACCTCTTTGATATCGGCCCGGAGGACCGGGCGCTTGAATGTATTCAAGGACTATTGCAGCCAATATCCCAAAACAGAGTCGTTGCCGTGGACTATTATAGCCTACAGCAAATCGATACCTGGAGTGAAACCGAGAAATCGTCTTTCCCCCTTGAATGATATCCAGTTATCATCTATTTTGCGATGCGCAATTGTATGTATGGCCAAAAATTTTACGGGAATTCGCTCCATGCCTCCCGAGACCTCTTCACAAGCCGATTTTCGAATACTTGGGTTGGAACCTGGCTCAAAGCCTTCGGAAGTCAGGCGAGCCTATCGCAGTCTAGTCAAAAAATGGCACCCGGACCACCACCATTCCAAGCCCTACGAAAGCCGGGCGCTGGCCGAAAATAAATTCAGGGAAATTGACGAGGCCTACAGGCGTATTTCCAAGAGCTGGCAAAAAACGACGGCCTCCTCCTCAGGCCGCCCGGGGACTGCGAAGCCATGGCCGCCTCACGGCGGCGCGCCGGGGCCAAAAACTAAAGTTCGCGCGGCAACAGCCTGCCAGTGGCCGCTCGCCTAAAATCGCCGTTCGCCCGTTTTCGGCGTTAAAGCTCGTTTTGGTGGCTTCGCTGCTCGTAGCAGCCGTGTTTATCTTGTCGCAATTTACTTCGTTTTTACCGGATTCCGCGATCGATACGGAAAAAGACACCGGGATAGCCGAAAACTCAACCTCGGACACAGCTCCGAACAACGCACAGCCGACGGAGGGGCCGCAATCCTCAGCCGGCCCTCCCAGTCCGAGCCTACTCCTTGAGCCCCCCCCTCAGTCGCCTCCCGATCTCCTCCAGTCCCCGTTAACGCCTCAGACCTCTTTTTTCACCCTTGGATCGACAGCATCCGAAGTGCTCGACGCCCAGGGTCCTCCATCGCGGATCCAAGGCCAGGCCTGGACGTACGGCCTTTCCGAGGTGCAGTTCAAAAACGGGCGTGTCTGGAAGTTCAATAACTTCGACGGGTCCCTGCGGATACGAATGCAGCCTGAAGCCTCAGAGGGTCAGGGCGTGCCCGACCATATCAGTCTCGGATCCAGTGAAAAGGAAGTCCTGCTCGTTCAGGGGACCCCGACGCGGGTGGACGGAAACAGTTGGTTCTACGGTTTTGCCGAAATCGCTTTCAAAGACGGACGCGTTGCCGAATATGACAACTATTTCGGCAACCTCAGGATACGTCTTTTGCCTTCCGCTCTCCCCGGCCACATCCTCCCGGGAAATTCCTTCACAATCGGTTCCACACCCGACGAGGTCCTTGCCGTTCAGGGGACTCCGACCGTTGTGCATGGAAATCGTTGGTCCTTTAATTTTGCCGCCGTTTTTTTTCGTGACGGAAAAGTCCGTTACGTGATCGATTCCAATGGGACCCTTCGCTTCACTGAACCTGAACAAACCAGCGCGCTGAAGGACAGTGAGTAACGCTATGTTGATGGAGAAAATCTACAGTGGAGAGTTTGACCGCGAACTCTTGCGGGTCACCCCCCCGACGTTGGACGAACACAAGGTTGGACCTATTGTCGAGCGGTACCGGGACTTATTGAAAGACTACACGCCCGCCGGACTCGAAGCCCGGGGCACTCTGCCTGACGATCTCCTGCAGAAGATGCGGGAGGCTGGTTTTTTCGGCTTGGGCATCGATGCCGCCTATGGCGGCCTGGGTCTCAACCTGCATGAATATTTGAAAGTAGTCGATGAGATGGTCAAGCTCGACATCTCGGTTGCCATCACTTTTCTCGCCCACATCTCGATCGGAGTAAAAGCAATCCAGCTTTTCGGGACCGACGAACAGAGGCAAAAATACCTGCCCGGCGCTGCATCCGGAGAGATGATTTTTGCCTTCGCCCTGACCGAACCACGGATTGGTTCCGACGCCCGGCACGTCGAAACAACCGCCGTCGCCGACGGCGCTCATTACCTGTTAAACGGACAGAAAACTTACATTACCAACGCCAACTATGCCGGTGGCCTGACTGTTTTCGCCCAAATGGACCCGGATCGCCCCGGATATATGGGGGCGTTTATAGTCGAAACCGCCCAGGAGGGTGTTAGCGTTGGAAAAGAGATGCCTAAAATGGGCCTCACGGCCAGTTCGACAGCCTCGGTCCAGTTCAGGGACGTGCGTGTTCCGAAAGAAAACCTCATCGGCAGGCCTGGAGACGGCTTCAAAATAGCCATGACGGTCTTAAATTACGGGAGGCTCGGGCTTGGAGCCGCCTCCGCAGCCCTCATGAACCTCTCGGCCAACGACATGCTGAAGAGGGCTTCTTCAAGAATTCAGTTTCAGACTCCGATCAAAAGCTTTCAACTCGTCCAGGAAATGATCGCCCGGACGGAAGTAAACTCGGCGGTCAGCTCGGCAATGAACCGTTTCGTGGCCGCGCTGCTCCAGGGCGATCCCCTCCTTGGCGCCGCCATCGAAACCTCCCACTGCAAGCTTTTCGGCACCACACGCGCATGGGACGCCGTTTATGACGCACTCCAAGTTGCGGGCGGGGCCGGATACCTGAAAGTACTGCCCTTTGAGAAGCGGATGCGCGATTTTAGAGTTGCCACCGTTTTCGAAGGGACTACCGAGGTGCACTCGGTTTACCCGGCGCTTCTTGGCATGCGCCATATCGAAAGAAGGCGCAAGCAATCCGGCCGCTCCTTTCTTTCGCTTGTTTTCGAACTCGCAAGGCTTTTCTTAAAAAGTGAGAAATGGCCTGACAGCTTCGGGAACAAGGTTATGCGTAACGCACTGGGCGAAGCGAAAAAAAGCGCCAGGGTTGCCAGGCTCCTGCTCCTGGGCGGTCTGCTCCTATATGGCAGGCAGATCGCCAGTGGCCGGATAGGGAACAGGGAACTTTTGCTTCGCCGCATTACGACCCTTTCCATTTATACTTTCGGAATGCTGGCTCTGCTCTGCGAGGCCTGGCAAAAACTTAGGGGAAGCGGTCTTACGGAACGGGACATACGCATAATGGAGTGTTTTGTCGCCGAAGCAAAAGAAGTGCGCCGTCAAAACCGCCATCTCTTCGACTCGAAAAAAGAAACTCTCAATTCTGCGCTTTTCCGCACTTTGGATAAACCGGGCCACGTGCACGAGGACTGAAGGACGCGAAGAACCTGATAAATAGAAAAACCAAGGTCAAACCCTAACCACGGATTGCACGGATATCATGGATGACATGATTCACGGCCCCTTGAGCGAGTCTGGCATCGCAGGGGCCATAGTACGAATGCAGCAGCGCAATCAGGAGTTTCCTGCAAATACAGGCGAAATCCAGGAGATTCTCAGCGGGCAGGAGTGTGGCTCGGTGTACTCTCACTATTATTCGGTTTCCAAAGAGCCATTCCCGTTGCAAATACACGTGAAATTCAGTGTATGATGAAGCTTACGATCCCCGGATTCATCAGCTTGCCCGCGAAATACACTCTCGCGGCGGCTACATAGCTACAATGTGCGTTGGAATTCTGCCGATAGCCGATGCGGGTCTTCTCCAGGGGAAAAAGGCCACAACCTATCCCTACAGCCGCAACCACGACAACCTCGGTAGATTGAAGGCGAGCAGTGCCGAGGCAGTTGATGAGGCGGTTGTGATCGATGATCGGATCATCTCGTGCGGTGGCCCGGGAACATCTCTTGAAGTCGTCTTCTTGTTGATGGAGTTGCTGACGGGGCCGGAAACCGTCCGCAATGTCCGCCGCTATATGCTTTTCAGAGAGCTGTCCGGTTGAGTTTGAGAGCGGTCTTATCTTCGAGCTAAGTCGACTGCAGATTGTCAGGAATTGACATCCGGCAACCCCGAAAAACCGTTTCTTTGGCAGCGAATAGAAGCTGTTTGGAGAGCGGCACAGCTCTCCTGACCCACGAAATCTCAAAAGGTCTGCAAAGAGACCACGTTCAGATCATACATTCGACAAATCCAGGCAGGCTGCAGGTTCAATCTTCTGGCAAGTAGGGTTAATATTGATTGAACCCGACCAGATGGCGATTCAAAAATCTTATTACGTTACATACAGCGACATGTCACGTGTACCCAACATGTAGTTTGCATGGCTGTGAAAGCCTCCCGGCAAGACCATGGCGTGATAGTCACCGGGGTCGATTTGGGGGTAGAGGATATCCAGCCTCACTTCCACACCGAACCGGCCTTTCACGGTTTCATGAAAGGCGGCTGTCATCACCAGGGCCTGGCTTATCTCTTCCCTGTACTGGGCCCAGCCAATTATATCAAGCACAGACACGGCTTCGAGATCTTCAAAGCCCTGTGCCAAGAAGAGCAGGATATTTACCTTTTCTCCCGCCATTGCCGACCTCCCCTTCCCTGATTTTACACTGTTTGCCAGTATTTTTGAGGCTAGCGCAGAGACGGGCGCAGAAAAAATCAAGGGATGGCCCGCGCCCCCGACTTCACTTCACAGATCACTGCTTAAAAGCTCAAGTGATTAAGCTTATTATCCGGCCGATCATGCCTTTTGATTCGGATTGCCCAATCAGCCTTCGAGCTAGAATGGCGTCGATACCGAGACCTCGGCCCACCTGGAAAACTGCGAATGTGACTTGAAGGAGCACCAGAAAAAAGTAGGTCCAGGGCCACTCCGTAGGTGAGCGGTAGAGACCCAGCCAGAGGTTTATCGCCATTAGTGCCCCTAGAGTTGCCCAGGCGCGTGAAAATTCCCAATATCAACGAGGTAGCGATAAGAACTTCGATACAGTATACCATCGGCGCAAAGATGGTATAGTTAGGCAGGACAATGTCTTTTACAAACGTGCTTTGAATGCCGAACGCAGCGTTATTGACCATTTCGATCATCCAGTGCTTCAAGCCGCTGTCAGGCACAGATGGAAGATCGGTGTAGTAGGGCGGCAGCTTCCAGAGTGTCTGCTGCCACCACATGCTGCCGAGCAGTATCCGCGCCAAACACATCCATATGCCCTTTACTGTGCGCTGCTTTGGATCGACACTCAGATTCCAGACCGCTGCAATCACGTTCCCCAGCGAGAAGCCATAAAAGATAGATAGGCCATTCTCCCCTCGTTAGAAACTTCAGGGCATCGGAAAAAGGATTCATTTGGATTACTCCTTTGCAGTTCCACATTTTTTAAAAGATGAGGAGAGCGCCTGGCCCCATGTGCCATTGTCCATTTTGTCCCTGAGATACTTCAGGGTCCTCCAGCCCGGGCCGCATTCCTCTTTTCTGTCCTTGTTTCGTTCGAGAAACGCAACCAAGTCATCGCAGGTATCGATGTCATACCAGGGTTTCAGAAGTCCGCAGGAAAGTCCCAGGGCTCGGGCGCGTTCCAGCGTTAATGCCAGCACGCGGTCGGTACTCCACGGGATTTCTTGAAAAAGCTCCGGGGTAGGTCTTTTCAGGCCGATGAGATAGTAGCCTCCGTCTGCACATGGACCGAGCACCAGATCGATTTGCGGCAGTTCGAGAATCTTTGTGGATTCGTAGATAAGGGAGCGCGGCATATCGGGACTGTCGCTGTCTATTATATGGACCTGATCGTAATCCTCGCTCAAAAACTTCGTGAAGATATGGGCGAGTCTTTCTCCAAGATCGGCTCCTTGCTGGGGAAAGAGGAGCATTGGCGCCGGGAGTATGGTCTCGATTCTTTTTTCCGCTCCTTCCGGACTATAGGCGAGAGCAAATCTGACACCTCCCCCGGGATCGCCGTTCGATTCGGCTGCTGCCCCTGCTATCCCGGACATCTCTTCAACCATGTCCTGGATAAAGAGGGTGTATATCTCAGCGGCATCGGCAGAACTTAGAGCGGGACTGAGGCGCGTTTTGACTTGTGCCGCCACTGGCTCTTTGGCCACTATCACCACAATCGCTTTCACTTATCCCTCACTCTCTCCATGCGATGCTTACTTCAACTATGGATGCCCAAAATAGCCGGAAGTTCAGCCAGCGTGTAGACTTCGACGTCAGGGGCGCCCGGAAGGATTTCCCTTACTTGACGATAGCGATTGCACCAAGCCACTTTCATTCCGAATGTCGAAGCGCCGTGAGCATCCCATCCATTGGTGGAGACAAAACAGATTCTCCTCTGGCCCCAAGCATAGGGAATTGACAGCGATTTTGTAGACAGATGGGTGAGGTTTGTAGATTCCTGCCTCTTCGACCGAGAGCACCACATCCAATAGATGGTCAATGCCGGTCCCCTTGACCGCCGAGAGGAGCATCTCCGGAGAACCGTTGGAAAGAATGGCCGTTTTGATTCCGGCGGACTTTAGCCGGTCGAGTGTGGAGGGAACTTCTGGAAAAACGTCCAAGATCCGGAACAGGCTCATGAGCCTGTTCCGGAGGGCCTGATTGTGAATTTCAAGAGATTGCATGGAATAATCCAGGGCATCCCCGGTCACCTGCCAGAAATCCTTGTATTGTCCCATCAAGGAACGCAGCCAGGTGTATTGAAGCTGCTTTTCCCTCCACATTTTGGAAAGTGCATCAGCTTTTCCATCCATCTCATCACGGCAATACGCCACCGCAGAATTGAAATCAAACAGGGTACCGTACGCATCGAAAACGCAGCCCTTAATTCCCGCAAGTGTCCTCTTTTCCATCCGGTTCCTTTGCCGTACGTAAAAGCGGAAAAATCCGCCAAGATTCCATATTCTAAAGGCTCCATTCGACTCCACAACCCAAGCAGCTCTCAGGAGGGTCGGATGATTGATGCTTCCTTCGAAACTCCAGGTACATCTCTCCTGTCCAAATCTTTTCGAGACTTTGTTCGAACACGTTCCCGAGGATCAGGGAATCGTAGTTGAAGATGGAAAACGGAGAGATGCAGCAGGGCAAAAGGTTTCCCCAAGCGGTTATGTAGGCTACTTCCCAAGGCCTTCTGCATCGGCGCCATGGGCTTTCTTCTCCAGGGTTGCGATGAAGACTTTCCTTCGGGATGGCCAGGCCTGAGGCCGTCAACCGAATGTTCAAACATCTGCTCAGGGCCATGCTCGTTTGAAGGATTCTTAAAATGTCTTCCGGCGGACCTGTGATCGCCTGTTCGCGGTCGGCCAACCCGTGCCCCGGCCCGTCCAAGGGATATACCAGCCGTTGCAGATAGACTTCGTCGATCCCGATTTCAGATGCAAGCTTCACCAGGTTCGGAAGATCTTCCACATTTTCCCGAGTTCCCGTCATCCATGCGGACACTCTTGGAGTTGCCGAGCGCCTCTTTTGCCTCAGATTCAAAAGGGCTTCGATATTCTTAACTGCTAAAGAGAAGTTTTTCGATCCCCGGACCCGACCGTAAGTCAGTTCAGTCGCGGCGTCCAGGGAAACACGCAGTTCGTCGAGCTTGCTTTCGATCAGGTCCTCGACCCATTGAGGACTCAAGAGCAGGACGTTCGAATTGAAAAGCACATAGACCGCCCTGTGCTTGAAGTATCGGATGATTTGCGGAAGCTCCTGGTTGAGAAGCGGCTCCCCGATGCCGTGCAGAACCGCTCTTTTCAGTGCCGGCAGTTGATCGGCAATCAGTTTTGCTTCTTCCGCCGAAAGGTCCCGTTGGGTCTCTTTCATGCCGAGATACTGCACACATGTGCGGCATCGAAGGTTGCAGCGGTTAGTCACCTCCAGGTATATACACTCCGGTAAGGGCACGCGGGTATTTTCAACTGCATGCATTACTCATCCCCTGACGATTGTCGTACAGATGCTCTGCGAGCGCAGAAGCTTTTTTTCCGAAAGCAGGCTCGGGCTCAGGCGAATAGAATCTCCACGGATTCTCGGGGCAAAACATGTCGGATTCATCGCCTTTCTCCAGTAAAATGGCGCGACTTCGGCAACCTCCACGGCAGTTTTCGACGTACTCACATGCCAGGCACATCCTGGGAATCTCTCTTGCTTCACGAAAAGGGGCGGAATCCCACACTTTCTCCTTCAGCCGGGCAAGCTGGGCCAGATCGATTTCGCTCCGGGGCCAGTAGACGCACGGGAGCACCCGGCCAAGAGGCGTGATGCGAATGCTTTTTCGCCCGCAAGGTGAACCCTTAAGCTTATTCAACCCGGAGAACGTGTTGACCAAGGGTTCTGTGCAACTGATCAAGGCGGCCGAATCAAAGAGGATTCTGAAGGCCTCCCAGTATTGATCATAGCTGGGGAGATATTCCCGGTTTTGGACCGGCTGAAAAACGTTTACGCGCAAATTGCAGCCGAAGGATGCGACCAGCCTGGCCAGCTTTCCCAAATTGCCGTAATTCACGCTCATGAGAACCGCCAGGACGGAGACACTCATTCCGAGTTGAATGCACCTTTCGATGTTTCTCACAATGCGCTTCCAGTTGCCATCGCCTCTAAACGCGTCCTGCTCTTCTTCAGTCGGAAAATCGATGGAGAATTCAACATCTCGAAAAGTCTTGAGGATTTCATCAGGTGTGTTCTGAACGGTAAAGCCGTTTGAAGCAAGTGTGACCGGAATTTGGCGATCTCTGAAATAGCCTACGATATCCAGGTACTCCGGGTTTAAACCGTTTTCTCCGGTTCCGAGGCCCACGGACTCCACGTCCAGAGTCTCGCAGACCTGTCTCACGTCACCAAGGGTCAAGTTGTAGATTTTTCCCTGGGGTCTATAGCAATGGGCACAGGCGAGGTCGCAATCGTTTGTCAGGCCCAACCCGACGGAAAACCCCATATCTTTTCTCCTTCCGTGTAAATTGTGTGGGGCCGGTAGTCCTCAATGACTCTCACTTTTGGCAAACCAAGTGTAGATATCGAGCAATAGAGATGTAGTGCTGCATCGTGGATGAATCCTGTTCCAAGTCGAGAAGCAGTCGCTCATTGCCGGACCTTTCGAGTACCTCTTCGGGGAGGTAGTCCGTGAAGATGCGGATACCATAACGGCCGGAGATGTTCAGCCCCAGCCCGCCAGCCATTTCCTCGAACTCTTGCAGGGAGAATGTGCGCTTTGAAATCTTATCGAAAACATCGGCAGTCGAATCGTTTTTTTTAAGGGCCAAGCGAGCTGCTTTGAAATCGAACCGCACGAGGGCACATTTTAGCGGATCGCTCAATCGATTTGCCGAAACAATGGAAATGAATCCACCATGGGCGAGTCTGCGTGAGAGAACGGCCAGAGTTGCACGGGGATCATCTACGTATTCCAGGACGTTATGACACAAGATAAGGTCGAAAAAACCATGGGGCAGATTAGACTCTAATGCTTCTATCGGACCGTTGACAAACACGAACCGGTCGAGTTCAGAGGCCGAATGAGTCGAGGCGATGAACCTTTTGGCTTCATCCAGCATTTTGGCCGAAAAATCCAGCAACACCATCGTCTCTGAGTTTATGAGCAGCCCAGCGGCAATTTCACCCAGCCCGCAACCGGCATCAAGCACTTTTATCTTTCTTTGGATCGACCCGATGTGTAGTTGTATATGCCGCAAAATAAGCTCACGTCTTAGCCGGCCCTTGATGCTCCCGGAATATTGGCGCCAGAGATCGACATTGCGATTAAAAGGGATAGAATTTTGAATCATATTCAATCCTTGAACAGGTAACGAATCGGCAGCCACAGCATGTAGTAAGCGGCAAGAACCGTGCCTCGAACGGTCCCGGAGACCTTGGACACTCCAATGCGTTTTCTGTAGCTCACCGGGACTTCGACCACCCTGGCCCCGGCCCTGGCCGCCTTGACCAGCATCTCTACAGGCCAGCCGCAGCTCATTTGTCCCATTTCGAGGGCCATGAGAAGATCTTTCCGAATGGCCTTGAACGATCCCAGGTCGGTAATGCGTAATCTATAAGTACTACTCATAAACCGGGCAATGAGTCTGTTTCCGAGTCGAGCATGAAACGGCATCGCTTTCGGCTCGAAGAAGATCGAGAGTCTGGCGCCCGTTACGAAGTCAGCATGGCCGTTCTCGATGGGTGTGAGCAATAGAGGAAGTTCCGCCGGATCGTCGCTGTTGTCCCCGTCCAGGAAGACCACTACATCTACATTGCCGGCTGCCATCAGTCCCGCATGGCAGGCCGCGCCATACCCCCGGCGCGGCTCGCTCACGATGCGCGCTCCTGCCGCGTGTGCTTTTGCCGCCGTTTCGTCGGTGGAGCCGTTGTCAACTACAATAACTTCATCGACCAAATGCAAGGGGACTCTTTCGAGCACTTTGCCAATGGCCTCAGCCTCGTTGTAAGCCGGTATGATGACAGAGACTTTCATTAGTTAACCGATTCCGTCGATGTTTGAGGGTTTGCTTCCTTCGAAGGTCTCCAGGGAAACAAGCTTCCGGAAGATCTGAATAACATGAAATACTCCACTCCCAGCAATGCGAAAAAAGGCAGGTACTCGATGTTTCTAACCCATTCATCCACCGAATAATTCCCAGATGGATAGGCGAGGTAGGACAAGGAAACTGCAAAAGAAAGATAAAGCCAGGCAGGAGAGGGAAAGATGGCAAGAAGAGGGATGATCCATATGAGGTACCACGGATGGAATGAACCCGAAGCAAGAAGAAGGTGCAGGCCGATCAGGATGTAGGCAAACCTCAAGGCGGAGAGGGTATCTTTGCGTTTGAACCAAACCACCGCGGCCGCAATCAGCAGGACGACCGCGAAGAGTAAGGTTACAAACATATGGTTTGCAACAGGAAAGAGCTTCAAGACATAGGCTTTGAGCCCAAGGTTGAAGGCCTCGTCAGAATTTTCAAAATAGGCGGGAAGAAATCCCACAATCCCTTTCCCTGCGTTTATGTACGGCAAGTAGAGCAACAGGAACACGACGCCAAACAGGATAGACCCGCGAATCTTCTTTCCTCTGAGCAAAGCGGGTAAAACGACGGCCGGATACAACTTGAGAGATGCCGCCAGGGCTAAGCTGGATACGGACATGTACGACCGTTTCTTGATGAGAAACAGGAGCGAAAGGAGAAGAAAAAGAGCATGAAGCCGTCTACATGCCCGCTGCTTCCCAGTT
>CAWGZP010000035.1:0-3233 GCA_963826655.1 uncultured delta proteobacterium
GCAATTGGATAAGGTCGTTCAGCACAACTCTTCGGCCTCCGAGGCGATGGCTTCTACGTCTGTCGAGTTGTCGAGCCAGGCCGAGCATCTTAAGGGCACGATCTCATTTTTCAAACTTGACGACGGCCCTGCGGCTACGGAAACAGGCGTTGTGGCTGCCGGCCGGCAAGTTAAACCAGCCCCAAAAAACCGCGTGGCACAGTTGACACACGGCATGCCGAAGAAGCTCAACGGAGGCAAAAAATCGGGCGCCGGTGTTGCCCTGGATTTGTTGAAGGACGCCAGGTCCGATGTGGCGGACGAAGAGTTCGAGAGATATTAGTAAGGAGTTGGCATGAGTGAGCTCAATAAACGAAACAAACCAGTACCTGACCTTCAAGCTCGAAGACGAGGTTTTTGCGCTCGACATCGGCAAGGTCCGGGAGGTCCTCGATTTCACGGTGGTTACAAAGGTGCCGCAGTCGCCTGATTTCATGCTCGGAGTGATCAACCTTCGGGGGACAGTGGTGCCGGTAGTGGATATGCGTTTGAAATTCAAAATGACCCGGGCGGAAACGACGGTAAATACCTGTATCATCATCGTGGAGATCGATATCGATGGGGAGACCACAGTGTTGGGCGCCCTGGTCGACTCGGTGCAGGAAGTGATGGACCTGGGTCCGGACCAGGTCGAACCGCCCCCGCGAATCGGGATCCGCTTAAATACAAAGCTGATCAAAGGCATGGGGAAGCGGGACGATAAATTCATAATCATTTTGGATATCGACAAGGTCTTCTCGGCAGACGAACTTGCCATGGCGCAAGACCTGGGTGAGGAATCCGCCGCGTGACCGGCTTTTAACCACTCTCACCGCGGAGGCGCAGAGGCAGGTTTTAAGAGCGGCCTTGGTGGGCGCGGCTTTATCGCGCCCACCAAGGTACCTTGAAAATAGCCTTACCCATTAACCGTGCCAATGCTCTTCTCAAAAAGCTTTTCTCTGCGTCCTCTGCGCCGCTGCGGTGGATTTTCCAAGGATGTAGGTTCGATGAAAGATGGCCGATTTTTTTTGTGATCCGGATCAGTTGAAGTTTTTGGTCCAAAGCGCATTGCCGGAACTGGTGAGCGCATACGGCTGCGGCGTCAGGAGAAAGCTCGTACTTTGGTCGGTTGGGTGTTCTCACGGAGAGGAACCTTACACCCTTGCAATGCTCCTGAGAGAGTTTTCCCTGAGATACCCTGGACTTGATTTCGATTTCCAGGTCCTCGCCACAGATGCCGCGCCGGCTGCCCTGCAAATAGCAGAGCGTGGAATCTACCATGAAGACGAGATAACGTCGGTCCCTGTGGGTTTGAGGAAAAAATACCTCTTGAGGAGTAGGGACAGAGAAAAAAAACTGATAAAAATTTCGCGCGACCTGCGTGAGTTCGTCAAATTCCGTAATATCGATTTTCCTGCAGGGGACCTGAAATTCCGTGAATCCATAGATGTTATCTTCTGTCGCGAACTCCTCGACGGCGTGGGAGAAACGGTGCGGACGAATCTGCTGCACCAGTTCTACCTGCACATGAGTTTGGGAGGTTACCTGTTCATGGGGCAATCGGTGTTGCCCGGGGAGTTGTGCGATCCTTTGGCGCCTGTGGCTTCGGCGGTTTACAAAAAGATCCAAAACGATAGTGCGTAGAAGGTGGTGGAGGCCATGAGCATAGAGCAGAACGCGGAGTTGCCGGGACTGGCTTCAGAGAGCGGAGAATACACCGCGCAGATGTCGGATAAAGACTTCGCTCGCCTGAGCGAATTTATTCGATCTTCTTGCGGCATCAAGTTGCCCCCGGCAAAAAAGACAATGCTGGAAGGGCGGCTTCGCAAAAGGCTGCGCGCGCTGAGTTTGAAATCGTTTGGCAGGTACTGCGACTATCTCTTCAGCCCCGGCGGATCACAGTCTGAACATATCCACATGATCGATGCCGTAACTACCAACAAGACCGATTTCTTTCGGGAGTCCGATCACTTCGATTATCTCTCGGGTGTGGTCCTGCCTGAGTTGGTACGTCTTTACGGGATCGGTTCCAGAAAAAGGCTCAATGTGTGGAGTGCCGCATCCTCGACGGGTGAGGAACCTTATACGTTGGCAATGGTTCTCAGCGAATTTGCCCAGGTGTTCCCGGGGTTTAACTATTCGATTCTTGGAACGGACATCTCCACGAAAGTATTGGAAAAAGCAAGGCTGGGCATCTACGAGCACGAGAAAGTGGACCCCATCCCCATGGCGCTTCGCAGGAAGTATCTTTTGAGAAGCAAGGAACAAAACAGTGGGCTCGTGCGGATTGTACCGGAATTGCGGGCTTCGGTGCGATTCGAAAGGCTAAATCTCATGGAAGAAAACTATGGAATAGCCGAGCCGATGGGAATCGTATTTTGCCGCAATGTCCTAATCTATTTTGACCGGCCAACACAGGAAAAGCTCATCAATCGGCTGTCGCGGCATCTGATATCCGGAGGATATCTGTTTGTAGGGCATTCGGAGAGCCTCCATGGCATGGATCTGCCCCTGGTCCAAACGGCAACCACCATCTACCGGAAACAGTGATCTCTTCGAACTGCCGGGGGCGCGATAAAATGAAGAAGAAAATAAGCATTCACATCGGTGGCTTGCATGCCAGCAGGGAGCCCACTGTAATCGATACTCTCCTTGGCTCCTGTGTGGCAGTCTGCCTGTATGACTCCGTCGCGCGACTGGGGGGCATGAACCACATCCTGCTGCCGGGAAGGGCAGACCTGAAGCACTTTGACAATGTGGCCCGGTACGCCATAAATGCCATGGAATTGCTGATCAACAGGGTTATGACTCTTGGGGGTGAAAGATCTCGTCTTGTAGCAAAGGTTTTTGGCGGGGCTCATATTCTTGCCGCAATCTCTGCGGAGAATGGGATGGGCGCCAGGAATTCCGAGTTTGTGCTCGAGTTCCTTAAGATGGAGACCATCTCCATAGTCAGCCGGGACCTGGGCGGGCATGACACCCGAAAAATCTACTTTCACACGGACAGCGGTGAAGTCTTGCTGAAACGCACCCCCGTCACCTCCTGCCCGAAGATCTGTTTTGCAGAAAGAAGACTTCTGGAATTGGCGCGAAGTAAAGCCGAAGAATCGGCGGATGTGGCTCTGTTCACTGAATAGGAGCCGGAATGCGGTGCGACGGCGCAACTGCCATGGAGAACCTCGGATGAGTGGGAAAATCAGGGTATTGATTGTTGA
>CAWGZP010000036.1:0-21564 GCA_963826655.1 uncultured delta proteobacterium
AATCTGGTGCTCATATCCCTTTTTCTTGTCGTAATAACAAGCGCATCGGCGGTCGTTACGTTGCCCCATTCTTCCATTCGGCTGGCCCCCGTTGCATCGGCTGGACCGGTCATGGTGCTCTATTCCATCCGCTGCGGTATGGAGGGGGGGCAATTTGGGCGTACCTTGTGCTTTCTACTCGTTGTTTACCTGATTACAATTCTTCGCTTTTCATTTAATCACAATGACACTATCACATCGACTATAGCCCTGAGGTTCGAAAATCTCGAACTTCTCAAGGATGTGCAAGAGGCAAATGAGAATCTTCACCAGGAAATCACAGAGAGAAGGAAAGCCGAAGGGGCGTTGGTGCTTTCTAAAACTGAACTGGAGGAGATCAATCAACAACTGAACAGCGCCATTGAGAGCGCCAAAGAGATGGCAGGTCGAGCCCAGGCTGCCAATGAGGCTAAAAGCGATTTCCTTGCGAATATGAACCATGAACTGCGCACGCCTCTCAACGTGATCATTGGTTTTACCGAGTTGATCCTGGATAAACAATGCGGCGACCTTACACCTGAGCAGGAAGAATACCTGGGCGAGGTGGCACATAGTGCCCGAGAGCTCTTCCTGCTCATAAATGACATCCTGGATCTGACCAAGATCGAAGCTGACGAACTCGAACTCGAATTCTCAGAGGTACAATTGTCGGAACTCCTTTCGCGGAGCATTACAATTCTCAAGGAAAAAGCCTTAAAACACAATATACAGCTCTCATACGAAGAAAAAGAGATTCCTTCGAGCATCGTAGCCGACGAGCGTAAACTCAAGCAGATATTATATAATCTCATTGCAAATGCGGTGAAATTCACACCGGATGGCGGGAAAGTGCAGCTTAAGTCGGAGTTTGCCGACGGACTTGTACAAATTTCGATCGAGGATAGCGGGATCGGCATCAAAAAACAGGATCTCGAACGGATCTTCCATCCTTTCGAACAAGCGGAAAGCTCGCTCAGCCGCCGATTTCAAGGCACAGGGTTGGGGCTTTCGCTTACCAGGAGCATTGTGGAGCTGCATGGAGGAAAAATCTGGGCCGAGAGTGAGGGAGAGGGAAGAGGCGCCAGGTTTTGTTTCCTCATGCCAACGATGCCGTCCTGCATGAATGAGGGGAGGGCGGAGGGCGGAAAATCAAAGGCGTCTATTATCGAAGATAGACGGCCAGTCCTGGTCATTTAAAGGCGTTCGTCTCCGAGCCTTACGTATGGCATATTCCACACCGCTCCGATGGACCATCCCACCTTTGTCCCCTAGTGAGATTGAGCATGGCTAATAGCTTCCTGGTCCACGTTCACCCAAGCCGGGTACAATATAGCTGAGCTTTGACGTGTAGTTCGGGATCGCCTGTTTGCCCGTGTACCATGGCACGCCGCCCACCTTGACCTGTATGGCCGCCGCACCGCCCATGGGAGCGAAGTGCGGGTCGATCTTTCCATTAAAGCGGGCGCTCCATGTCTTTTTTCCAAAATCCACGGAGAGCGCGACTCCGCCCTTTTGGTAGATCATGTTCCCTCCTTTGGCGAGCGCCTTAGCGTAATTCTTGTGCGATAACAGCGGCACATTGACCTGGCGGCCGTTCACCGAGAAGGACATGTCACCGAAGTGGGTCAGGCCGGCGGGAAGATTTCCTTCTAAAACGATGGCACCTTTACCCGTGGATGAGTCAAACGAACCGTTGTAGCGGCCCAGCGAGAGCCCGTTCGGGGGCGTTGCGAGAGTCTGGAGGTCCCATTTGCTTTTGACCTTGTGATCATAGTCGGAATAGAATTCGTACTTGCCGTTGACGCTCAGAGCCAGGTGAGTTCGCCCGGTTGAGGGCCCGAAGAACGGGGAAGATCCGACTTGGAAGAGGCTGAAGTCCCAGATTTGCCTCGCGAAATCGAGCTTCAGGACCACGATGTCACTGCCTTCGGATGCATGAGTCTTGAATTTCCAGACATTTGCCGAGCGCGTCCACGTGCCTTTGGCCGGTGACGACGACCAGGCTGAAGCCGTTCAGCTTGACGGAGGCTCCCAGGGTCGGGTCGAATTCCTGGGCTGTCATGGGGATGGGTTTGAGCGTCCCGTCAGACTGCTGCCATACCATATTGCCGCCCATGACAGAATAGCTGCCGTCCCCGGATGAACCTTCGGGACCTTCCGCCACCACCCCGGATCCACCCACGACTGTACCGGATCCATTGTTCGGTGGGGGGCTGATGCCGGACTGTTCACCTCCGACCGTTGTATACGCCACGATCTTCCAGTGCATGGCCCATGGGAGTTGCGAGTTGTAGCCGGCAGGGACCCATGGGGCGTTGGCGTCCGAAGCCTGGAGCAGGTAGGGCTGGACGATCAGATTATTGATGCAGCCCGAATCGTAGCAGGCAGTCATCCCCAGGGCTGCCTCAACGTCGGTTCCCAGGGTGGCCGTGTTCGTCACTGAATTCGAAAAGTTTCCGTCGTAGCCCGCACTGAGGTCGGCTTTGAAACCGTTCAGCTCTGTGCCGAGACTGAGACTCGTCTGGTTCGAGACGTCAACATCCGATGTTTGTCCCGTCGTTGTCACAGCTTGTGTTTCTTGTGAATATGAAACGTTCCCATTGGAGCCAGGAACAAATGTAATCGTGTTGATCTTGGGCTCGCCTGCGGTGCTGTCACCCAGCAAAGTTGTGTAATGGTTCGTGGCGGAATTGGATTCCCATCCCAGTTGCCACCCCGTGAAGTCCGTCGATTTCGTGAGCGGTGCGATCCCGCTCATGAGCCCCGGAAAGGTATCGTTCGGGCCGCCCGGGTTCGCCAGTTCGAAGGCCACCTGCTGGTAGGAAAGATCGCCCTGGTTTACCTGGGTGGTAGTGATGTCCTGGCCGAGGGGTGTCCCGGTATTCGTAGTCGTGTCGTAGTCATAGGCGTAGAGCGCGTAATCCTGCACGACAATAGTCGGTACGTGAAAGATGGCCCAGCCATACATGCCGATGGTATCGGCATCAGAGGGGTTTGTTAATTGGTTTGCGGTACCGAAAGTTAACCCGTAGCTTACAGAGGAGGTCGTACTTGTTCCATTCGCACTCTCCCAGGCGTTCTTGTAGCTGGAGTCCACCTGGTCCTGGATTCCGAAGACATGCTCGAGACCGGCCTGGACAGTTAGACCGGCGGAAACCAGGACAGAATTATCCGTCTCCTGGCTGTTGGACACCTCTACGGACTGGCTATTGCCGTAAGTAACATTGGAGAGGTTTGAGATTGCATCGTCCTCGGCCTTGTTGAGGGCGAAGGGGGGAGAGCCCATGACCACGCCCACCAGCGTCCAGTACTTCATAAGTGTTTCATTCGCGGCGGGGGTACCTGCGCCGGTGTTAGTGGCGGTCCCGCCCGTACTGTTGCAACTGGGGGGGATGTCGGTGTTCTGAGGGACCATGGCGTCGGAGGTAAAGTAAAGGATCTGGTTGCCGGCGCCGGTGTCGATCACTAGATGCTGTCTCTGGATGTTGTTATTGCTGGTGCACTCCGTGATGAACCATGGGAAGGCGTAAAGGGTGGCATAGTCATAACCGTCTCCGTTATTCGGGAGGAAAACCGCCGGATCGACCGTCCACTGGCCGCCGTTCGCGCCGTAACTGTATTCGAGGCGTCTGATGGCCGGCCCTGTCCTGTTCGGGTTTGACGGATTAATGAAAGTCGCGCCGAGGAAAAGCTGGAGACATGGGGTCTTGGCGCCTGCCGAGAAATTCGGGGGATTATTATAGGGCTGCGGAGTGAATGCGGGGGACTCAGTCCCGGCGAACAGGCCCAGGCATTGACTAAAGGATGTGCTTGCGTCGCTTTCGCCGATTCTGACATATTGGCCGGTTAAAACGGAGCCCGCTCCAAACTGGCCGTTCCAGGACATGACGTAGAGGGAATTATAGTTAGTCGAATAAAGCGTGTAATTTCCATAAACGATCATAATCTGTGGGTCGGCATTGGGGGGGTAATAAGTGATGGCGTCCAGCGGTTCCAGGTAATCGCCGGCGACCGCCGGTTCCGTTAGCGCCGGATAGGGACCACTCCAGTTGACGCCATCGCCGCTGGTGTAGATCCCGTTATCGGCGAAGACATAGAGCAGGTTGTTGTAGACCACTATCGCCGCGCCGGCCATGTTCACGATGAGTCCGGAGGTTGGGACTGTGGCGCATCGGCATCCGTACGATACACGGTCCCCAAGTCTGTGGGGGTGTCGACCCCGTTCGTCTGGACAAAGGCGCCGGTCGTAAGGTCCCAGGCGGCGACGTAAAGGTCGGTAAAGGGAGGCTGTCCGGTGGCCTCATTGATCGTGCACCCCGGGTTGCCGGTGTAGGCGAAAAAGATCTTGTTGTCGAACACGGCCCCGTTCATGCTTATGCCGCCTACATCAGGGGTGCAGGAGCCGACGTTCCGGGTCACCGCTGTTCCCAGCGTCAAGGCAAATGTGGAGTCGTCTACTGTCCCTGCCTGGTGGGAGACGGTTTGTTGCTGGGCCGTGGCCCCCAGGCTGAAGTAGTGAACCTGGCCGTTCACATAGACCCCCCGGTACATGAGGGCATCCGCCTTCGAGGTGGGCCAGGCAAAAAATGCGATGATCATAGCGATGAAGATGTTAAAGGAGAGCTTTCTCATTAAAGAGTCCTTTTTTTTGCGTCAAGCCTGCCAATGCAAATGAGGCAAATCATAGTTCGTAGCGCTTAATCGGCATTTTAAGAGGAGAGCATGACATTGAAAGAATAGTGACAAATCAGTTATATACATTCACTGAAATTCGGCGAAGTTAGCCTTTGTGATGGCTTTCTGCTGCAGTTAGCCGGAGAGCGGATCCAGATGGCGAAGGGATGCAGGGGCGCGTAACCCTTATAACGGTTGCGCAAAAAATCCGGAGATGAACTTACCTCAGAAGCTCGCAAGGCCGTCTTAATTCAGGGAGGTTTGATTATGCCGCTCGTCGATATAGAAGTAAAAGACAATATTGGATTTATCTGCTTGAACAATCCCGCCAAGAGAAACGCACTGAGCCGGGAATTGACCCAGGATATCGTTCAGGCACTCGAGGATTTTAGGGAACGGAAAGTCGCGGTCGTGATTCTCAGGGCACCGGACGGGTGCTCTGTCTGGTCGGCCGGACACGATATCAAGGAGTTGCCCCAGGCACGGCGCGACCCGCTCGGCTACCATGACTCGCTGGAGAAGCTCATTCGATGTGTCCAGAAATATCCCGGGCCGGTCATTGCGATGATCCATGGAAGCGTTTGGGGAGGCGCCTGCGATCTCGTTATGATCTGCGATATCGTCGTCGGGGATGAATCGTCGTCTTTTGCAATCACCCCGGTGAAGCTTGCGCTGCCTTACAATGCCAGCGGCATTCTGCATTTCATCAACAGGCTCGGGTTGAATATAGCGAAAGAGATGTTTTTTTCGGCAGATCCGATCATGGCTGACAGGGCGGAACGTGTCGGCATACTCAACCACCTCGTGCCGTCCGACAAGCTCGTGGAGTTTACGACAGTCCTGGCGAAGAGGATGGCAGCCCGCTCTGCGCTTGCCATTTCTGTTATTAAAGAACAATTCAACCTTCTTGCAGGGGCGCACCCCATGGCTCCCGACGTCTTCGAACGCATCCAGGGCTTAAGACGAAGGGTGTACGACAGCCAGGATTACGAAGAAGGTATTCGGTCATTTCTGGACAAGCGGGCGCCGGTATTCAAAGGTGAGTGAGGGTATATTCTCTCGACGCCATCAGAAAGAGACTAAATCTCTATCGTGCTCTCCTGGAGCAGTTCGATATCCGCTACTTCCTCTTCGAGGTAAGTCTTCAGCTTCTTTTTTAGACGGCTTTCTATCTGCCGGACGCGTTCACGGCTGATCCCGAATTTGATTCCTATTTCCTGCAGGGTCAGAGGATCCTCCCCGAGGAGCCGTTTGTCGTATATAACAGCCTCTTTGCCCTTGAGCTGTTCCCCGAAGAACATGAGCTTGTCGTGCAATATCGCCTTGGCTTCCTTGTCGGCTATCTGGACGTCAACCGGCAGGTCGCCGGAGGGTAAAAACGATTTGTGAGTGTCCTCTGAATCCTCTTTCAAAGGGCTGTCCAACGAAACTTCCCAGCTGTTTAACCGCTGGTCCATTTCGATAATTTCGGATTCCTTGACGTCCAGCCTCTGGCTGAGCAGCAGGGGTGATGCATCCGTTCCCTGGGCTTCCAGCCGCTCTTTTTCCTTTCGCAAATTGAAGAACAGTTTTCGCTGGGCCTGAGTTGTACCTATTTTGACGAGTTTCCAGTTATCCATGATGAACTTGATTATGTATGCCTTGATCCAGAAGGACGCATAATAGGAAAACTTATACCCCTTGTATGGATCGAACTTCTTCGCGGCCTGCATAAGCCCGACATTGCCTTCCTGGACAAGGTCCATGAGGTTCTGCATCCAGTAGCGCTGAAAATCCATCGCGATCTTCACCACAAGGCGAAGGTTGGCCGTTACCAGTTTGTAGCCGGCTTCAGTATCGCCCTTTTCCCGGTACCGGATAGACAGATCCATTTCATCTTCCCGGCTGAGAAGAGGGTATTTTTTGATATCATTGAGATAGAGGCGAAAAAGATCATATGAGACGGGCTGAAGCCGGTCCGGCTGCGGAACGCTCTCCGTCTCGGTCCTGGTCTTGGCCTTTCCGGAACTACGGGTTCCGGCCTGAGTTTTACGAGTACTGGCGGAAACACTATTTGGCTTCGTATTATTAATCATGAACATGGTCTCCCTCGGTTGAACGGATTGGAATGCTCAATCCCGGCGACTCATCCCGCGGGGCGGGTTGAATCTATCCATAGAATATGTGAATTATATTTTAGTTCAGTGGAAACTTTGACGAATGAAAATTTGTTGATGTGATAAATATCAAATTCCTTTCTTTTGAAAATCAGGTGGAGACAGTACTTCTCTGGGTGTCAGGGCAGTAACCTTGAGTACAGCATTTCCTCTCAAAGTCTCAAAAAAGAAAAGCGCCGGTCTCTAAATTCAGCGTCACCAGCGTTGCTTTCTCTGTCATATCCGCATCTTGAGCACACGTGAAACCCGGGTGGGAATTCCCCTGCCAGGCTACATGTCTCAGCTTTGGGGGAATTATTTGCAGACTCGTGCCCATGCAGCGAAACGAGACCACGATAATGGCGTTTCAGAGGAACGGGGCGAAGCAGAAGATCGAAATCCGGCAAGCGCAGTGATTCGTTTCCATTTTGGTTCACTAAAAGATAAAATGACAATTTAACGACAATCGGGGGCTTGCCGTGTCCGAAAAGCCTCCTGGAACAGGGATTTGGTGTAATTGTGGATACTATAGTCAAAGGAAGCGATATCGAGCTTCGCGTCGAGAAGCTCGCTTTTGGGGGTAAAGCGGTAGCTAAAGTGGACGGGTTTGTAATCTTCCTGGACAGGGCCATTCCCGGGCAGACTGTCAAGGCCCGCATAACCAAGAAGAAGCGAAATTACGGGGAGGCGAGGGTTATTGATACCTTGACTCAATCTCCAGACTACAGGCGCCCCGCATGTCCGCATTTCGGGGTTTGCGGCGGATGTCAATGGCAGGATATTTCCTATGAGACGCAACTCTTCTGGAAAAGGGCACATATGGTGGAGTGCCTGGAACATATTGGCGGGGCAGGTGAGATCGAGGTCAACCCAATCATTGCCTCCCCCGAGGTCCTGTATTACAGGAACAAAATGGAGTACACGTTCTCCAACAGGAGATGGTTGCTTGCCGAGGAGTTGGAACGGGAATGGGACCGGGAGTCCCTGTTCGCTCTTGGCCTGCACGTAAGGGGGTTTTTCGACAAGGTCTTCAACCTCGAAAACTGTTTTTTGATGTCCCCTCAGTCCGTCGCCATCATGCGTGAGGTCCGTAAACTGGCGGTGGAAAGCGGTCTCCCGGCCTACAGCACCCGCACCCACGAGGGTTTTTGGCGTTTTCTGGTTATAAGGGAGGCAAAGCGCACCGGCCAGATACTTGTGCACCTCATCACCTCCGGGACCCCGGGCGAATCGCAGAGCGTGGACCAGCTTTCAAGGGATAAGCAGCCGGAATTTCCGGGTAACATCATAGATAAACTCTCAAAACATCTGAGGTCGGAATTCCCGGCAATAACCACGCTCGTCCATTCGATAAGTGATAAGAAGTCCCAGGTTGCAATCGGAGATTCGAGCCGCGTTCTGTTCGGCCCGGGAGTAATCGAAGAGAAGCTGGGGGAGCTTAGTTTTCGGATATCGGCCCACTCCTTTTTTCAGACCAATACCCTGGGGGCCGAAAAGCTCTACGAGGTGGTGAGCAGGCTGGCCGACTTCAAGGGCGGCGAAACGGTCTGGGATCTTTATTGCGGAACGGGCAGCATTGGGCTATACGTCGCCTCCCATGTAAAAAGCGTTATTGGAATAGAGATAGTAGAGGAAGCCATAAACGATGCCCGCGAGAATTGCCGTATGAATGGTATCGATAACTGTTCTTTTTTTTGGGGCGACTTGAAGGACGTGATCGTCAAGGTTGCGCAAATGGGGCGTCCTGATGTTGTTATAGTCGATCCTCCCAGGGCCGGAATGCATCCGAAAGTGGTGAAAGCTCTCCTGGAAGCTTCGCCTGCGCGAATTGTCGCCGTTTCCTGCAATCCGGCCAGCCTGGCCAGGGACGCCTTGCTTCTTCGCGAGGCATACGACATAAAGGAGGTGCAGCCGATCGATCTCTTTCCGCATACGCCGCACCTTGAATGCGTTGTCAGGTTCGATAGAAAAGAATAGCATGTTGAAATTTCACAATAAGAGGTCGAAACGGGGCAGATACATACTCTGTGGTATCTCGCTTTTTTTGCTGTTGTCAGGTCTCTTTGCCGCAAGCTTTTCATACTACCTCTACAACGAGGTCAAGAACCGTTTTTCCTCGAGAAGGTGGAGCGTACCCGCGAGGGTCTTCTCGTCAACGGTGCCGCTCTATCGTGGTCAGGCTCTGTCGCTCGGCCAGCTCAGGCATATGCTCGAGGAGCGCCGTTATAAAGAGGCCATGAAAGAACCGGTGCTCGCCGGTGAGTTCAAGTGGTCGGACAACACCCTGGTTGTGCACCTGAGAGATTTTCAGTTTCCGGGCATCTTTTTGCCGTCTCAGACCGTCGCGTTCAGCTTTCAGCAAAATATGATCACCGGTATACGTGGTACGAATGAAGAGATCGATTATCTCGAACTCGAACCGATGGAAATCGCTCGCCTGTACGGACCGGAGCGGGAAAGCAGGATGCTCATAAATATCCGGCAGGCGCCCCGCCAGTTGATCGACGCAGTAGTGTCGATAGAGGATCACCGTTATTACGAACACGGCGGGATCGATTTTTTCGGAGTGATTCGCGCGATGTTCGTAGATTTCAGGGCGGGCAGGGTAGTTCAGGGGGGCTCAACCATTACCCAGCAGCTCGTGAAAAACTATTTTCTGGAACCCGAGCGCAGTTTGCGTAGAAAATTTTTCGAAATCTCCATGTCTTTAGTCCTGGAGGCCCAATATCATAAAGATGAGATATTGGAGATGTATCTGAACGAAATCTACATGGGCCGCAGAGGCAACGTCGCCATTCATGGCATGGGGGAGGCATCCGCATATTATTTCGGCCGAAACGTCGAGGACCTGACCCTTTCGGAGGCGGCCACCCTTGCCGGAATTATAAGGGCGCCCAATAGTTATTCACCACTTGTAGATCATCAGGCTGCCCTCGACCGCAGAAACCTTGTATTGAAGCGTATGCTCTCGCTTCGCAAGATTTCGCCGGCCGAATATTACGCGGCGCGGCTGGAAGTCCTGCGGCCGGCTTCATCGGCGACGCCCGCCGGCATAGCCCCATATTTTATGGACTATGTCCGCAAACAGGCACAGGATCTCTATGCCCCGGACGCGCTCGCCTCGGAGGGATTGAATATCTATACGACCCTTCAGCCTGAAATGGCCTTCGCCGCGGAGACAGCGGTTCGAGAGGGCCTTGCGGAAATCGAGAAAGGAACCGGCGCCGATGCGGCTTCGAGTGATAAACCCTCTCAGCGGCTTCAGGCGGCATTGATAGTCCTGCAACCAAAAACCGGGGAAATCTACGCGCTTGTCGGTGGAAGGGATTACGGCGAGAGCAGCTTTAACAGGGTACTCAAGGGCAGCCGCGAGCCAGGTTCGGCGATCCAGCCCTTCGTCTATCTCACGGCGCTGGATCGGTTCAGACTCTGCGACCTGGTTCCGGACCTGCCGGTATCCTACGAACTTGACGGTACTGCCTGGACCCCGAGAAACTTCGATGGCGGGTATCACGGGAGGGTCCTTTTTCGAGACGCCTTCGAGCAGTCGCTTAACGCAGCTACGGTAAATCTGGCCGTGGAAACAGGTGTAGATCGAATAATCACGACGCTCAGGAAATTCGGCATACAGTCTCCACTGGAACCTGTTCCTTCCCTCGCAATGGGCCGGTTCGGGCTGACTCCAATAGAGCTGGCGAGGGCATACGCAGCCCTGGCCAATGATGGACAGATGCCGTTTCTTATCAGTCTAAGGGAAATAGTGGCCGAGGATGGAGATATTCGGGAGCGGCGGACGATCGACTTTTCTTCGGTTACCTCGCCTGCCAGGGCCTTTCTTATCACCAATCTTCTTGAGGGTGCGGTCGAGAGGGGCACGGGTAAGGTGTTGAAGAGGCTGGGCATCGACTTCGCGTGCGCTGCAAAGACAGGTACGACAAGCGAGTTCAGGGACTCCTGGTTTGTCGGGTATACCTCGGATCTGCTGGCCCTGGTTTGGGTGGGATATGACGATAACAGCCCGACGGGTCTTATTGGGGCGCAGGGCGCGGCAAGCATCTGGGCGCGGTTTATGAACCTGGCGCGCCCCTGGATCCAGTCTGAGGAGTTCGAGGCTCCACCCGGTGTCGTCGAGGAGATAATCTGCCCCGACTCCGGCCAAATTGCGACCGCCGGCTGCAAAGACCAGAGGCTGGAATATTTTTTATCCGAACTCAGATCGAATGGTTATTGTACTATTCACGGCAGGTAATAGAATGGTGCGAAGGGGATATCCAAAGGTGTTTCGTTTGATAGTCGATAGATTTTTCCGCCGACGTGAAAACGCGGGGGAGGGGAGGGCGGGGCTTTGCCGCTCTTGTGGGAGACACGATCGCCGCATTCAAGGCATGCTGCTCGTAACGATGGTCGTTGTCGCTTTTTCGGCATGTGAGCGAAAGCAGGTCTCAATCCCGCCGGAATATGCTTCTTCTGTTACTTCTCCGCCACCATTTTATTCGGCGCCGCAGCCTGCCGAGCCCGCAACCCGGCAAGCCGAGCCGGTCGCGAAAGCTCCTGAAATAAAGACCGAGAAGGCGCCCGCTTCAACGTCGTATGCGGCGACTCCGGGGCAAAAGCGGCTTGTGGCTCAACAAGCGCCAAAGCCTGCAAATAGCCGGCAGGCGGAAAAATCAAAAAAGCAGGAAGCGGCTAAGTCGCCTCAGCGAGAGGCATCCATGCAGAAGGTCAACCTGGCGAAGGGACAGCTCGAGAGAGGAAAAGCCGATGCTGCAATCCGGACACTTGAGGGGGCTATCCGCATAGATACGGGCAATGGTGAAGCTTTTATCCTGCTTGCCAGGGCCTGGAAGCAAAAGGGAGAAAAACGCAAGGCCCTGGAATTTGCAAAGAAAGCCGAACTCCTCTACCAGAAACAACCCGTGAAGCTGAGGGAAGTTTTTTTGCTGGAGTCGGACCTCTACCGCGAACTGGGCGACAGCGTCAAAGCCGTGGCATTGCGCCAGAAGGCGCGCGGTGTGCGACAGAAAACACCAGAGTGAGGAAATGGAGTTCAAAATTTCGGAAGGGGTAAACGCGATCCATGGCGAATTCGCACAGTCCGCAAGAAAAAGCAAGTATGATTAGAAGCTTCAGGATATTTCTAATCGCCCTTATCGCCATTTCCATTTACCTTGCATATCTGATTTTATTTCCGTTCATCGATACACTCGTACTGGCAATTATCCTGGCCACATTTTTCAACCCTTTGCAGATTTACCTCGAGCGGCGGCTAAAGGGGCGGAAAAACCTGGCGGCCCTGATCATCGTCCTGATAATAACCTTCGTAATAGCAATTCCGGTTTTTGTTTTTACTTCCACCCTTGTGGCCCAGGGACTCGATACCGTAAACAAGACCAGCGACTGGCTCAAGGCCGGCAAATTACAGGAATTGGTCCAGGACCCGCGGATCAACGAATACCTTGGCAAACTCCACGACAGGTTCCCTTTCCTGGATGTAAACAAGACGAACCTCGCCAACGACCTGCTCTATCTAAGCCGGGACATAGGGCAGTTTCTGCTGGGGAAAGTCGCTTTGATCTTGGGGAATGTGGCGAGCCTGGTTGCAAACTTTTTCATAATGATTTTCATCGCCTTTTACCTGGTGCGCGACGGCGGGGTAATGGCGAGCAGCGTCCGGTATTACATACCGCTCAGGGTCGATCAGGAAGACCGGATCATAAACGGCATCAGGGTTGTTACGAAATCCGTGCTTCTGGGCACGTTCCTCACTGCGATCTGCCAGGGATTCGTTGGCGGAGTGGCCTTTGCGATCCTGGACTTCCCCGGCCTTTTCTGGGGAACCATGACTGGCCTGGCCTCCCTGATCCCGCTCGTGGGGACTTATCTCATCTGGATCCCCATCGCACTCTATCTCCTGTTGCTGGGCCAGACCAAGTCGGCCGTTTTTTTGGCCATCTGGTCCATAGTGGCCAGTGGAATCATCGATAATCTGGTCCGCCCCCTTCTCATGCAGGGCAAATCCAAGATGTCCCCTTTCTACATTTTTTTGGCTATCCTTGGCGGGGTCCAGTATTTTGGGCTGAAAGGCATCCTGTACGGACCACTCATCCTCAGTTTTGCCACGATAATGCTGTTCATCTACGGTGTGGAATACAGGGACGAGTTGATCGAATACAAACAAATAGGCGAAACCGAGCCAGAGGGAAGAGGCGAGTAATACGGCTGGAGGTTGAGGAATTCGCTCGCCAACTTTAGAAAGATAGCGGCAAGCAGAACCTCAAGATCAGGACATTCGTCAGAATCGGACATCCCTCGCAACCAGTTCCTCATGTCCCGCCGAGATACCCCGAACCATGAAAAGGTCCGTAAGGCGGGCTAGGCGGAGCGCAGCCCACCAAGTCTTCTGCCCAACACACATCGGCATTTCTTTCATCAATCCGAATTTTCCACCTGTAATCGGAGCAGGACCGGTTGTCATTTATATGACGAAATGGACCCGGCACGACGTGTCAGAGAATCGTCCAATTATTCCCCGGGTTCCCGGGTAACGCCAAAGGTGGCGGTTCAGTCAAGCTAAAAGAGTTCTACAAGCTGCATCGCATGGGCGCCCGGATTCGCATCCTGCAAGCTATCATTAGGCATAGTTGTTGCTTTAATCTGCGGGAAACCTGGAAAACCGCGAGCGGGCTGTCATTTAGAGTGCGCCGAAGAGGCGAAGTCCGGCGAAGGGTTATTAACGGCTAAATGGAGTGCACATGAAGAAGTCAAGGGCTCTCATCACTGGAATAACAGGAATGGTGGGTTCGCACCTGGCCGATTTCCTTCTTCAAAAAACCGACTGGGACATATACGGAATGTGTCGCTGGCGGAGCCCTCTGGGTAACGTCGAACACCTGTTGGACAGGGCCAATCGGAAGGACCGGGTCCATTTCGTTTATGGCGATCTGTGCGATTACATATCGCTTCAGAACGCTATTGAGCAGTCAAAGCCCGATTACGTGTTTCACTTGGCCGCGCAGAGCTATCCCACCACCAGTTTTACGGCGCCGATACAGACACTCGACACGAATATCCTGGGTACCGAACGAATCCTGGAGGCCATCAGAAAATGTGAGGGCATCGATCCCGTAATTCACGTCTGCTCCTCTTCGGAAGTATTTGGCCGGGTCCCTCGAGAAAAACTCCCGATAGGCGAGGAATGTTCCTTTCACCCAGCCTCGCCTTACGCCATTTCCAAGATGGGGACAGACATGGTCGGGCGGTTCCATGCCGAAGCCTATGGGCAAAAGGTCGTTACCACCCGCATGTTCACCCACACCGGCCCCAGGCGCGGCGACGTTTTTGCCGAGTCTTCCTTCGCAAAGCAAATAGCAATGATCGAGCAGGGGACCATCCCGCCCGTGGTGAAGACCGGGAATCTCGAGTCCCTGCGGACATGGTCGGACGTGCGCGATGCGGTGAGGGCGTACTACCTGCTCGTTACCGTGAATCCTGTTCCCGGCGAATACTACAACATCGGGGGATCTTTTTCCTGCACGGTGGGCGAGATGCTCAACCACCTCGTGTCCATATCCACCTGCGGCGATGTCATTAAGGTGGAGACCGAAGAAGCAAGGCTCCGCCCGCTCGACGCCGATTTGCAGGTGCCGGATACGAACAAATTCAGGCGCCACACCGGTTGGGCGCCCGAAATCCCGTTCGAAATAACAATGCGAGACCTGCTCGATTATTGGCGCGAACGAGTGAAGGCCGGCAGGATTTTTTTAACCCGATGACAGGGCGAATAAGGAAGATCGCATCCATTTCACATAAGGTGGATCGAAAGAATAAAACGACCGATCTGCGGAATGAGTTGCTCCATAACCATTACCACGTAATGGGATCAGGCCTGACTTTTTTCATTTCTTAACCCGGCAACAGTGAAGTCAACAGTATTGTGTACAAGAGAGGGACCGCTGATATGAACGACAATACCCAGGCGAGTAGGAATGGCGGCAAGCAGAAATTGACTCTAATTATCCCCAATACACGATGGTTCGGGAAAAAGCCCTGGATTAGTATTCCATACTCAGCTCTGATTTTGACATCTCTGCTCAAGGATGAATTTGAATTTTCAATTGTGGACGCTAATGGGGAAGATTTATCCGAGGATCAGCTTAAGGCACATCTTGCCGATTCTAATTCAAGCGTAATAATGGTAACAGGCACCTCTGTCGAATATCACAGTCAGGTCCACCGTACCTTTGCACTGGCCAAAGCTGCCTGCCCGGGCTGCACTACGATCCTGGGAGGCGTTTATGCTACGACTCTGCCGGAAGAAGCAATAAAAGATCGGAATATCGATTGGCTATTCATGTATCATGCTGAAGATCGCATTAACGAGTTCCTCAATTTACTCCTGTCCGGCAATGCGTCCCAGGCCAAATGTTATCCGGGAATAGCCTACCGTGGAACTTCCAATGAACTCATTGCGAACCCCCCTTCGCATTACATAGGGGACCTCCTGGAGATGACTCGACCTGATTATTCACTGGTCGACCTAAATTTGTATTTAAAGCAGAATACCCTGGATTACCAATTCAATTCAGACAAACCTTCAGCTTTTATAATCTCTTCTTACGGTTGCCCGAATAACTGTGTTTTTTGCGCCTCCCGCACAATTAGCGGCCGCAAGGTTGCCTTTCGGCCAATTGAACATGTTTTAGATGAAATCGAATTTCTGATGGGCAGACACAATGTGGGAAATCTCGTATTTCTAGACGATGCGCTGCTTGTCAATCGAAAGCGCGCGGTTACGATGCTAAACAGTTTCCTGGAGCGCAAGTACAATCTTTCCTGGAAAGCCGCGGCCGTCGCTGCCTGGCATTTGGATGAAGGCCTTTTGGAATTGATGAAAGCCTCAGGCTGTACGCAGATCACAATCTCAGTGGAGTCGGGCAGTCAACGTGTCTTGCGAGACGTTATGCATAAACCGCTTAATCTGGTGACTATCCCGGGACTTATCAGGAAATGCCATGAGCTGGGCATAGTTGTGGGGGCCAACTTTGTAATAGGCGTCCCTGGCGAGACGTGGGACGAAATACGGCAGACGTTTCGATTTGCGGATCAAAACGATTTTGACGTAAGTCACTTCAAAATTGCCACTCCCCTTCCACGCACTGATCTCTACCGGATTGCTTCCGAAAAAGGATACCTGTCCAAGGGCTTCAGCTTTCTCAGTCCCGATTTTTTCGGTTTTGGAGCCGGATTTATCACTACAGAGGAATTCACTCCCTTTGAACTCACAGTCCTTCGCGCCTTCGAGTGGGATAGGATCAATTTTGGCTCACCCGAGAAGTTACAGCGAGTAGCAAAACTGTATGACATGTCGGAAGACGATCTCAACGAACACCGAAGACAGACGCGGAGAAAGCTCGGGATCCATTTTTCATCCGCCTCGAAATAAATGCATGGCAAATAGAGCCAATACAGGCCTTCCCTGGTCAATCGGCAGATAGCCGCTGTATGTTTGCTGTACCGGCGCGATTCAGTTTATACCTAAATAGGAGGGCTTCCGGCAGGTAACCTCTTATGATTCGCCGCTTTTGTCTTTTATCCGCCATAGTCCTTTATTTTGCTGAAATAGTAACTCTCTGGTACGCCTATGTTACAAATAGAGCGTGGGGACTTGTAAATGAAGAACATTATTCTTGACGGCCACAAACTGCATTGGCACAGAGAACGAATTAATTCTTGGCTCAACGGGGAACTCATAGCCCCAATTACCATAGATTGTGCGCTGACCCGGAGATGTACATACAGGTGCATCTACTGCTATGGGGCTTTACAAGCCAATGAGGAAAAACGTATCACCAAAGATGTCATCTACAGGTTTCTCGATGATGCCGCCGACATTGGGGTTAAGGCAATCAGTTTTGTAAGCGATGGTGAAAGCACGTGCAATCCAAATCTTTTGGATGCCATCATCCGTGGTAAGAATAATGGGCTTGACATGGCATTAGGTACAAACGGTTATTTATTAAGGGATGACTCCCTCGACGACATACTCTTACGTCTAACGTACCTCAGATTTAATATATCTGCTGGTGAGCCAAATCGATATGCCGAAATCCATGGTTGTACTACTGATTGTTATTATAAAGTAATTAACACAATTCGCAAATGTGTAGAGATTAAGAATAGAAGCCATCATGATGTTACCCTTGGTCTTCAGATGGTTCTTATGCCTGAATTCAAAGATCAAATTATTCCTCTTGTCGAATTGGGAAAGGAACTTGGCGTAGATTATCTGGTGATAAAGCACTGCAGTGATGATGAACTCGGCAGTTTAGGTGTTGAGTATTCCAAGTACTTTGAACTTGTGGAGATTTTGAAACAGGCAGAGACCTATTCCACTGAGGAATATCAGGTCAGTGTAAAATGGTCCAAAGTGCTCAGCGGGGGTAAGAGATGCTATAGTAAATGCTATGGACCGGCTTTCATCATGCAGTTTTCCGGATCGGGACTGGTTGCGCCTTGCGGAATGTTGTTCAACGAGAGGTACAAAGAATTTCATATCGGCAATATCGTCGATCAGTCGTTCAAGGAGATTTGGCGAAGTAAGAGGTACCGGGAGGTTCTTGAATTCATCGCTTCCGATAAATTCGATGCTCGGACGATGTGCGGATCGCTTTGCCTTCAACACAAGGTAAACGAGTGTCTCTGGGATTTGAAAAGTGACCGGAGCGAACCTGACCAGTTCAATGCCGGCGCCAAACCAATGCATGTCAACTTTATTTGAAATCTGTATGTCTGTCTACATCCCCGAAGGCTGTATCGAATATAGGATTGAACATAATGTCAAATGGGCCGATGCGCCCGCCAACGGTAGGACGGATCTCGCCGGAATAGCGGGGTTGATCCAGCAGTTTTGCGAAACAGGGCAAAGGTTAGATACATTGAGTGTGATTCTTTGACGCAGCCCGAATAACAAGCTGGCATTTAATTGACAATCCGTAGCGCACCGGCACGCGATTCCTTTCTTCGTCGACGAAGGCTCGCCGCATTTTCAGTTTGGCCCATCTCCATGTTACACGCCCGTGCCGGAAAACCGTAACCCTGCCTGCCGGAGAAGCAACTGAAAGGACCTGCATGACGCAGAATGTGGTCAATATGCAGGATCGCATGCCAAGGCACGAGTCTTGCTAATTCCTCATCGTGGCGCGGTAAACTCCATTGTGGAGCGCCGCCGGGCGGGAAGATCAAGCGGGCAGGGTCAGGAAAGATCGGTCATTTCCCGACCGGAGTAGGAATGAAAAGACAGATCACAGGACTGAGCAGGTGGTTCCAGAAAAAAGGGGAGGAAGGTGAAGAGTGTGATGGAAGACCACGAGACAGTATTTGGCCACCCCCCCGATCTCGATACGCTTGAGAAGTTCCTTGCGGAATACCCGGGCCGCATTGACCGCAACTTGGCCAAAGCACATGCATTGCGAGGCCCGGATATCTTCTATGAACTGGCGAAGCATTGTTATTATATAAGGCGATACGACTATGCATTGACTTTCTACAACCAGGCATTCGATCAAGGTTTACGTGACTCGGTATTCTTGTATCAAGCTGGAGAGTGCTTTCTAAGGCACGGCTCCAGCGAACAATACAGCGCATTTTTCAGCAAGTTGCACGAGGTGGATCCATCCGACCAGTATCCCGGGTTCATGCTCAAGACTATTCGGTTCTACAGCGCAACCGTAAATGAGCTGATAAGTGGGATACGCAATTCGCAAGCATCTCGTAAGCCAAAACTCATTATAAATATTGCCTTGTTTGGATCCAAATATCTGGACCTCTTTTTGAATTATTTGCTTTCGATCCTGATTGCAAAAAACAACCTGCCATACGCTGCAAGCAAGTATAATATTCATTTTGTAGTCGCAACTACAAGAGAGGATTTCGGCTGCTTATCGAATAATGCGCTGTTTCATGGCCTCCAAACCCATGCACAAGTTCATTTCGTAGAATTCCCGGAAGAGCTTCTCGGCTATGCGATTGCCTACGGTAAAGCACGTGGCGGCCAATGGACGATCCCGATCACGTTTCTTACCAATGCCGAGCAGTATGCCGCAATTGAATGCGCAAGATGCCTGGATGCATACACATTAAATCTCTGGCCCGACCACATTGTGTCGGATTCGTTCCTGTTCGATCTACTTAATGTGGAGGACCAATATAGAGTTGTCTCCGGGATGGGATTCCGGCTTGACTATGACCAGGATCTTCTCGGCGATGTAAACCAGTATAGGGATGCGTCGGGAACAATAAATATATCCTATGATAAACTGTATGGACTTCTTTACCGGTATTTGCCTCACGCAAATTACGTCGATGCCGATTATTATTCGACTTTCCCAATATATCTATGTTGGAAGATTGCTGGAGAAGGGGTTGTCGTACATGCAAATCACTATACACCTTGGCTGATCAAAAATAATTGTCTTAAAGGTAAAATCTATCCTTCCCTTGATCCTATTGATGGCTTTTTCTTGGACAGAAACATGGTTGACAAGAATGATCTTGGAATTGCTCCCGAAAGAGTCGTTGTTTTTGATTTGAGTAAAAATCCGTTAATCAGTCCCCTGGACGGATCACCATTCAATACGGAAAAGGTAGCTGCATGGCTAAGACCTTGGCTGACGGATGTCCATCAAAAGTATTTCGAGCGGTCCATGAAGTATCCAATAGTCAGTGATCACAACTTTGTCGAATGGGGCAAAAACATCCGGAAGGCAAGGTCGGTTGTAGATCGAATAATCATTCAAGCAAAAAGGTTTTAACGATTATTATGACTAACATCATCGCAAGAGATCACCATAATTATGTTGCGATATTTCTGACGCTTGCATGCAATCTCGCCTGCCCTTACTGCATCAACCTGCATGCGCTCAAGTCCCGTTCAGCACGGGGCGCCGGCGGACACATGGAGGCCGGGAAGTGGATCACCGCTATCAACCGCTTCATATTGCGCGATGACCTGCCACTCACTCTCCAGGGCGGCGAACCAACGCTTCACAAAGACTTCTACAGTATCGTCAATGGGGTTAAGCCCGAAATCAAGATGGATCTCATGACCAATCTTACATTTGACGTCGATGAGTTCATCAGGAATGCGCCCGTCTGGCGTTTCACGCGGGAAGCTCCTTACGCCGCCATTCGAGCAAGCTACCACCCGGGGCAGAATAATATCGATGAACTGATTGCAAAAACCCTGAAATTGCAGGATGCCGGGTTCAGGGTCGGGCTGTACGGGATTGAGCATCCCGCTCCGGAAATCCACGGTCATATCAAAGAGGTCCAGTTGCGTTGCCAAAAGCTGGGGCTTGATTTTAGGACCAAGGAATTCCTTGGGCAATCCGATGACATCATCTATGGGACCTTCAAATATGAAGGTTGCGTCAATGGCGCCACGCTCAAGCGTTGCATCTGCAAAACGACCGAAATCATCGTCGATCCAGCGGGGAACGTTTTTAGATGTCACGCCGATCTATACAAAGCGCGCGAGCCCATCGCCCATGTACTCGATGAGGACTTTTCCGGGGGGTCGATAGACCAGTTCAGGGGATGCGATAATTATGGGGATTGCAATCCCTGCGACGTGAAGGTGAAGACGAACCGTTTCCAAATCTATGGCCATACCAGTGTGGAAATCAGAGAAATACAATGAAAAGCGATTACATGTTGGATGGGCACAAGCTGTTTTGGCACCTGGACAGGGTTTGCGCGTGGCAAAAGGACCGGCTTATCTCACCCGTTTACCTGGAAATCAGTCCCGTCTCTTATTGCAATCACAACTGCATCTTTTGCGGTTTGGACTTCGCTCGTGATGAACCATTTAGCCTTGATGCGGCAATTCTGAAAAAAAGAATAGTGGAAATGGCAGGACTGGGGATTAAGAGCATCATGTTCGCCGGTGAAGGAGAACCTCTTCTACATCCCGAAATGGCCGAAATTGTCCGGCACACAAAGGAGAATGGAATCGATGTTTCCATAACAACCAACGGCATGGCCGGCAATCGCTTGATATGGGAGAACATACTTCCGCATCTCGCCTGGATCAGGTTCAGTATAGACGCTGCCACCTCCAAGGCCTACGAACAGGTACACCAAGTCAGGTCTGAAAATTTCGATCGTACCCTCAACAGCCTCAAAGAGGCAGTGGCAACAAGAGATCGTCTCAAACTGTCGTGCACGATAGGGGTCCAATTCCTTTTAATTGAAGAGAACCTCAGCGACGTGGAGGGTGCGATTCGGCTCTACTCAGACATCGGTGTTGATTATCTGAGCTTCAAACCCTACTCGGAACATCCTCAGATGCTGAATAAGAGCGGATTCACCTACACCGCGGAAATCATCCGCATGATCGACTCTGCAGTGCGCCAATATCATAGCCAAGGGAAAACAAAGATCATCTTCCGCAAAGCCGCCACCATCAACTATACCGAGGGGGCGCCCCGGTTTGCGCACTGCTATTCCACCCCTTTCTGGGGATACATCTCGTCCAGCGGAGATTTCTACACTTGCAGCGTTTATTTGAACGACGATCGTTTCAATGTGGGCAACATCTACGATACGCCTGTAGAAAAGATAATCCACGGTGAGAAGCGCCGGATTTCTATCGAATATGCCGAACACCAACTGGCCGTAGGCAACGAGTGCCGAGTCAACTGCCGCATGGCCAGAATAAACGAGTTTCTCGACCAGTTGA